>JAFLCL010000493.1 GCA_017303575.1 Deltaproteobacteria bacterium
GGGCGCGAGCGCCATCTTCGCGACGTCGAGCGCGTTGAGGTGCTCGGTCGCGTCCGCGCGCGGCGCTGCGCTCACCGCGGCGAGGCCGAGCAGCGTGCCTCCCGCCTGCGGCTTGGACTGCGGCACCGAGAGCGCACCCGTGAGTGGCTCGAGCGTGCGTCGCACCTGCTGCGCGGAGAACGGGCGATCGCGCGGATCCTTCTGGAGCAGCTGCGCGACGAGCGCTGTGACCGGCGGCGGCTGACCTTCGAGCGCGGGCGCGGGCTTGCTGCGGTGCGCCTCGAGCACCTGGTCGGCGGCGCCCACGAACGGCGGGGCGCCCGTGAGCATCTCGTAGAGCATGCAGCCGAGCGCGTAGAGGTCGCTGCGGAAGCTGACGAGCTTGCCCGTCGCGTGCTCGGGCGAGACGTACGCCGGCTTGCCCGCGATCTCGAACACGGACGCCGACGCGATGCGCATCGCGACGCCCGTGTCGATGAGACCGACCGTCCCATCGGGTCGCACGATCACGTGCTCGGGTGACAGATCGCGCTGGAGCAAGCCTGCGCGGTGCACCTCGTCGAGCGCGGCCGAGAGCTGCGCGATCGCGTGGAGCGCGCCGGCGTACGGCTGACCGCTCTGTCGCGACTGCTCGATCTTCGCGCGCAGCGACTCGCCCTCGACCTCGACGCGGAAGATCCACGGCAGCTCGTCCGCGACGCCGGTGGCGTAGACCTCCGCGAGGTAGGGATGCTTGAGCGTCGCGAGCTTCTCGAGCTCGCGGCCGAGCCGTCCGCGCTCGGCGGCGGTCCATCCACGCGCGGCATCGATCACCTTGAGCGCGCCGACGCGCTGCGTGGCGATCTCCGTCACGCGGTAGGTCGTGCCGGCCTGGCCGGTCGCGATCCGATCGCTCACTTGAAAGCGCTGAGCGAGAACGTTCGGTAGCGAGGCCTCAACCATGGGCGTCGGAGGGTAGCCGGTGACATGGGCGGGTCAACGGGGTCGCCCAGCCACGAGCCGACCTTTGACCTCGTTTGACCGCGAGGCTTGGGAGACGGCTCAACGGAGCAGCAGCGCCAGGACCAGCGCGGCGGTGCCGAGCAGCGCGAGCAGGGCACCGAGGCCCAGCACGAGCCACGCGACCTTGGGCGTCGAGCCAGGCAGCGCGGGCGGCTGCTCCACGTGCACCGCGTTGGGCGCGCGTGCGAGCGAGCCCCACGCGGGCGCCTGCTGCATCGACTGCTGACCCTGCTGCGGGGACGCGAGCGGCTGCTGCGTCGGGACCGGCGAGGTCTGCATCGGCGGCGTCTGCACCGGCACGGGCGAGCTGGGCGGCAGCGAGGCCGCCACGGGCGGCTGCGACGGCGAGAGCACGTTCTTCAGCGCGGCCGCGAACTCGTTGGCCGTCCCGAAGCGCTGATCCGGCTTCTTCGCGAGCGAACGATCGAGCGCCTCCCAGATGCCCGCGGGCCAGTCGCGGTTGGGCGCCCGCTTCGCGAGCGGGATGGGCGGCTCCTTGATGTGCTTCTGGATGAACTCCATCGGCTGGTTCGCATCGAACGGCAGCTTCCCCGTGAGGAGCTCGTACATGATGATGCCCAGCGAGTAGATGTCGGAGCGGCCGTCGAGCTTCTCGCCCCGCGCCTGCTCGGGGCTCATGAACTCCGGCGTGCCGAAGACCATGCCCTCCTGCGTGAGGATGAGCGAGCCCGGACGCATCTCGCGCTCGGTGACCTTCGCGAGGCCGAAGTCGAGCACCTTGGGGTAGTCCGCGATGCCGCCCTGCGTGGTGAGGAAGACGTTCTCGGGCTTGAGATCGCGGTGCACGATGCCCTGCTTGTGCGCCTCTTCGAGCGCGCCGCAGACCTGCACCATGATGTTCACCGCGCGGGTGACGTCCATCGGGCCCTCGGCCCGCACCGTCTGCGCGAGGTTCTTGCCCGCCAGGTACTCCATCACGAAGTAGCAGGCGCCGTCGTCGAGCTGTCCGTAGAGGAACACGCGCGCCGTGTTCGGGTGCGAGAGGTGGCTCATCGCGCGCGCCTCGCGACGGAACCGCGAGACGAGATCCGGCCGCGAGAGATAGCGCGGGTGGAGGATCTTGATCGCGACGAAGCGCCGCATGTCCGGCTGCTCCGCCTTGTAGACGGAGCCCATGCCGCCAGATCCGATCTTCTCGAGGATCTTGAACTGGTTGGCGATGTCGCGCCCGATGTAGGGGTCCGCCACGGCGCGCCGAGGATACATCACCCGGCCGCGAGAGCGCGGAACGATTTGCGCAACCCGCGAGCGCGAGGGTCGATGAGGCGGCCCATGACGATCACCGCACCCACCCGCGCTCCTGCCGCGACGCCCTCCGACAATCGCTCCTCCGACCAAGCCGCGCGTCTCGCACGCCGAGCGGACACCCCGCCGACTGCGCCGCGGCCCGAGCACCTCGGGATGCGCCCCCGACGCGGGCCGGAGCCGCGAGATCGCTTCGCGGCGCTGCTCGCGGAACGAAAGGCCTCGCTGGCCGCGCCGATGGACGTCGCGCCTCGAAGCGGCCCCGCGCCCAAGCCCGCGCAGCGCTCGGGGTGCACCCGTGATCCCGAGCAGAACGTCTCGCGTCCGATCCGCGCCCCACGCGAGAAGGTGAGCGATCGTGATCCTGCCGACCTCGCGCCGTTCCGTCCGTTGCCTGCGGTCCTGTCACCGCCGCCGATGCCCGTCGCGAGCCAGGTCACGATCCGCGCCGACGTCTCACGTCTCGCCGAGCAGCTCGTGACGCGCCTCCGTGTGGGCCGCGCGAAGGAAGGCGCTGTCGTCGAGCTGCGCCTCTCGGTGGGCGATCGTGAGCTCGACGTGCGGCTCGTCGAGACCGTCCGCGGCATCGAGCTCCAGACCGACGCCGATCCCTCGATGCGTCAGGCCCTCTCGCGTGAGCTGGCGGCGCGAGGCCTCGACGTCACGATCGAGCCACGCGCGTGATGCGCACGCCGAGCTCGCCGTCGATGTCGACGAGCTCGCCCTCGGCCACCACACGATCGCCTGCGCGCAGCGTCACCTCCCGACCCACTGGCAGGCGCGCCGAGATCACGCGCCCCGGCACCAGCGCCGCGAGCTCGCGCACACGCAGCTCGATGCGACCGAGCTCGATCGCCAGCTCCACCGGCACCTCGGCCACCTCGGAGAGCTCGTCCGTCCGCACCGCCTGCGCGTCTTCGCTCATCGTCTCCTCCACGATCGTCGCCGACCTCACCACGCTCGCGCGCTCCACGCCCTCGACGCGCCAGCCTTCGTCCCCGCGCGAGAGGCGCACCACCACGCCGCCGCCCCGACCCACCAGGCGCGCCTCCGACCAGCGCGGCGCTCCCTCGTGACGCTCGGCCGCGAGCTCGTCGGGCAAGAGCACGTCACCCACGCCGAGCGAGCGCACCTCGCCCGCCGAGAGACGCGCACGTCCCACGCGGATCCCGAGCGCCACGCCCACGTCGCCGATCGACGCGGGGATCGCGCGCGCTGTCGATCCAT
>JAFLCL010000494.1 GCA_017303575.1 Deltaproteobacteria bacterium
AGGGGCCAGAGGTCCCTCGACCCAGACCAACTCAGAGCTCGACGACGTCCTCGGCGACCACCCAGCCCTCGCGGCCACCGCCCAGGCGCACGCGGGCCCATGCGCCGTCGCGCGAGAGCACCTCGGCCCGTTCGCCCTCGAGGGCACGCGCGCGCACGCTCGCCTCCTCACGCGGGCCTTCCCGCAGCGCAGCGTCGTCCCTCACCACGATCGCCGTCGGCCCCGCCGCGAACGCGCCGCGGCGCGAGAGGAGCCCGAGCCCCGTCGCCGCGAGGAGCACGAGGAAGAGAGGCGCGGCCACGCCGAGCCCGATGCGCGCACGCTCGTGCTTCACGAAGAAGAGCGCGAGCAACACCGCGGACAGCGCCAGCTCGAGCGCGAGGACCACGCCTGCGAGCGCGTCCTCCGAGAGGAACGAGAACAGCGCCTCCCCGAAGGGCGCGCCCGCCTCGACGACCGCCTCGCCTTCGCGCTCGGCGTGTCGTCGACCTACGATCGCGCGGCTCGCGTCGAGCGCGGCGCGCGCTCCTTCGTCCGAAGGGCGCAGGCGCACCGCACGCTCGAGCTCCACGATCGCTCGGCCATGCAGGCCTTGTCGCGCATAGCTCGCGCCGAGGTTGTAGTGAACGTCCGGATCGTCGACGCCCGCCTCGCCCAGCGCTTCGTAGCGGGCGGCGGCGGTGACGTAGTCGCCGCGGAAGAACGCCTCGTTGCCCTCGCGCAGCAGGGTGTCGAAGGACTGCGCGTGCGCGCTCGACGCGGACGACGCGACGAGGAGCAGCGCGGCAGCGAGCGCGACGAGCCAGCGCAACATCACTCGTCCTCCGCGGTGGGCGTGAACCGCTGGAGCTCCGTGAACAGGACACGCGCGCGCTCGAGCGTCGAGCGCATCTCCTTCTCTTCTCCGCCCGCGGCGGAGAAGCGCGCCATCTCGGCGCCCTCGAGCTCGTCCTTCACGCGCAAGGCGAGCGCGGCGTGCATGCCGCGATCGACCAGCACGCGCTTGAGCTCGGCGTGCGTGAGGCTGCCCACCGCGCGGCCGAGACGCACCTCGAGGATCTGCTTCAGGGACTGCATGACCGCTGCGTAGAACGCGCGGGTGTCCTTGGCGCCGATCGCGCGCTCTGCGTCGTCGAGCTTGCGGCGCGACTCGCGCGTGGCGCGATCGGCGGCGCCTGCCTCGACGTTGGCCGCCCTCCGACGTCGCGCGAGGAACACGAGCCCCGTGACGAGCAGCGCGAGCGGTCCCAGGCCCAGGCCGACTGCGAAGAACGGCGTCGTGGCGAGGCGTGCGCTCCGTCGCGCGAACGCGGACGAGGTGCGCACCGGTCCGAACGACGCGGCCTCGTCGGCATCGGGCGCATCGATCGCGTCTGGCTCGCTGGGATCGCTGGGATCGCTCGTCGCCGGGACCTGTGTGGCGTTGCCAGCCGCCACGAGCGTCAGCGCGGGCGCCTCCACCGTGGACCACTGCTGCGCCTCGGGATCGAACACCGCCCAACGAAACGGGCCGAGCGTGTACGTGCCCGGTCGCTCGGGAACCAGCAGCCAGCGCACGCCACGATCTCCGCCCACACGCTCGCCCGTCACCGAGGTGCGCTGATCGATCTCGGGCTGGAGGACGCGGAGGCCGTCGATGCGAATCGCGGGCGTCGAGATCGCATCCACCTGGCCGCGGCCCGTCATGTGGAGGTCCAACGTCACAGCGTCACCGGTGGGCACCTGCGCACGATCGAGCGAGGACTCCACGCTCAGTGCGCCCACGTGCACCGGCATACCCGCCGCCGCGCCCGCGGGGAGCGGCCTCACGGTGACCTGAACGGGCACGCTCGAGCGCACGAGATCGGCCTGCGGGGCACCGAAGATCATGTCGAGCGGGTTGCCGATCGGGACGTGCATCTCCATCGCCCCGATCGTCAGCTCGCCCTCACGCAGGGGGAACGCGGCGAAGCGGCGCAGCGTGTAGACGCGAAAGCTCGTCGAGCCCACGCGCTGCATCACGGCGTCGGGCGGTGCGTTGCGATCGAGAAGGTCGTGCACCCAGAAGCCGTCGGTGGAGGGCTGCTGGGTGATCTGCGGCTGCGTCGCGAGCGAGCGCACGTAGAGATAGAACGTCACGGTGATCTGCTGACCGACCACGGCCTCGTGCCGATCCACCACCGTGCGCAGGAACGCCTGGTCGTCGTAGATCGCACCATCGAGCGGCCCCGAAGGAGGCCCGTTCGATCCGGGCGGCGTGGAGGGCTGCCCCGCCCCCGGGTTCGTGAGCGGCGCGGGCTGACCGCTCGTTCCTGCTCCGCCGCCCACGCTGATCGTGATCGTGCCGCTGCTGATGCGTGCGCCGCCGACCACCGCGCTGGCGGGACCGACCTCGAAGCGACCTTCACGACGCGCGCGCACGAGGAGCGCGAGTCGTGTGGTGCTCTCGACGATCTGCTGCTGGCCGCCCATGCCGAACGTGAACTGCATGGGTCGTGAGACCTGTCGGCTCATGACCTCGAAGTCGGAGAGGTCGAGCTCGGGCATGCCGGCCTCGGCGCCCTGCGCGTGACACGTCGCCTCGAGCCGGAACACCTGTCCGAGCACGACGCTCGTCGTCTCCGCCGCGAGCCGACACTCACCGCTCTGCGCGCGCGCCGACGACGCCGTCAGCCACGAGACGAGCGCGCACGACAGCACCGCGACGATCGTCGCGTGCGAGGCACGGTGCGCAGCTCGGGAGACGTTCATCCTGGGGTCACCAGTCCTGCGTCGGACGGCGTCGCTCACGCTGCCCGCGTGCACGCGCACGCGCGCGCTCGAGGTTCTCTTCGCTGTCCTGCAGGGCATCGAGGACCCGCTGCTGATCGGGCGGGAGCGAGCGCTCCATCGTGCCCGCCGCTTCCTCCTCGGACGGGCTCTGATCGCCCTGCCCGTCCTGTTGCTGATCCTGGCCCTGCTGATCCTGCGCCTGCGGGTCCTGCTGATCTTGCTGCTGCTGATCCTGGCCTTGCTGATCTTGCTGCTGCTGATCTTGGCCCTGCTGATCTTGCTGCTGCTGATCCTGGCCCTGCTGATCTTGCTGCTGCTGATCCTGCTGTTGCTGATCTTGCTGCTGCTGATCCTGCTGTTGTTGATCTTGCTGCTGCTGATCCTGCTGTTGTTGATCTTGCTGCTGCTGATCCTGCTGTTGTTGATCTTGCTGCTGCTGATCCTGCTGTTGCTGCTGCTCCTGCTCCTCGCGCTCCTGCTCTTCTTCTTCCTGCGTCTCACGACGGAGGGCGAGCTCGAGGTTCCAGCCGGCGTCTCGGTTGCCGGGCAGCTGACGCAGCGACTGTCGGAACTGCTCGGCGGCTTGCCCGAAGAGCTCGCGCGCGTTCGCGTGATCGCCCGCCGTCGCCGCCGCGTCGGCCTCTCGATAGAACGACAGCCCCGCGTCGTAGTGCGCCGCGGCGCGGATCTCGCGCGGCGCGGGCGGCTCGGTGGCGCGCAAGAACGCCTCGCGCGCGGT
>JAFLCL010000495.1 GCA_017303575.1 Deltaproteobacteria bacterium
CGCGCGCCTGCGGATCGTCGCGCGCGGCGCGACGCTGCTGGAACTGGAGCCGCTCGCCGCCGACGTGCGCCTGCCCGTCAGCACGCCGCCTTACCGTCCGCTCGCGGACTGGGCCGCGCAGGCGTACTACCCCGTCAGTGCGGACGAGCTCGCCCGGCTCCACGGGCACGAGTCGCTGGCGCTTGAACTGCCGTCCGCGCGCGACGGCTCGTGGCAGTGCCCGTCGTGGCAACGGCCCGCGTCGGTGACCTCGCAAGCCGCGCGATCCGGGTGCGGGCGGTGCGCGTGGGCCGGCAGGCCGCCGTGCAAGGCGAGGTGCACGACCGGGGTGATCAGCGACCCGAACAGCCACACACACACGAGCGCGAGGGCCGGCAGTTCGCGACCCCGGCGAACGAGGCGAGAGAGGCGCAGGCTCGACCGTCTGCGTGGGCGCGCGCGGAGCACCGTAGAGCGAGTGTGCGCCCCGACGCCTCGCAGCGTCTACGGCGCCGAGGTCAACCGGGGCCGCTTGCCGGCGGTGTACGGGGAACTAGAGCGCGCAGAGCGAGAAAGGCGCCAGCGGCAGCGACCCCGGCGCCCAGGCCCAGCCACACGGCGAGGGGAGCGCTCACGAACAGGCTGGCGGTGCCTCCGACCAGCGGCGTGAGGACCCCGTAGGCGACGACCCCCGTCCACATTGCCGTGCGCGTGTCCCGGCGACCCCGCAGGCACCCGGCTGCGGTCACCTGCAGCGAGTCGGCGACGTGAAACGCGGCGACGACGCCGAGGAGCGACGCTGCGAGCGCGCCCGCCTCCCGGTCGGTCCCTGCCAGGTATGCGTCGGCGACCTCGGCGCGGAGGACGAGCAGTCCGCACGCCGCGAGCCCACCGGCGGCCAGGGCATGGGCGAGCGCGGCCCGCGTCGCGCGCTGCATGTCGTGTGCGCGCGCCACATGGATTGCGCTCGCCTGCGCGAGCCCGTTTGGAATCACGAAGAGGACCTGCGTGACCTGGAGCGCCACCGTGTGGGCGGCGAGGGCGTGCGATCCTTGCGAACCAACCACGAAGGAGCTCCCCAGGAACACGCCGACCTCCAGCGCGACCGCGGCGACGATCGGCGCGCCGAGGGCGACGAGCTCGCGTACCGCACGGGCCTCGAGATCCTTCCCGCCCGAACGCGCACCGAGGGGGGCGGCCGTCCTCAGGCCCGAGGTCGTCCACCACCAGAGACCCGCCGCCATCCACACGGTGACGACGCTCGTCGCGATCCCGATTCCGAGCACGCCGCACGGCGGGAGCGCGCCGTCCACTCCGTGTGCGAGGAGGAGATCCAGGCCGAGGTTGGCGGGGACCGCGAGGGCGGTGGCCGTCGTGACGACGCCTGGGAGCCGTCGCGCGGCCAGGAGGTGACGGTGGACCAGCACGAGCGGCGTGGCGAGCAGTGTGGGGCTCGCGCCGAGGAGGTAGCTCGCGGCCGCGCTTGCCACCGGTCCCGGGAGGCCGGCCGCCTCGAGCCAAGGCTGCGCGTGGAGCGCGAGCGCCCCCAGGGGCAGCGTCACGGCGAGCGCCAGCATGAGCGCGTGCCTCGCCAGCGCACGGGCAGCCGCCTCGTCGCCGCGTGTGATCGCGCGCGCCGTGAGCGGACCGAGCCCGCCGACCAGGCAGCTCACGAGCACGAAGGCGGACGAGAGCAGCGAGGCGCCGAGTGCACCGCCCGCAAGCTCCGCTTCGCCGAGGCTGGCCATCACGAACGCGTCGGTCCACGGCATGGCGACGAGGGCGACCTGCGTGCCGATCATCGGGAGCGCGAGCGCCCGCAGGCTCGCTCCTCCGTCGTGCTCCGCTCCTGTTGCCGGCATCGCCGGGGCACCCTAGCGGCGCTCGAGGCTCGAGGTGTGACCCGTCGGGTCACGCTTTCGTCGGTGGCTGATGTGACCAGGGGCGTCACGAGCGCGCGCGGATCGTTGCGGCGGCGGGGACGCTCGGGTCTCCTACAGTCGCTGAGGCCGCGCGCCCCATCAGGAGGCGTCCGTGCGGTCGCGGCAGAAAGGAGACGCGCATGGAGAAGATCGAGAACCAGACCGAGGAGAACGTGGTGCCGACCATCGAAGAGCTGGAGATGGAGTGGTGGCAGCCGCTGAGCTGTGGCTGCGATCCGAGCAGCGAGGACTGAGATCCGTGTGGAGGGCCACGCCGGCGCACGCCATGAGCGGCTCACCGAGCCAATACGTTCGGCTCGCGCCCGGCGTGGCCCTCTTCGCCACGCCTGCCGGCCTCCTCGCGAGGAGCGACGGGCGCTGGAGACGAATCGCGCTCCGCTCCCGGCTCGCGGAGCGGAGCCTCGTCGAGCGCTTGGTGCCCGGCGCCATGGGCGCGCTCCCGGAGGACGAGGCCTCGGTCGGGCTGCTCGCGCGGGCCGGCATCCTCGTCGCCGCGCCCGCGGCGAGGGCCAGCGTCGGGGCGCTCCGCTTTCCCGAGCACGTCCTGGTCGGCGCACCGGACGACGCACACCTCGGAGAGCGCCTAGAGCACCGTGTTGTGGCGCGTCTCGTGAGCGTCGTCCTCTGGGTCGACGAGCGCGGCGTCGTGGCCGCGCGCGACGAAGGAAAGGCCGGAGCGTGTCCGCTCTGCGCGTGGCTCTGGGACGGTGCGATGGCCCGGTACCTCACGCCCGACGGGGACCTCTCGCAGTGCCCGCGAGCGTTTGGCGATCACGATGGCTTCCTGCTGCGCGCGACGAACCTCGTCGAAGAAGCGAGCCTGCTGCCGCAAGGGCACGTGTGGACGCTCGAGTCGCCGATCGGGACCGTCGTCGCGCGACGGCTGCCACCGCACCCCTCGTGTCGCTGCGTCGCCCGCCAGGGAGCGGGCGCGCACGCCGTACCGCCCACGCTCGCGTGGGGCTCCGCGTCCGCGCGGCACGGCCCGGTGTGGCCCGTGGACGCGGGGGAAGGGAGCTCGGCCGCGCGCGTGGTCTATCGTCGCTCGCGAGTTCCGTGGAACACCCGACCCGAGGCCTACGGCGTCGCCCTCGGCGCTGGGCCCAGCGCCCGCATCGCCGCGCTCGCCGAGGCGATCGAGCGATTCTCGATGCTGCACGGGCCGCCAGGCGAACGCGATCGGTACGCGGCTGAGGCCGAGGCGCCGCCGCTCGATGCCGACGCCGTTCGCGAGCTGCTGTTTCGCGAGGAGGACTATGCCACCCCTGGCTTTCGGTTCGCTCCGTACGACCCGGAGGCTCGCCAGGACTGGTGCGTCGCGACGTCGCTGCTGAGCGGGCAGCGTCGCGTGGTTCCTGCGAGCCTCGCCGGGCGCGCGCGAGCGGGTGGGCGATCCCTCGTGGATGCGACGTCGAACGGCTATGCCGCGCACACGGATCGCGAAGCCGCAGTCGAGGGCGCGCTCCTCGAGCTCGTGGAGCGCGACGCCATCCTCCTCGACTGCTACTCGCCGCGCGGCGAGACACTGCGCCTCGAAGGCGTGAGCGGCCCC
>JAFLCL010000496.1 GCA_017303575.1 Deltaproteobacteria bacterium
CGCGGCTGCGCGCGTCGAGCCGCTCCGATCGGCCCGCGATCGATCGCACCACGAGCCCTCGCTCCGTCGCGCGCCGCGAGAGCGTGCGGCCGACGCGACCACGGCCGACGATCACGAGATCGACCTTCGATCGCGTCCCGCGCGCCGTCGTCACGTCGGCTCTCGATAGAGCCCGTGGGCGCGCACGTAGTCCTCCACGTCGCGGCTCACGAGGCCCGTGATCGCGAGTCCTTCACGCACACGAGCGCGCACCGCCGTCGAGCTCGCCTCGGGCAGATCGAGCGGCGCGTGCTCGTGCTCCGGTGCGTCGTGTCCTCCGCGCCCGATCACGAAGAAAGGCGCGAGCTCGAGCACGCGCGGGAGGTTCGTCCAGCGCGACGTGTCCTTCACGATGTCGGAGCCCACGATCCACCGGAACCGCGCGCGCGGCAGCTGCGCGGCGAGCGCCTCGAGCGTGCGGTACGTGTAGCTCGGCGCCGGCAGGTCGCGCTCGATCTCCGAGATCGCGACACGCCCGGGATCGAGGACCGAGAAGCCCGCGCGCACCATCGCGAGGCGATGCTCGAACGAGGTCATCTCCTTGCCGAAGGCGTGCGCGTACGCCGGCACGATCAGGAGGCCGTCGATCGGCGCCACTGCGAGCGCGTAGGTCGCGAGCAGGAGGTGTCCGCAGTGCGGCGGATCGAAGCTGCCGCCCAGCACCCCGATGCGCGACCAACGCGTCGGATCGGCGCGCGTCACGACGCGACCGCCCTCACGACGCCACCGCCCTCACGAGGCCACCGTCAGCCGCGTGATCGAGGTCGCCAGCGACTCGCGCAGCACGGGCATGCCCGACACGTCGTAGACCGCGACGGTGAAGCCTTCGTCGCTCGACTCGAGGATCCCCACGCGCCCCGCAGAGAGCGGCCCAGGCGTGAAGAACGCGCGCTTGCCGAACTTGTGGAGCTGCGACTCCTTCGAGACGCCGTAGACGATCACGTTCGCGTTCGCGATGTCCTCTTCGTCGAGCACGGCCTTGTCGTGCACGAAGAGCACGATGCGATCATCGAGCAGCTCGATGGCGCGCGCGGGCGGATCGGGCAGACGTCGCACGTCGACGATGCGCCGCGCGCCGGCATCCTCCGCGAGGAACTGCTCGATCGAGCGAGCGTCCGCCGAACGCGCCGCGCGGAGGGCGCGGTCGAGGAACGTGCTGCCACCGTCGAGGCCCACGTCGGCGCCCCAGCGCTCGAGCGCCTGCTCGAGGAAGCCGCCGTCTCCGAGGAAGACGACCTGATCGGCCTCGGCGTCACCGAGCAAGAACGAGGCGGCCTCGCGCAGGGTCTCGTCGTCCTCGGTCGGCCCGAGGATGCCGAGCTTCCAGGCCCGCGGGCCCGCGCGCGGTGCATCGCTCTTGCGCTGCTTGTGGTTGCCGTCCCGCATGCCCCGTCCGTCCGCGGCGCGTCAGCGCGCCGGCCCGGCAGCAGACGCGGCCGCGGAGCGTCGTCGTGCCTCGAAGCACGGCTCCGAGACGGCGAAGTGGAGGAGCGAGAGCGCCTCGGGCGAGCGACGCACGGCCGCCACGCGCGCGCTGACGTCGGTTCCGTCGGTCGGCAGGCCCGCGAGCTTGAAGATCGCGGAGAGCGCCGAGGGCATCGAGCCCGTCGCGAGCAGCGCGATGCGATCTCCGAGCTCCGAGACCGCCATGGGCAGCTTGGCGGCGTCGTACTCGGGCGCGCCGACCATCTCGAGCACCAGCGGCCCGACCTCTTCGATCACCTTGCGCGGGGCGACCTTCGCGAGGCGTCGTCCCTGCTCCTGCACGAGGCCGGGATCGAGGCCGATGGGCTGGTACGAGGCGTCGAACTGCTGCGCGACGTACGCGAGCATCGCCGCCAGCTCGTGGGGCGGCGCGCGGAGCACGCCTGCGAGGCCCGCGCGCGCGACGCACACGGTGCGCGTGGTGAGGAACTGTCGCTCGGTGTCGGGGGCCGAGAGGATCTCGCGGCCCACGAGGATCGAGGGCGGCTGCGCCGCGAACGGCACGGCGAGGCGAGGCGCTGCGGGGGCCACCCAGATCTCGAGATCGGGGGTGCCCAGCCACTGACCGACCTCGTCGTGCACCTTGCTCGCGGCCGGGTCCTTGGCCGCAGCCTTCTCCGCGCGGTGGCTGCGCGGATCGAACGCGAAGGCCTTGTCGAGGAAGGGACCGAGGCGTCCGAGCGCCTCACGCACGCCGCTCGGGAGAGCGGGAGGCGAGACCGCGTCCCATACCTCGGGTGCGCGCAGGATGTCGTGGCAAGGCGGGGCGCCGCCGTGCTCGTCCACGAGCTTCGCGACCTCGAGATCCATGATCCCGAGCGCCACCGCGGCGGTCGCTGCAGATCGCGCAGCGTCGTGACGACCACGCCAGCCGAGGACCTCGACGAGGCCGATCCACGCCGCCTCGTCGGTGAGGTCTGCCGCGAGCGCCTGACGAAAGTCCTGCGCTGCACGGTTGAGGTGCATCACGAGGGCTGTCTGCGCCTTCTGTCGTCCATAGAAGTCCGCGAGCGCGCGCAGCGTCTCGAGATCGGTGGGGCTCGCGCGACGCGTCGTCTCGAGCGTCTGCTCGGCGCGGCGCGTGTCGCCCGACTGCTCGTGGATGCGGGCGAGCGCGAGGCGGTGCGTGCGCGCGCGATCGGGATCCATCTCGACCTTGAGCAGCCCCTCGAGCATCTCGATCGCCTGCGGGAGCATGTTCTCGCGGCGGTAGAGCTCGGCGAGGCGATCCATCGCCGGCGCGTCGTCGGGCACGAGCTTGAGCACGCGTCGGTACGCGGCCTCGGCCCGCTTCACGTCGGGGATGTGGCGATCGTAGATGCCCGCGAGCTCGAAGAAGATCCAGCGCAGCTCGTCGACCTCGCGGCGCAGCTTGGCGAGGCGGATCAGCGCCTCCGCTGCCCCGCGGTAGTCCTCGTCCGCCAGGCTCAGCTGCGCGAGCTTCTTCAGCGCGCCGAGCTGCTCGGGCGAGCCCTCGACGGTCGTGTGCTCGAGGGCCGATCGCAGCGCGGCGCGGGCGCCCTCGAGGTCGTTCGCGCTCTCGCGGAGGCTCGCCTGCGCGAGGTAGAGCGCCGCAGCCTGCGTGCCTTCGCCACCGGCCGCGAGACGGCGCGCGACGAGGCCCGACAGGCGCTCCTTGTCGCCGCTGCGCTCGAGCGCAGTGCGCAGCCGCTCGAACACCTGACCGTAGGTCACGTCGGCTTTCGATGCTTCCTCGAGCGCGGCCACCACGCGGGCGGGATCGCCGCCCATCTCCTCGTGCGCATCGGCCGCCGCCACGAACAGGCGTGCCTTGCGCTGCGGCGAGGCCGAGCCTCGCGCCGCTTGCTCGAGGGCGCTCGCTGCTTGCTCGTGATCGCCTGCGCGCGCGGCGAGCAGCGCGAGCTCCTCCGCGAGCAGCGGATGATCGGGGGCGCCCGCCGAGAACGCGCGCAGCCCC
>JAFLCL010000497.1 GCA_017303575.1 Deltaproteobacteria bacterium
ACCGCGAGCGCCTGCCCCGCCTCGACGCGCTCGCCGGTGCGCACGAGCACCGAGGTGACGCGGCCAACGACGGGAGTGCCGACCTCTGCGACGGATCCGTCGCGGTACGCGACGCGTGCCGGAGCACGCAGCACCGCGACGTGCTCACTCGTGCCCGCAGGCTCCACGCGCACGAACGCGCGCGCCGCCTCCGACAGCTCGATGCCGCCCTCCACGCGTCGTGCGACCGGTGGTGGACCTTCGTCCTCGGTGGCTTCCGCGCGCTCGACGCAGGCCGCACAGAGGAGCGTGAGACCGAGAGCGGAGGGACCGAGGAACCGCGAGAGCGACGAGTGCATACGCCGCCGTCAGCACGCTGCGTGCCGATCGCGAACGCGCACGATCCTCGGATCGCCCTACGAACAGGGTGTTTCGTCGACGTCGCAAGACGCGACACGAGGTCGGAGAACGCACCACGCGGTCGACGGCGCGCGCACGTTGGTGCACGACGTGCGCTCGATCACGAGACGACATGCGCATCACGCTCAAGCTCAGCCTGGCCGTCGGCCTCTGCATCCTCGGCATCCTCGGCGCCAACGCGATGTGGCGCATCCAAGCCGAAGGCGCGCTGGTGCGCGCCGACATCCGCCGCGATCACGACGTGCTCGGGCGCGTGCTCTCGACGGGCGTGGAGCTCTTGCTCGAGCGTGGCGACCTCGAGCGCGCCAACGAGCTCGTCTCGGCGGTGAACGCGCGCGAGAGCCACATGCAGATCCGATGGCTGCGGTCGGGCGACTCGCAGAGACCCGTGGCCCGGGATCTCGACGTCGCGGCCGCGGCGCGCGCCGGCATGCAATCGCGGGTGGTCGAGGACGACGAGGGGCGATCGATCGTCACGTACGTGGGTGTCGATTCGAGCATCGGACCCTCGGTGATCGAGGTCGCCGAGGACCTCACGTCCGAGGCCGAGCGTGTGCGCGCGATGATCCTCCGCACGATCCTCACCACGCTCGCGCTGCTCACTGCGTGTCTGCTCGCGCTCTCGGGTGTCGGACAGCTGCTCGTGGGTCGCCCCGTCGCGCGGCTCCGCGATCACGCACGTCGTGTCGGCACGGGCGATCTCGGCGCGCGCCTCGCGAGCACCTCGCGCGACGAGCTCGGCGATCTCGCCCGCGAGACGGACGCGATGACCGAGCGCCTCGAGTCGATGCGCGGCCTCGCGGAGCGGGAGGCGGCTGCGCGGGCCAAGGCGCTCGAGCGCCTCCAGCACGCGGATCGCCTGCGCGCGGTGGGCGAGATGGCGTCGGCGGTGGCTCACGAGATCGGGACGCCGCTGGCGATCGTGCGCGCGCGGGCGCAGCAGCTCGATCTCCACGAGATGCCGAGAGAGCGCGTGCGCGAGGTGGCCGCGATGGTGATCGGCGAGGTCGATCGCATGAGCGCGATCATCCGTCGCCTCCTCGCGGTCTCGCGGCGCGACGTGCGCGAGATGAAGGACGTGGTGGTCGCCCGCTGGGCCGAAGAGACGATCGCGCTCCTCGAGCCGCTCGCGCGAGGGGAGGGCGTCCGCCTCGAGCTCGACGTGAGCGAGGCCGAGCGCGCCCTCTCGCTCGAGGACGGCACGCTGCGTCAGGTCGTCATCAACCTCGTGATGAACGCGATCCAGGCCTCGCCCCGCGGTGGGCGCGTGAAGGTGCGCGTCGCGGTCGAAGACGAAGCGTCGCTCCGCATCGTGGTCGAGGACGAGGGCGCGGGCGTGCCCGAGAGCCTACGCGCCGAGATCTTCGAGCCGTTCTTCACCACGAAGGACGCGGCCGATGGCACCGGCCTCGGTCTCTCCGTGGCGGCCGGCATCGTGCGTCAGCAGGGCGGCACCATCGCCCTCGAGACGCGAGAAGGAGGCGGAGCCTCCTTCGTCGTGTGCGTCCCGATCACCGTCAGCGCGCTCTCGGCGGAGGGCTCGACCCGCCGCCAGCTGGAGCGCACATGAGCGCTGCGTCCCTCAGTCGCGGGCGCGGGTGTCTTCGTCCGAGAAGGTGACGACGCCGCTGCGCTGCTCTTCTTCGCCGAGGATGTTGAAGCGCGCGCGGCCGACCTCGGCGCGTCGCACCGTCACGACCATCTCGATCTGCTTGTTCGGTCGGAAGCGCGGACGCGGCAGCGTGATGCGCTGCACGAACGTGCGCTGCGTGCGGTCGTGCACGTTGATCGACATGTCGTCGATGAAGTTCCGCGCGCCGTCCGTCACGTCGTAGTAGAGCGCGTGGTACTCGAGATCGTCGATCGGCGCGGAGAACTGGATGACGAGGTTGCCCAGCCAGCGACGCTGCGGGAGGGGCGTGTCCGTCGTCTCGCGCATCTGACGGGCCTGGTGACCACGCGCGAACCCGAGGAGCGCACGCTCGCTGAGGTTGCGCGGGATGGCGGCCTGCGTGACGTAGACGGTCGCGCGGAGGCCTCGCTGCGCGTCTGCCGGCTGCATCGGGAGCAGCGCGAGCGCGGTGAGCGCGAAGCCGATGGCGAGGGCCAGGATCGTGTGGCGCGAGCGAGACGACATCGAAGCCTCCGGGGCGAAGCGCGCGATGGTACCGAGCTTGACGGCCACCGTCGACGGGCGAGATCGAAGCCCCATTCAACGCACTCTCCCGCAACGCGAGAGAAAGGTGATCCCAGCCAGCGCCGGAGGACACCTCTCCCGCCCGCGGGAGAGGGCGCGGGCTCGGGACCTGCGAGGTGAGCGTCCGCGAGGCGCCACCCAGCAGCACGCTGAAAAGTTGTGCAGGGGAGGGCTCTCCCGTACTCCCGCCTCATGACGAAGGGCTCGCCGTCCAACGCTGCGCTCCAGGGGCTGCTCGCTGCCTCGCGCAAGCAAGCACAGCGTCGCAACCAGCGGCCCACCACCGCTCACTGCATGCTGGAGATGCTGCAGAGCGATCTCGACGCCGGGGGCGCGCTCCGATCGGCGGGCGTCCAGGAGGTGGGCCTCGTCGGCGCGCTCAAGATGGCGGGCGAGGAGACCGAGCTGGTGCTCGAGCGTGTGAGCGATCGTGCGCTCCAGATCGCGCAGCGGCACGACACGAGCGGCGCGACCGTCGTGCGTCCGGTGCACCTTCTCTATGCGATCTGCTCGGAGCCTCGCTCCGCCGCGGCGCAGTGCCTCGAGCGCCTGGGCATCTCCGCGCTGCGCGTCCAGCAAGAGCTGATGCTCCGCATCGCGCCGGGCGAGATGGTGTCGCGCGCGAGCGAGCCTCCGCCGCCGCGTCCACAGCGCACGTTTCTTCCGCCGCGTGATCCGCGGCTCGAGGCACGCCCTCCCACCCGCATCGTCGCGCCGACGCGCAACCGTCGCATCGCGCGTGAGGTGCCCGAATCCTCTTCCCCTGCGATGGAGACGACGAGCGCCGCCAAGCCCGAGCTGCGCGTGAGCGAGCCGCCGGCCAACGCTGCGCCGGCCAACGCTGCGCCGGCCAACGCTGCACCGG
>JAFLCL010000498.1 GCA_017303575.1 Deltaproteobacteria bacterium
GGGCGAGATGATGAACGACGAGGTGCGCACGATCGCGCGCGTCGCGACCGCGAGCGTCGCGGCGAGCTCGGGTCGCGCGAGCGAGCTGACGGTCACGCTCGATGGCGCGGACGAGCGGAGGCCGGCGGCGGGAGTCGTTCGCCTCGAGCTGCCGACGCTCTCGTCGCCGGGCACGCACCGCCTCGAGATCGCGCTCGACGCGCACGCCCTCGTCTCGGCGCGCGCGACAGTGACCTACGGCGCGCCGTGGCCCGACGTGCTCGTGCGAGGCCCGTTCGCGCTCGAGCTCGAGGGGGAGGTCGGTGTGCTCGATGGGACATCGGAGCTCGTGCTCGTCGTGCGCAACACCACGCCGCGCACGATCGCCGTGCCGACCCTCGAGGTCGATCTCCCGACCGGCGCGGAGCTCACTGCGGCGAGCCGCGGCTCCATCGCAGCGCGTGCGGCGCGCGGCCCCGAGCGGAGCGGTGACGTGCTCTCGGTCGTTCTCCAGCCGATGCCGCCAGGCGCCGTGAGACGTGTGCCCCTCCCGATTCGCTGGAGCGTCGGAGGAACGCTCGTGGGCCTGGGTGTCGCGGCCTACGCTGCCGATCGCGAAGATCGCGCGACCATCCTGCCGCCGAGGTCCGTCACCATCGTCTCGCGCGACGAAGGAGGTGCACGATGAGCCGTCCGTCGCGAATGCGCGCCGCATGGGCGTTCTGCGTGATGTTGTCGCTGGGCCTCGGGACCCACACGTCCGCTCAGGTCGCCATGCACCGCGAGGTGCCGCGCGGTGAGGTGACCGGGCTCGAGATGGGCATCGAGGGATCGCTCGTGGCGACGCCGGGCGCGCCCTTGCGCTGGTGGATCACGCTCTACGAGGTCGTCCATCGTCGTGAGCTCCGACCGGCGGCAGCGTGCTCGGTGCGCGCCATGGCCTCGCACGATCGCGCCGAGCCGATCACCACGGTGACGACCGACGCGAGCGGTCGGGCCGCACTGTTGATGCCGATGCCCGACGAGCTCGCAGAGAGCCCGCACCTCGTGCTCGATGCGACGTGTCCGCGCGGCGTACGTCGTCTCTTCGACGTCGACCTCGAGCTCGAGTCGCGCGAGCGCGTGATCCTCACCTTCGATCGCGCCGCCGCGCTGCCTGGAGGCTCCGTGCTCGCGATCGGTCGCGTGCTCGATCGAGCGACCGGTCGTGGCATCGCGGGCACGCAGGTGGACGTGCACGTGCAGCAAGGGGGGCCGGTGGGCGCGCCGCGTCGCGTGGTCACCGACGCGTCGGGCCTCTTCGTGACGCGCATCACGACGAGCCCCACGGGCGCGGAGCCCACGATCATCACGGCCGTCACGGTGCACGAGGGCGGTGGGAGCGCGAGCGCGAGCCGGCACGTGAGCGTCGCGTCGAGCACTGCGCGGCCGCCGCTGTCGCTCCGCGTCACCACGGTCCCTGCGGTCGCCGCGCCGGGCGCGCTGGTCGAGGTGCTGGTCGAGGTGCGAAGCGCCGAAGGCCTGCCCGTCGAGGGCGCGCTGGTCACGGGTCCACCGATCGATCCCGTGCCCGAGGGGGCAGTGAGGCCCGAGATCCGAACCGACGCGCGGGGCCTGGCTCGTCATCCGTGGCGGCTGCCGATGGACCTCGAGGCAGGCGCCCTGATCGATGCGGGCACGACGGTGAGCGTCACCTCGACGGCGCTCGGAAGCGCCGCGCAGGGAGTCTCGATCCGCGTCGCGCGACGCAGCGCGTTCGTGAGCCTCGCGCTCTCGGGTGGTGTGCTCGTGCCGGGCGCACCGACGCGTGTCTTCGCGCGCGTCGTCGGACCCGATGGCGCGCCGCTGGTCGGTCGCGAGCTCGATCTCGTCGGCACGATGCTCGGGTCGGTCGATGGCGCGCCCGTCGCTCACGGAAGCACGGACGCCGACGGTCTCGTGGCCTTCGACGTGGCGCGCGTCGCCGATGCGGCCGTCGACGAGTGCGGCGGTACGACGGCGGCGTCCGTGGAGGTGGTGGTCGGCACCGAGCGCACCTCGCTCTGCGTGCCGGTGGATCCCGATGCGCCCCTCACGCTGCGCGCACCTCCGCGCGTGGCGCAGGGGCTCGCCGTACCCATCACGATCGAGCGCACACGCGCGGCCCAGCATCGATCGGTGATCGTCACCGCGCTCCGTCGCGGATCGCGAGGCTGGGAGCCCATCGCGCAGGAGATCGCGGCGCCCAGCGCGAGCACGCTCTCGCTCGCCCTCGGGCCCGATGTCAGCGGGGACCTCTGGCTGCGCGCGCGCGTCGTCGTCGATGGCGGTCAGGTCGTGCGCGGCGCGAGCATCTTGGTGAACGTCTCGCCTGCGCCCGGCACGCTCGCGATCGAGGCCGATCGCAGCGGTGCGCGCGTCACGGGCACCGAGGCCAGCGACAGCGTGATCGTGCTCGCGTCGGCCGCGATGCCGGGAGCCGGCAGCGACGAGATCGATCTCGTCGCCGAGCTCGCCGGCGATGCCGGCACGGACGTGGGCACCGCGACCCTCGAGGGCCTCGCGCTCGAAGCAGAGCTCGCCGTGCACGTGCCGCTCGATGTCGGGGCCAGCTCCATCCTGCGCGGCGGGGTCGTGGTTCCGCAGGCCATGCCGGAGGAGCCGGTGACCTTCGGTCTGCTTCGCGATCCGTGGCGCACGCGTGCGCGCTTCGTGCGTGGTCGCCTCGGGCGTCTGTTCCGTGCGGTCGAGGATCTCGTCGAGGACCGCATCCCCGATCGGCTGGGCGAGATCGCCTCGCAGGGCCCCCGCGGGTGGGTGTGGAACCGCGAGATGCTCGGGGCCGCCGTGTCGCGCGCTGCGATCGACGACGAAGGCAGCGCCTCGCTCGACGGCGAGCCCCTCGACATCGATGCGCTCGTCGCGCTCGAGCCGACCTTCACGTTCGACAACGTCGCGCGCCGCATCACGCGCCAGCGCCTCTTCCGTGTGATCCGCGCGATCCGCCAGATCACGCACGAGCGCAACCTCGACGTGCCGTGGGCGAGGCGTGGAGATCCGCGCACGTGGATCGCCAGCCTCGTGGGCGTCGATCTCGGCGACGGGACCTCGCTCGACACCGACGACCTCTTCGATGCATGGGGCCGCGCGTTCGTGTTCCGTCCCACGCAGCGCCGCTCGTTCCTTCCTGCGATCGAGGGCTGGGAGGTCGCGAGCCTCGGGCCCGACGGTCGCGACGGAAACGCCGACGATCTCTACGACCCTCTCTCGCGCGTGGTGCCCACGGGCAGTCTCTACGCAGACGCGGTGGGCGAGGACGCGCTCGTCGCGCGACTCGCCGGTGTCTCGCTCGGTCGCGCATGGGTCGCGCAGATCGAGGAGGAATTCGGCGGCAGCGAGTACCAGCCGTTCTACGAGGAGGCCGCGACGCTGGGCCCGCTCGCCGAGGCGTGGGCGAGCGCGCCGGACCTCTTGCGCGCGGCGCCCCCCATCG
>JAFLCL010000499.1 GCA_017303575.1 Deltaproteobacteria bacterium
GCAGCGTCGCCGCGTGCTCGCGCGGGGTGTGGCTCGAAGGACGCGGCGCGCCGCGCGCAGCGAGGGCCGCCTCGAGCGTTCGGTAGAGCGCGATGACACGCGCGACGCGCTCCGAGACGCTCGCCTCCTCCGGGTCGCGACGGCGACCGCGCAAGCGCCACGCGACGAAGCCGACGACGAGGACCGCGACGAGCACAATCCAGGGCGCCCGGCTCGGCGCGCCCGGCGCGGCCTCTCCCTCGGCCACGACCTCGCGCGCGGTGCGTCGACCGCGGATCCAGCGCCAGCTCTCGGTCACGATGTCGCGCTGCGAGCGCAGATCGAAGCTCACGATGTCGAGCTCCCACCACACGATCGCGGCGTCGATCAGGTTGCGCACGCCCTCGAGCACCGAGGCGACGACGCTCAGGTCGTTGCGTCCCGGAGGCGTCGGATCGAATTGCACCCAGCCTTCGCCGGGCAGGTACGCCTCGACCCACGCGTGCGCATCGCCCGAGCGGACGGCGTAGTAGCGGCCGTAGCCGTTCCAGCGGCCGCCGAGAAAGCCCGTCACGTTGCGGCTCGGCACGCCGACCGTGCGGAGGAGCACGACCATCGCGCTCGCGTAGTACTCGCAGTGACCCGAGCGCCACTCGAAGAGGAAGCGCTCGAGGGGCGGTCGATCGCCGGGGTCACGCATGTCGAGCGAGTAGACGAACGGCGGCGCGTGGAGGTGATCGACGATGCGCTGAGCGCGCTCGTGGTCGGTCCGCGCATCGCGCGTCCACTCGCGCGCGAGCTCGGCGAGGCGCTCGTGATCCTCGGGCACCTGGAGATAGCGCGTGAGCTCGTCGGTCGAGAGCGGCGGGCTGACCTCGCGCTCGGGCACCATCGACAGCCACGCGGTGTAACGAAGGCCGCGGGTCTCGTCTTCTTCGTAGCGGACGTCGAGCCCTGGATGGAGCGTGATGTGACGAGCGCGCTCGGTGCCGCTCACGATGTGGGGCGGCACCTGGATCGCGACCGTGTGCTCGGGGAGGAACACGACCGTCTGTTCGAGCGCGTCGAGCACGATGCCGTAGGGCACGTCGGTCTGCGCATTGAACGAGCGCGTGATCGTGTACTCGTTCAAGAGCTCCGGCAGTTGCCGCCCGCCCTCGCGGCCCGTGCGCGTCCAGCGGCGACCGTCGTAGTGATCGAACGACGTGCCGCGCAGGTAGAGATCGAGGAGCTGCGGCGGATCGGTGTCTCCGAGGTTCGGCGGCGTCACGCGCAAGACGACGGTCGCGTCGTCGCGGATGCGGCCGACCTGACCGAGCTCCACCTCGTTGCCGAAGCCCGCGACGTTGGTGCCCGACTGACCGCCGAACGCGAGCATGCCGAGGCCCACGCGCGGGAACGCGATGAACAGCATCGCGGTGAGCGCGAAGAGCGGCAGCGAGAGCAGCGCGGTGCCCACGAGGAACGGCCCACCGACGAGGCGACGCGAGGAGAGGAGTCGGGCGAGCTGCGCCTGCGTGACGCCGCTGGTGGCGCCCGGCGGCAGCGTGATCCGATCGTCGTCGGGTGTCTGCGTCTCGGCCTTCTGTGCCTCGCGCGATCGCACGAGGTGCTGCGACTCGATCTCCGCGCGCAGCTGGGTGAGCGCGAGCATCCACGGCGTGACGATCACGAAGCCGAGGAACGCGAGGCCGTAGGTGATCTCGGTCGACAGCACCGTCGCCGCACAGAGGTGGAGGAAGGCGAGCAGCGCGATCTGGAGGTACTCGCGCGCGCTGCGTCGGTTCGCGAGGCGCGCGAGCTGCAGCATGCCCGACCACACGAGCACCGACGCGAGCCATGGCTCGCCGAGCAGGCCGCGCCCGATCTGCACGGCGAGCGACACGACGAGCGCGATCGTCCAATTGCGCTGCCACCGCGCGTCGTCGAGGCGCGGGCCCTCTGCGCGCCAGGTGGCCGCGAAGCCCACGACGAGGACGACGATCGAGAGGAGATCGAGCTCGCCGCCGAGCGCGAGGCCCGCGAGACCGAGGTACGCGATGACGTACGCGACCGACTTGTGGAGCAGCGCGAAGCCGCGCACCTCGACGGGCGGGACCTCCATGGCGGCGCCGCTCACGCGCTCTCTCCTCGCGCGTCGCCCACGTCCAGCACTGCCGCGTCGCGACGAGGCGTGGGCACCGGCTCGCCGTGGCGCGGCGTGTAGAGCGCGAGCATCTCCAGCACCGGATCGAGCGAGGCGTCCGGGCCGATGCGAGGAGAGCGCGCGCCCGGCGCGAGCACCTCGACCGACGCGCCGCGCGCGTGCGCGAGCAGCGCGATCGACGCTGCACGAGAGATCACGCGCTCGAGGCGCGCGCTGGCATCGGGCGCGTGCGGCGGTCCGAGCTCCAAGCGGATCGCCAGCTCTCGGCCCGGATCGCGCTCGAGCTCGCGCACGACGAGCGAGCCGAGCGCGGCGCTGCGACGCCAGTGGATGGCGCGCGCCTCGTCGCCCTCGCGGTGCGGACGAAGCCCCGCGATCTCCGATCCACGATCACGCGCGCGCTGGGCGACCTCCGCGCGCGCCGTCTCCCGGCCGATGAGACGATCGAGCGCGTGCTCGAGATCGGGCACACCCACGATCGCGGGGAACACCACGAGCGCGTCGTCCGCGTCCACCACGCGCCACTTGTCGAAGAAGCCGAAGGGATAGCGTGTCGACAGACGCACGTGCCGGAAGCGCAGGACACCACGCTGCGTCGGCGTGCGGAGCGAGCCCGCGCGCTGCGAGCTCTTCGGGTCGATCTTGAGGTAGTAGGCCGCGCGATCCGCATCGCTGGCGCGTCGGTTGCGCGCGCGCAGATCCTCGCCGTCCATCACGTCGCCGGCCGCCAGCGAGAACGACGGCAGCCAAGGCTTGGTGTTCTCGAGCTCGATCTCGACGAGGCACGGCGCGTTCGCGAACGCACGCCGAGGCAGTCGACGCACGGGACGCACGCCCGCGAGGACGACGTCCGAGAGCATCCCGGAGAGGAGGATCAAGCTCAGCATCAGGCCGAGCACGAGGTAGAGGAGGTTGTTGCCGGTGTTGACCGCGCCCATGCCGACGCCGAGCGTCATCAGCAGGAAGATCAGCCCCTCGGGCGTCTGACGCAGCCCCCGACGATCGCGGCGCGAGACGCGAACGGGCGCTGCCGCTCCGGGCGACATCGTCGCGCCGACGCGCGTCTCGCCGCGCACATTCGAGCCGGCGTCGCTCATGGCCGCGCGACGCGCAGCCCCGCGCTCATACGGGCACCGGCACGCGCTCGACGAGATCGGCCAGCGCACGAAGCGCATCGGCGCGTGATCGTTGATCGCTGCGCGCGCCCGCGAGGCGGATGCGGTGACCGAGCACGGGTCCCACGAGCGCCTTCACGTCGTCGGGCAGCGCGAAGCTGCGACCCTC
>JAFLCL010000005.1 GCA_017303575.1 Deltaproteobacteria bacterium
ACGACGGCGCGGATCTCGATGTCCGCGGCGGCCTCGTCGAGAAGGCGCGCAAGCTCGATCACCATCGTGCTGTGGAGAGCGTTCTTCTTCTCGGGACGGTTGATCCGCAGCAACGCGACATGCGGCGCCGGCGTCTCTCGGGAAATCAGTTGGGACAGATCGGTCATGCTTAGGAATCCCGAAGAAGACGAGGTTAGCCCAGCAACGCGCGGGGCAGGAAGGTTGTGAGCGACGGGACCGCCGCGACAAGGAAGAGCAGCTCGTGCGCGACGGCGGCTCGAGCACGTCGGCGAGGTTGCCCGGCGGCGCGATGCCTCCGCGCCCGATCGAGATCGATCCGCCCGACTGCACCTTGTCGAGGTCGGCGATCATCTCGGACATCGTCTGGTAGCGCGTCTCCACCTTCTTCGAGAGCGCCTTGAGGATCACGTCCTCGATGGCCCCCAGGCCCACGCCCTTCGCCTGGCTCGGCGGGATCGGGTCCTGGAACATGTGCTTGCTGAGGATGCCCATGAACGTGTCGCCGTCGAACGGCACACGGCCCGCGAACATCTCGTACATGATCACGCCGAGCGCGTAGATGTCGGTGCGCCGATCGACGGTCTGACCCGCCGCCTGCTCGGGGGACATGTAGTGCGGCGTGCCGAAGATCATGCCGGTCTTCGTGAGCTTGCTCGACGCGCCGCCGACCTTCGCGATGCCGAAGTCGAGCACCTTCACGAAGCTGTCGTCCGCGCCCTGCTTCACCACGAAGATGTTGTCCGGCTTCATGTCGCGGTGGACGATCCCGCGCTCGTGCGCCGCGTCGAGCGCGCTGGCGATCTGCCGGATGATGTGGAGCGCTCGCTGCGTGGGGATCGAGCCGCCGCGCGCGATGATGTCGGTCAGCGACAGACCATCGAGGTACTCCATGACGAAGTACGCGGTGCCGTCCGGCATCTTTCCGAAGTCGGAGATGTCGATGATGTTCGGGTGACCGATCTGCGTCGCGCTCTGCGCTTCTTGGATGAAGCGCTGCACGACCTCAGCGTCGCGCGACATGTCACCGCGCAGGAGCTTGAGCGCCATGCGCTTGCCGAGGACGGCGTGGGCGATGAGGTAGACGATGCCCATCCCGCCCTCGCCGAGGACGCTCTCGACGCGGTAGCGCCCATCGACGACGCGGCCGATGTAGGGGTCCTTCGGCGGCTCCTCGTGGGCCTCCTGCGTCGGCGTTCCGTCGTGAGGGCAGAACGCGACGGGCTCACTGAACCGAGTGCCGCACTGGGAACAGATCCGCATCGACGAGGCTCGGACCGAGGATACCTCGGGGTCCATGGCACCCGCACGATTGTGAGGGATCGTGGGCGGTTGCATCAGACCGCCATTTGCACACGGCCTCCCCCCAGAGGTCAACGTCCGCGCACGCTGGGCGGCGGGAGTCCGCGTATCCTCCGGCCCCATGCGGATCCACCACCTCGACTGCGCGTCCATGTGCCCCCTCGCGCGCTCGGCCACCAACGGTGACGGGGGCTTCTTCGAGCGCGGCGCGATGCCCGCGCACTGTCTCCTGATCGAGACGGATCGGCACGGTCTGGTCGTGGTGGACACGGGCTTCGGCGAGGCCGACATCGCCGATCCCCGGGCGCGCCTGGGGGCCCTCTTCACGACGCTCATCGGCGTGAAGAGAGGCCGCGCGACCTCGGTGCTCGGTCACGTGAAGGCGCTGGGCCTCGATCCGAACGACGTGCGGCACATCATCGTGACCCACCTCGATCTCGATCACGCCGGCGGCCTGGGCGACTTCCCGAACGCCGTCGTGCACGTGCACGCGAACGAGAAGGAGGCTGCCTACGCGCCCACGCTCCTCGAGCGCGAGCGCTACAAGGCAGTGCACTGGGCGCACGGCCCGAAGTGGCAGACGTACGACGCGACCGGCGAGCCGTGGCGCGGCTTCCCCGCGGTGCGGCAGCTCGCAGGCCTGCCGCCGGAATTCCTGTGCGTCCCGATGAACGGCCACACGCGCGGGCACTGGCTCGTCGCGGTGGAGACGAAGGACGGTCCGCTGGTGCACTGCGGCGATGCGTACTTCCATCGCGGCGCGGTCGAGGGCACGAAGATGCCGTGGGGCGTCGCTGGCTTCGAGACGCTGCTCGCGTTCGACCGCTCGAGGATCGCAGGCAACCACGCGCGCCTCCGCGAGCTCGCGGCCACGGGCAGCGGGATCCGCCTCTTCTCGGCCCACGACCCCGTCGAGCTCGCCCGCCTGCAGGCATCACCGACCTGAAGATCCTCGAGCACCGCGAACTCCACGTAGGCGGCGGGAAGCGACATCCCGTTGCGTGCTTCGAGCGCTGCGACATCACGGTCAGAACAGCCTCGGACCGGCTTGTCAGACCGTCCCTCGATTCGCTGCAAAGACCACTCGACTGATCTCACGCCATTCGTCAGGCCTCGCCGTCACCGCGCCCCACCCGGTCCTCGTCGAGCTTCGTCGTGCCTCTCACGTCGCCGTAGACACCTCGCTCGACTTCGACGGTGGGAATGCCGTGCTCGTCGATCGCGACGGAGATGCGAGCGTCACCGATCCGAGCCCACCAGTGGTCGCCGTCCATCCACTCGAGGTGGAACCACTGATCGACCACGAGCTCGTCGAAGCGGCAGTCCTGTGGGACCGCCGGATTGGCGTCGGTTCCGGAACGAAGGGTGACTCCCTCCAATCCCGATCGACGTAACCCGACCCGCCAGTCGGTGCCCGTCTGACCTTCGTCGTGATCCGTTTCATCAGTCGAGTGCGACATCGGTGAGCCCTCCCGGAGCTCGCGAGCGTCGCAGCGTTCGGTCACTCCCACCAGAGGTGCTGCGCCGCATACGCGCGGAACGGGCGCCAGGCCTCGGCGCGCTCCGCGACGTCTTCGGCCGTCGGCCGTTCGCCGTTCACCTCGAGCGCGCGGAGGATGCCCACGTCGCTCGCGGGGAAGCCGTCGGGGTCGCGCAGCGCGCGGAGCGCGACGTACTCCTCCGTCCAGCTGCCGATGCCCGAGAGGCCGCGGAGGGTCGAACGCGCGTCTTCGATCGAGGTGCTCGGTGAGAAGAGCGCCCCGTTCGTCGCGGCCTCCCGCGCGAGGGTCGCCAGCGCCTTCACGCGCGCGCCGGGCATGCCGAGGCGCGTCTCGGGCAGCACGTCGGCGAGCACCGTGGCTGAAGGGAACACGCGCGTCAGCGCGGCGTGATCGGTCACGACGGGCGCCCCCCAGCGCTCGATGATCACACCCGCGAGCTGGCCCGCGCGCGCAACGGACACCTGCTGGCCGAGGATCGCGCGGATCGCGCTCTCGAACGGATCCCACGCGCCCGGCACGCGGAGCCCCGGTCGTGCACGAAGTCGCGCGCGAAGCGCCGGATCACGACGCAGCACACGACCGATCGCGGCCACATCGGCGTCGAGATCGAACATGCGCCGCACGCGCGCGACGATCGTGGGCAGGCGCGTGACGTCGGGAAAGCGGACCGTCAGCGCGAGCGCGTGCTTGCCGGGCGCGGGCGCGACGTGGATCGTGCCGATCTGATCGCCGAACGCGATCGTGCGCGTGTAGCCAGTCTCGTCGACGTGCTCGACGCCGGGCAGCGCACGGGCGCGAAAGAACGCGACGAACTGCGACCACTCGAGCGGCGGCACGTAGCCGAGCGTGAGCGTCGTGCCGCGCGCAGCCTTGGCGCTCTTGCCGCCGGCTCGCCGCAGGCTCGTGGGCGCGCGGCCCATCGCGAGCGCGAACGCCTCGTTGAAGCGCCGCACGCTGCCGAAGCCCGACGCGTGCGCGATCTCGGTCATCGAGAGCGCTGTCTCGTGCACGAGCTTCTTCGCGAAGAGCACGCGACGGCTCTGCGCGACGGCGACGGGGCTCGTGCCGAGGTGCTTGTCGAAGAGGCGTCGAAGCTGCCTCTCGCCCATGCCGAGGCGTGACGCGAGCGACTCGACGCTGCTGTCGTCGAGCGCGCCCTCGCCGATCAAGACGAGCGCGCGAGAGACCGTGGCGGAGCTGCCGCGCCAGGCCGCGACGTCGGGCGAGGACTCGGGGCGACACAAGAGGCAAGGGCGAAAGCCCGCCTCCTGCGCGGCCGCCGCGCTCGCGTAGAAGTCGACGTTCTCGAGCCTCGGCGTGCGCGCGCGACAGATCGGCCGACAGAACACGCCCGTCGTCCGCACGCCCACGAAGAGGCGTCCGTCGAAGCGCACGTCGCGCGCGAGGACGGCCCGATACGCGCGCTCTCTCTCGCTGCTCCTCGGGCTCGCCGTCGGGCTCGTCATGGCGAGCGATGTAGCATCGCGCCCCCGCCGCCCCTGGCGGTTTTCGGACGCGCTCCTCGGCGGCGTGACGACGTCCGAAAAGCGCCAGACCTCGCGCCCAGGCGCTGGCATCTCTCGGTCATGTCGAACCACGACCTCCGCTACACCACCACGCTCCGCACCGCGATCGGTCCCCTCACGCTGCGCGCACGTGCGCCGCGGAAGAACGAGCGCGACGTCGTGCTCACCGGCCTCTTCTTCTCGAACGATGCCCGCGGCGAGGACACGCGCCTGGTGAAGGACGACGCGCTGCTCCTGCCGCTCCGACGCGAGCTCGAGGAGTACCTCGCGGGGGATCGTCGTCGCTTCGATCTCGCGCTCGACTTCGACGAGGGCACGCCGTTCCAGCAGCGTGTGTGGCGCACGCTCGGCACGATCCCGTTCGGTCGCACGTGGAGCTACGCACAGCTCGCGGTGGCGATCGATCGACCCGCGGCGATCCGCGCGGTGGGCGCGGCGAACGGTCGCAACCCGATCGCGATCGTGCTGCCCTGTCACCGCGTGATCGGTGCCGATGGTCGCCTCGTCGGCTTCGGCGGAGGCCTGCCCACCAAGGCGAAGCTGCTCTCGCTCGAGGGCCTCTCGGACCTCGAGGGTCGGCCGCTCGCAGTCGGCTCGGTGCTCGCGAAGCCTTCGATGGAGGCCGGGAAGCCTTCGCGACGAGTCACCAAGCCCTCGCGGTCGCGTGCGAAGGCTTCGTGAAGGCCTCCGAAGAACTGTGAACCGCGGCGACGCGAGGGCGCACCGTGCTAACCGTCGCGCACCATGAAGGTCGCCACCTCGCGTTCGCACACCGAGCCGCTCGCGCTCGTCGAGCTCCCCTCACGCAAGCTCCGCGCGGACGAGCTGCGGGTGAAGGTCGTGGCCGCGGGCGTGAACCCCGTGGACTGGAAGATGCGGGAGGGTGGACCGCTCCACCTCGCGTACTCGGTGATCGGGCCGGGCAAGCCGTTCGTGCCCGGCATCGACTTCGCGGGTGAAGTGATCGAGGCGGGCGAGAAGGCCGAGCTCGCGGTCGGCGCGCGCGTGGTCGGTGGCACGGACTTCTCGCGCGGCCAGCACGGGAGCTACGCGACCGAGGTGATCGTGAAGCGCGATCAGGTCGCCGAGGTCCCGGCGAACGTGTCCTTCGACGACGCGGCGACGCTGCCCGTGCCCGCGGTGACCGCGTGGATGGCGATGCAGGAGCACCAGAAGATCGGGCCCGGTCACAAGGTGCTCGTGCTCGGAGCCGCCGGCGGCGTGGGCCTGGCCGCGCTCCAGATCGCGAAGATGTTGGGCGCGCAGGCGGTCGGGGTGTGCTCGAGCCGCAACGTCGCGGTGGTCGAGAGCGAGGGCGCGATCGCCATCGACTACACCGCGGGCGACCCGCTCGAGGCCGCCAAGGCCCACGGCCCCTACCAGCTCGTGCTCCAGCTCGTGGGCAGCGACACGTACCCGCTCGCGAAGTGTCGCGCGCTGCTCACGCCCACCGGCAAGGTCGAGCTCGTCGTCATCCAGCCCAGGGACTACTGGGCGATCGCGTTCACCGGCAACGTGAAGACCCTGCTCGGCGCGCCCAACCGTGCGCGGCTCGAGCCGCTCGTCGACGCCATGAGCAAGGGGCGACTGAACGCCCGCATCGAGGCCACGTTCCCCCTCGCCGACGCCGAGAAGGCCCACGAGCGCTCGCGGAGCGGCAAGGTCGTCGGCAAGCTGCTCCTTCATCCCTGAGGCTGACGTCGCGCGGGCCGCTCGACACGATCTCGAGCCCGTGCGCGATCCATCCAACCTTCTGGGGATGTCGTGCGTCGAAGGCCCGTACCCTCGGAGGTCCTCGATGCGCCTGTCTCCTCAGCTCCTCTGCCTCGTCGCCGGAACCGCAGCGGTCGCGTCGCTCGGGACCCTGACGATCGGGTGCACGGAGAGCCGAGCCGTGGCTGCTGCGCCCGTGGCGCGGGCCACGCCCCTGAACACGCCGGCGCCCGCGATGCGGCCCATCGACTTCGAGGCTCCGCCCGTGGTCGAGGTCACCGAGACCGAGGCCGTGAGCGCGCTCCCCGTCACCGAGGTCACCGAGGTCAGCGAAGAGGTGACCGAGCTCGCCACGACCGAGCCGCCCATGGGTCGGCCGCGACGCGCACCACGCAACAACCCCGACCCCGACCTCTCGAGCGTCACCGTCCCGATGGACCAGCTCTTCGTCGGCATCGGCCCTGGCGAGCATGGCGTGGCCGCGAACTGCGGGCGCGGCTGACTCGCTCGGATCTGCGCGCCCTCTTCGAATGGAGTCTGCATGCGTCTGTCGCCCCGCTTGCTCTCGATCGTCGCTGGCACCGCCGTCACCGCCGCGGGCTGCACGGCCGTCGCCGAGGCCTCGCCCACGCAGCCCCCGATCGCCGTGGTCGCGCCGCCCGCTGCGGTGGTGCCGGTCATGCAGCCGATCGACTTCTACGCGCCGCCACCTGCACCTCCAGTCGAGGTCCGCACCGCCCCCGAGCTCGATGTGGAGAACGTCTCGCGCGAGCCGATTGCCCCCGAGCCTCCAGCGCAGGAGCACGTGGTCGCGCGCCACCGTGCACGTCGAGCGCGCCAGCAGCCGCAGCCCCCGGTCACACCCCCCACGCCCCCGATCGACCTGATCGTCCCGGCCTGCGGGCGCGGCTGAGCGCTCGGGCCCCCCATTCGCCAAGCCGTCAGCGCTCCCGCTACAGTCGACCGTCGAACGCCGAGCCAGGAGGCTTCATGCGTCTGTCCCCTCGATTGCTCTCGCTCGTCGCCGGCACTGCGCTCAGCGCCGGAGCCGTGGGGTGCGGCGGCACGCAGACCCTGGCACGCACGGAAGAAGCGCAGCCCGCGCCGCAGCCCGTGGTCGTCGCGCGCCGCACCCCGAACAACGTGAACGCGCCCACCACGACACCCGAATCACCTGACGTCACGCCCGTGAGCCAGCCCTACGAGTTTCCCGAGGACGTGCCGGTCGACTGCGGTCGCGGCTGACCTCCTCCTCGAGACCGGAGACACCATGAAGATCGATGCACGCATCCTCGGCCTGGTCGCAGGCTCGGCCCTCACCGCGAGCGCGTGTGGCGGCGTCACGCAGCTCGAGAGCGGAAGCACGAGCACCACGGCCGCGAGCACGTCGAGCACGACCACGACGACGAGCACCAGCACCGAGGACACGACGAACACCAACGTCGCCTCGAACGACACGACGAGCGAGACCGACACGAGCTCGGGTGACGGAACGACGAACGTCTCCGTCAACCCCGAGCCGCTGCGCCCCGAAGACTACCCGCCGCCCTGCGGGCGAGGCTGAGCGGACGGTCGAGGTGAGCGAGCCCGCGCACGCACCGCTGCGTGACGACGCGGTGGCCGTCGGTCTGCTCCTCTCGGCCACCGAGGACTTCCGCGACGCGAGCCATCCGCTCTTCGCCGAAGGCATCGTCGATCGCCTCATGTGGAACCTCGACCTGGGGTGGTCGAGCAAGGGCATCCCCGCGTGGGCCGCGGCGCTGCTCGAGGTGTACGGAGAGGCCGAGCGCCTGCACGGTCACGGCGTGGAGCTCTCGCTCTTCTCGAGCCCGCTCACCGCGCGGCAGGCGCGCTGGCTCGATCGCTTCGCCCAGGAGATGCGCGCACGCCGCTACCAGCGCGTGACCGAGCACATCGGCTTCATCACGGCGGGTCCCTTCGAGAACGGGACGGTGTTCCCGCATCCTCGCTGTCACGCCGCGCTCGCCGTCGGGCGTGATCGTCTCGCGCGTTTGTCCGAGCTCGCCGGCATGCCCGTCGGCCTCGAGAACCTCGCGCTCGCGCTCTCGCGTCGCGACGTGGACGAGCAGCCCGACTTCCTCGAGGCGCTGCTCGCGCCGACGAACGGCCACCTCCTCCTCGATCTGCACAACCTCCTCTGCCAGGCGGAGAACTTCGAGGTCGATCCGATCGCGCTCCTCCGCCGCTACCCGCTCCATCGCGTGCGCGAGATCCACCTCGCGGGTGGCGAGATCGATCACCCTTCGAGCGATCCCCGCAAGCGTCCGTTCCGTCGCGACAGCCACATGGATCACCTGCCCGAGGGAGTGTTCACGCTGCTCGACGAGGCGCTGGCGCGCTGCCCGAGCCTCGAGGCGATCTTCTTCGAGCACGCCGATGGTGTGCTCGCGCGCGACGACGATCAGGCGCGCTTCCACGACGAGTTCCGCCGCGTGCGCGCGAGGGTGGGTGCGATCCGCCGCAACGTGCCGATCACCGACGAAGAGGCTCCGCCGGCCCCGCCGCGCACGCCGATCGAGATCCGCGCGTGGACGCCTCGTGAGGACGCGTCGATCGGTGCCTACCAGGCCGCGCTGCTGACCGCGCTCGACGAAGCACCCGATCCGCATGCTGTGCGCGCGCGTCTCCTCGAAGACGCCACGATCGCCAACTTCCACGTCGCGGTGGAGGACATGGAGCCGCGCGCGCTCGAGGTCGGTCAGTCGCTGATCCACCTCTGGGGCGACCGTCGAGGCGCGCGGCCCGAGCGCGCGATGCGTGCGCTGACGTTCACCGGTCCGCACCGTCCGCTCTCGCTCCTGCACGCGCCCCTGCCCACCCCCTCGGCGGGGGAAGTGCGCATCCGCGTGTTCGCGAGCGGGGTGTGCGGCACCGACGTGCACATGCAGGAGGGCTCGTTCCCCACGCCGTGCCCGATCGTGCCCGGCCACGAGCCCGTGGGCGTGATCGACGCGCTCGGTGAGGGCGTGACGGCCCTGCGTGTGGGCGATCGTGTGGGCGTGCCGTGGGTGCAGGAGGGCTGCGGCGCATGCGAGGCCTGCGCACGACAAGCACTCCACCAGTGTCAGCGCCCGGTGACGTGGATGCACCGCGGCGGCGGTCACGCGGAGTGGATGATCGCGCGCGCCCGCGGCTGCGTGCGCCTGCCCGACGACCTTCCGTTCGAGCTCGCCGCGCCGCTCTTCTGCGCGGGCTTCACGGTGATGAGCGGCCTTCGTCGTGCGGCCTCGCGGCACGCGAAGAAGCGCGTCGGCGTGCTCGGCCTCGGTGGGCTCGGTCACCTCGCGATCCAGGTCGCGCGCGCCGAGGGCCACGAGGTGATCGCGATCACCTCGAGCGCGAGCAAGAGACGCGGCGCGATGGAGCTCGGCGCGAGGGAGGTGCTCGTGGTGCAGGACGACGTGGGTCGCGAGCTCGCCGCGATCGGCGGCCTCGACGTGCTGCTCGGCACCTCGAACGATCTCGGCGCCACGAGCCGCGCGCTCGCGGGCCTGCGCCCCGAAGGCACGCTGGTGACGATGGGCCTGCCGAGCGTCGAGCCCGCGCACCTGGTGCTCGATCCGCGTCGCATGATGGGCCGCGGCCTGTCGGTGATCGGGGGCAAGCAGGGCCCGCGTGAAGATCTGCACGACCTGCTCGCCTACGCCGCGCGCGGCGAGGTCAGGCCCGTCGTCGAGACGTACCCGATCACGCAGGTCGCGCGCGCGATGCAGCGCCTCTCGGAGCAGCGCGTGCGCTACCGCGCGGTGCTGCTGCACTCGTCCTCGTAGGTGTGCGGCGCGCGGTCTCCGCGCGGTGTCTGCTAGGGTGCACGCGCCATGACGTTCAACCGCCACGAGAGCATCCTCGGCACGATCGGCAAGACGCCGCTCGTCCGCCTGAACGAGATCACGCGCGGCATCCCCGCGACCGTCTGGGCGAAGGTCGAGACCTTCAACCCCGGCCACTCGATCAAGGACCGCATGGCCCTCCGCATGATCGAGGACGCCGAGAAGAGCGGCGCGCTCAAGCCTGGCGGCACGATCATCGAAGGCACGAGCGGCAACACCGGCATGGGCCTCGCGATGGCCGCGATCGTGAAGGGCTACAAGTGCATCTTCACGACGACGGACAAGCAGTCGAAGGAGAAGGTCGATGCCCTCCGCGCGTTCGGCGCCGAGGTGATCGTGTGCCCCACGGACGTCGATCCCGAGGACCCGCGCTCGTACTACTCGGTGAGCTCGCGCCTCGAGCGCGAGACGCCCAACTCGTGGAAGGCGAACCAGTACGACAACCTCTCGAACAGTGCCGCGCACTACGAGACCACGGGCCCCGAGCTCTGGGAGCAAACCGGCGGCAAGATCGATCACCTCGTCGTCGGCGTCGGCACCGGTGGCACGATCTCGGGCACCGCGAAGTACCTGAAGGAGAAGAACCCGCGCATGAAGGCGTGGGGCATCGACACCTACGGCTCGGTCTTCAAGAAGCTCAAGGAGACGGGGATCTTCGACAAGAACGAGATCTACCCGTACGTGACCGAGGGCATCGGCGAAGACTTCGTCCCGCAGAACGTCGACCTCTCGATCATCGACGGCTTCGAGAAGGTCACCGATCGCGACGCCGCGATCTGGACGCGCGAGATCGTGCGCAAGGAAGGCATCTGGGTCGGCAACTCCGCGGGCTCGGCGATCGCGGGCCTCCACCAGCTGAAGGCGCAGTTCAAAGAAGGCGAGACGGTCGTCGTGATCTTCCACGACCACGGCACCCGCTACGTCGGCAAGATGTTCAACCCCGAGTGGATGCGTGCGATGGGCTACGAGCCGGTCGATGGCCCCACCGCGCGCGAGCTCGTGAAGAACAAGGAGGTCACGTCGGTGGTCGGCGTCGAGGAGACGGACACCGTCGAGCACGCCGTGGCGCGCATGCGCGAGAACGACTTCTCTCAGATCAGCGTGCTGCGTCAGGGCCGCATCGTCGGCTCACTCCGCGAGGCAGACGTCTACTCGCGCATGATCTCGGACGAGAAGATCCGCGAGCAGCCGGTGCGCTCGATCATGCAGCGTCCCTTCCGCTACGTGGACATCGAGACGCCCGTGAAGCTCCTCGCCGGCATGATCACGCCCGAGAGCCCCGCGGTGCTCGTCCGCGATTTCCCCGCGAACGCGACCTACATCCTCACCGGCTACGACGTCCTCGCCGCCCTCTGATCTCCCTCAGGGCTTGGCGGGGATCTCCGCGCGGATGCGCGTTCCACGCGGCGAGCGGTCGTTGAGCTCGAAGCGTCCTCCGAGCAGCTCCGCGCGCTCGCGCATGCCGCGGAGACCGCTCCCCTCGTGGCCTTCGCGCACCACGAGGCCCGAGCCGTCGTCCTCGATCTCGATCACCAGCAGGTCTCCCGAAACGGTGAGCGAGACGCGCGCGTGCGTCGCGTCGCGCGCGTGTCGCACGAGGTTGGTGAGCGCCTCCTGCACGATGCGGTAGACGGCTGTCTCGACGGTCGTCGGCAGCTCGTTCGGTGGCTCGAGGACGCGCTCGATGTCGATGTCGAGTCGCTCGCCCGCGTCGTCGATCAAGCGCTCGAGCGCGCCGCGAAGACCGATCTCGTCGAGGGCCGCGGGACGCAGACGTGCGAGCGCGCGGCGCACCTCCTCGATCGTCTGATCGGTGCCCTGCGCGATGCCGTGCACGAGCTTGGTCGCGGCCTCGCGCGACTCCGGCTCCGGCTTACCGAGGTGCGCAGAGAGCACCTCCGTCTGGATGCGGATCGCTGTCAGCGACTGCGCCACCGAGTCGTGCAGATCGCGCGCGATCGCGCGTCGATCCTCTTCCTGCGCCGCGATCGCCGCCAGGCGCAGCGCGCGCACGCGCTCCTCCATCGATCGGGCCGCGAGGCGCTCGACCAGACCCGCGATGCGCTCCTCCGCCAGGCGCGCGTTGCGGAGCGCGATCGCGTAGACGAAGAAAGCGAGCACGATGGAGAGCAGGGTGAAGCCCAGCAGCACCACGCTCGCGCGCTGACGCAGGGCAGCGCGGCTCGATCCCACCCACACCGTGCCCAGGCGTCGCCCGCTCACCTCGAGCGGCGCCGAGGTCCACGCGAGCGACTCGGCCGGCACCTCGTACGATCGGGCGTCGATGGGCACGCCGTGCGCGTCCACGACGTCGATGCGCACCACGTCCGCCTGCGTCTCGAAGTAGCGGAGGTGCTCGACGAGCTTGAGCGAGTCGTAGCGCCAGAGCACCGGCTGCTCTTCGGCGTAGCGAGCGAGCGTCTCGGCCGCCTGCGAGGCGAGCGAGCGGCCTCGATCGTCGAGCTCACGCGCGCCCATCACGAAGAACGCGAGCGGCGCCGACACCGCGAAGAGCGCACCGAAGAGGACGAGCAGCGGCGCCAGGCGCTCGCGCACCGTGCCCGAGATCGCGCCGGCACCCACCGCGTCGGACTGGGTGCTCTGCGTCGGGCCGCTCATGGCGCCTCGAGCGGCAGCGCGGCAGCGCCGGCTGACGCGATCACCTGACGCGCTTGCTCGCTCGTCGCGAACGCGAGGAAGCGCGCGACGGAGGGGTCTTCGGCGTTCCTCACCACGAACGACAGATCCTTGAAGAACGGGTACGAGCCATCGCTCACCGCGACGACCGAGGGCATGCGACCGTCGACCGCGAGCACGCGGGCTGTCGGCGCGTTCGCGCGAGCCTGCGCGAGATCGGCAATGCCGAGGCCGCCACGGAGGCCGAGGATCGCGCGGGTCAGCTCGTCGTCGTGATAGACGACGCGGAAGCGTCGGGTCGCGATCGCATCCTCCTCCGCGTCGCCGAAACCCTCGATGCGCGACGCCACCACCGCACTGCCTGCGTCGCCTCGCTCACGGAGGAGCCAGACGCGCGGCGTCCCATCACGCCAAGGAACCGACTCGCCGCGCAGCGAGCGCACGATCTCGTCCGAGGAGATGTCGCCGTCACGCACGTCGGGGTGCGCGAGGAACGTGATGGGCACGCGCGCGTAGCCGACCACCGAGAGACCGAGCTCGCGCTCGGCAGGCCGCAGCGGGCGCGCGACGAGCCCGATCGCGATCGCGCCGCTCGCGACCGCTCGCACGCCGCCCGTCGAGCCGATCGAGTCGTGCACCACCACACGATCGTTCGGTCGCGACGTGCGGTAGGCAGCGGCCAGCGCACGCGTGACGACGAGGTTCGAGCCCGAGCCCGCGAGGTGCAGGCCGCGTCCCAGCGTCTCGTCCTCGGCGCGGTCGCCTCCGGCCTCGAGCTCCGCGCGCGGCGTCGTGAGGTGCGGGGGCGTCTCGCCACGCTCGACCCATGCGACCACGATCGCGACGGCCGCCAGGAACGAGACGAGCACCAACGCCACGCGCATCGCGGCTCAGAGCTCCAGCGCATCGCCGCGCTCGGGCGCGAGGATGTCCTCCTGCCCGATCGCCGCGAGCTTCTGCGAGAGAACGCGCTGAGGGCCCGGCTCGCCGTGCACCAGCGCGATCCGTCCCACGCCGCCCTTCTCACGCATGCCTCGCACGAGACCGACGAGCTCGTCCTGACCCGCGTGCGCCGAGAAGCCGTTGAGCACCACCACGTCGCAGCGTCGATCGCGCTCGACGCCGAAGATCCTCACCTTGGTTCGTTTCTCGACGAGCCGACGACCCAGCGTGTGCGGCGCCTGGAATCCGACGATCACGACTGTGTTCTCCGTCTCCTCGACGGCGACACGCAGGTGATGGAGCACGCGGCCCGACTCGCACATCCCGCTGCCCGCGAGGATGACCATCGGCGACCGATCGGCCGAGATCCGCTTGGACTCGTCGGGGCTCGCGACGTAGCGCAGCGAGTCGAAGTCGAACGGCGAGCCATCCGCGCGCAGGCGACGATGGAGCTCTTCGTCGTAGCAGTCCGGGTGCATGCGGAAGACCTCGGTGATCTTCACCGCGAGCGGCGAGTCGACGATCACAGGCACCGTAGGGATGGCGCCCGAGAGCGTGAGTGACTTGAGCGAGAGGATGATCTCCTGCGCGCGCTCGAGCGCGAACGTCGGCACGATCACCTTGCCCCCGCGCTCGACCGTGCGGCGCACCACGTCCGCGAGCGCCGCGTCCATCTCCTGACGCGCGGGGTGCACACGATCGCCGTAGGTGCTCTCCATCAAGAGCAGATCGGCCCGCTCGGGGATCTCGGGATCGCGCAGGATCGGCATCGAACGACGGCCGACGTCGCCCGAGAACACCACCCGCTTCGTCGTCGCCCCATCACGCACGTCGAGCTCGACGATCGCGCTCCCGAGCACGTGGCCCGCATCGAGGAAGCGCGCGCGCACGCCGTGGGCGACCTCGAACCAGCGGTGGTAGGGCACCGCGATCATCGTCTCGAGCATGTTGATCACGTCGTTGTCGCCGTAGAGCGGCTCGATCGGATCGCCGTGGAGCAGGCCGCGCTCGATCTGCTTGTTGAGGAAGCGCGCGTCGGCCTCCTGCACCATCGCCGCGTCCTCGAGCATCACCGCGCAGAGATCGCGCGTGGCGGGCGTGCAGAAGATCGTCCCGTGGAACCCGCGTGACGGCAGCATCGGCAGCGCGCCCGAGTGATCGATGTGCGCGTGCGAGAGCACGACCGCGTCGAGCGTCCGCGGGTCGAACGGCAGGTTCCTGTTGCGATCGAACGTCTCGCGCCGCGGGCCCTGGAAGAGACCGCAGTCGAGGAGCACGGTGGCCCTCGGAGCCTCGAGGAGGTGCATCGAGCCGGTGACAGTCTGCGCCGCACCGAGGAAACGGACTCGCATGCTGCACGGTACCAGCGTCGGCACACGTTCGTTTCGGGGAAACCCCGACATTCGACCTTCGTTTTTCTGTAGTCTGGTTGGGAGGAGCTTCCATGCGCATCACCTCCCTCCGGCTCGCACGTCTTCCCCTGTCGCTCGCACTGTTCTGTCTCCCCGCCCTCGCCGGGTGTGACTGCGCGAGCACGCCGATCGAGTCGTGCAGCACGAGCGCGGACTGCGAGGATGGCTTCACGTGCATCGATCGCCTCTGCGTGCCGCGCAGTGACGCGGGACAGCGCGATGGCGGCGGTGCGGATGCGGGCCCCTCGTGCGTGGATGTCGATCGTGATGGCCACTTCGCGATCGACGCGGCGTGCGCGACCGGCGACGACTGCAACGACCTCGATCCCACGGTGCACGGCGGTCAGCCCGAGCTCTGCGCCGACGGCATCGACAACGACTGCAGCGACGGCGTCGACGAGCCCGACTGCGGCTGCGACGTGGGACAGACGGTGTCTTGCTACACCGGCGCCACGGGCACGAGCGGCGTGGGTCTCTGCCGTCCCGGCATCGCCGTGTGCGGCGAGGTCGGCGTGCCCGGTGAGTGTCGCGGCGAGCGACCGCCGGTCGCCGAGGACACCGAGGCGCTCTGCAACTTCGAGGACGACGACTGCGACGGCCTGGTCGACGAAGGCTTGCGCAACGCGTGCGGCGTGTGCGCGACCGACGCGCTCAGCGAGCTCTGCGGCGACGACGTCGACAACGACTGCGACGGGCTCACCGACGAGGACTGCGACTGCGACTACCGCTGCCTCTGCGATCCGATGACGTCGTGCGAGTGCACGCCGCCCACGAACCAGCCCTGTTACGAAGGCCCCTTCGGCACCGACGGTCAGGGCCAGTGCCGCGGCGGCGTGCGCGACTGCATCGTCGCCGGGGACGAAGCGCGCTGGGACGCGTGTGAAGGTCAGACGTTGCCCGGCGCCGAGTGCGCCGGCGGCACGGCCAACGGCGTCGACGAGGACTGCGACGCGCTGGTCGACGAGGGCTGTCGCGACGCGGACTCCGACGGCTCGGCGTGGCCCATGGACTGCGACGACGACGACGCTGCGGTCCGTCCGGGCGCGACCGAGACCTGCAACGACCGCGACGACAACTGCAACGGCGTCGCCGACGAGGGCGTCACGAACCGCTGTGGTCGCTGCGGCGCGGTGCCCGAGGAGATCTGCGGCAACGGACGCGACGAAGACTGCGACGGCGCACCCGACGACGGCTGCAATTGCGACGCGGGCGTGATGCAGGACTGCTTCCTCGGACCGCCCGAGACGGACAACGTCGGGCGCTGCACCCCGGGCCGACAGACGTGTGAAGGACCGAGCGAGTTCGCGGAGTGGAGCGCGTGCGTCGGTGGCGTGGGCCCCATCCCCGAGATCTGCAATGGCGAGGACGACGATTGCGACGGCGAGGCCGACGAGCGCTGGTCCGCGGGCTCGAACGCGTGCGGCTTCTGCAACCCCACCGAGGTCTGCGACGACCTCGACAACGACTGCGACGGACGCGTCGACGAGCACGTCGCCAACCGCTGCGGCGAGTGCGGCCCCGAGCCCCTCGAGAGCTGCGACGGCGACGACGACGACTGCGACGGAACCATCGACGAGGGCACGACCAACGCATGCGGCACGTGCCCGCCCGAGCCTTGCTACACCGAGACGTGGGATCGCCCCGCGGACTGCATGGATCCGGGCCGCACGTGCGACGGCGTCGTCGAGGACGAGGATCATCCCGGCGCGATCACGCTCGGCGAGGGCACGCTGACCTTCGACTACATCTACATCGCGGTCACGAACATGGGCATGGTCGCCCAGCTCGACACGACCACGGGCGTCGTGAACTGGATCCGCTCGAGCTTCGGACAGAACCCCTCGCGCACGTCGGTCGCGTTCGACGGCAGCGTGTGGGTCGGCAACCGCGGCTTCGCCGATCCCGCGAACATCGCCATCTCGAACCTCGTCCACCTCGACACGGCGGGAAACCTGATCTGCCGCGCGGCCGGCGCGACGGGCCTCATCCGCGGCGTGGCGATCGACGCGGAAGGCAACGTGTGGGCAGGCGCCTTCAACGGCCGTCGCATCTACCGCGTGAGCGGCACCGAGGTGGACGCGACCACCTCGCCGCCGACGTGCCGCTTGCTCGCGCAGTACGACGTGCCCGCGAACGTCTACGGCCTCGCCGTCGACCCCGACGGCTACGTGTGGACCAGCTCGTCGCCCACGGTGCGCGTCCGCATCTCCGACGGAACACAGACCACCATCCCCAATCCGTCGCACTACGGCATCGCGGCAGACGGCGCAGGCCGCATGTGGTTCGGTGGCTGGAGCGGCGGTGGCCCGCTGCACTGGGTCGATCGCACCACGCTGACCGCGACGAGCACGGCGATCCCCAACTCGCCCACCGGCATCACGGTGCACCCCGACGGCTCGGTGTGGGGCACCGCGTACGGCGCGAACCGCATCGAGGCGTGGGATCCCGCAACGGGCGCGCAGCGGTGCGGTGTCGCGATCCCCGCGATCGCGGGCGATGGCAACCCGCACGGCATCGCCGTCGATCGCACGGGCCGCATCTGGGCGCCCAACCGCTACGGCGGCTACGTGAACGTCTACGACTCGACGACGTGCGCTCACCTCGCGCGTTATCCCGTCTCGCCCGGTCAAGAGCTCTACAGCTACTCCGACATGACCGGTCACCTCCTGCGCACGTTCACGGCGCCCGAGGGTCACTGGTACCAGGTGTTCGACTCGGGCTACGCGCTCGCCTACTGGAACGAGGCCTCGTGGGTCGCCGACGTTCCGCCCGACACCGCGGTCGAGGTGCGCGTGCGCGCCTCGGACAGCCCCACGGACTTCAGCGGCTCGGTCGTGTGTGGCCCGTTCACCACGAGCCCCGCGGATCTCACGGGCTGCGCGCTGGGCCGACACCGCTATCTCCAGCTCGACGTCGTGCTGCGCAGCATGCGCTCGGGCGCGCGTCCGATCGTCTATCGCGTCGATGCGCGCTGGGCGTACTGACGCATCGATGCGTCGGTCGCTCGTCTCGCTCGTCCTCGCGCTCACATGCAGCTCGCTCGGCTGTGAGCGCGAGGCACCGTCGCTGCGCGTGGCCAGCTCCGTGTGCCCCGAGCGCATGGTCCAGCTCGACTCGTTCTGCATCGATCGTCACGAAGCAGTGATCCACGACGGCCACGCGCTCGAAGCGAACGACGAGCTGCCCTCGATCGGCATCTCGTACCTCGACGCCGATCGCGCCTGCCGCGCGTCGGGCTTCCGCCTCTGCAGCGAGGAGGAATGGAGCCGCGCCTGCGAGGGCAGCGCGAGCGAAGCGCGACGCCTGCCCTACGGCCCCACGTGGGAGCCCCACCGCTGCAACGGCATGGAGTGGGACGATCCGCTCGATCTGCCGGTGCGCCCGAGCGGATCGTTTCCCACCTGCACGAGCCCCGAGGGCGTCTTCGATCTGTCGGGCAACGTGTGGGAGTGGACGAGCGGACTCGATCCCTCCGAGACGCTCCGCGAGCTCCGCGGTGGCGGCGCGCACAACGCCGAGAGCCAGTCGATCTGCCGCCCCAACGATCGCTTCTATCTCGCGCCCGACACCGACGAGGGCCTGCTCGGGTTCCGATGCTGCACGCCCGCGCGCGGGCGCTCGACCGAAGCGCGCTGACAGAGCGCGAAAACTTTTTCGTTTGACTCTCGCGCGAGCGCACGCTACGTACGCTCACCCGCGGCGTGTACGCTGCGGCTCACGCCACCTCTCACCCCTCTCAGGCTGCCCTCCCATGGTCCTCTCGCTGCAACACCGATCGCCTGCGTCGAGCCTCTGGCTCGCGGGCGTCGTGTCGTTCGGCGAAGGCAGTGCAGCCTTCGGCGACAGCGCGTCGGCGCATCGCGCCGAAGGCATCGCACGCCGCGGATCGATGGGTCGGAGCGATCAGCGTCGCCCGTCGGTCACGCCGAGCTTCTATCGGGCCGCGCGCAAGCCCTGTCCGATGCTCCTCGGTTCCCTTGAGAACGGCCTCGATTCCACGGGGCTCGATTGCACGGGGGTCGACGCCGCCTAGGTTGTTCACACGATCGTTCCATCGTGTACGGCCACCTGGGCAACCTGCCCCGGTGGCCTTTCTCGTTTCTGCGCTCCGACTGACCATCCGCAGCCGCGCCCGGCCTCCCGTCCTCGACCTTCCGCTCGCTCGCCTCCGCGCTCCGCCCCCCTCGACACGGCAACCCTCGCTCCCGTCGCCCGCCGCGTCCGACTCGTTCCTCTCCCTCGTCTCTTCGGCAGCCCCCCGCGTCACGCGATCCGCGTGCGGACGGTGAGCTGCATTCAAAAGCACTTCTTTCACGTTTCATACGTATATGCGAGGTGTCCCATGGACACGCTGGTTCTCTCTCAGGGCTACGCTCCCTTACACGTCGTCTCTTGGCAGAAGGCCGTGACGATGTGCTTCGACGGCAAGGTCGAGGTCGTCTCCGAGTACGACGAGGACATCCGCTCGGTGTCCTTGACGATCAAGATGCCGGCCGTCGTGCGCCTCGTCCGCACGCACCGCTTCGTCCACCGCGGGCCGCGCTTCACGCGAAGCAACGTCCTCCTTCGTGACGACATGACCTGCCAGTACTGCGGCGCGACACCGCGCTCGAGCCGCAAGCTCAACTTCGATCACGTCGTTCCTCGCGCCCGCGGTGGAAAGACGTGCTGGGAGAACATCGTGACCGCGTGCATCGCGTGTAACTCCAAGAAGGGCTGCCGCACGCCGGACGAGGCGGGCATGACGCTGCGTCGTGTCCCCACGCGCCCGCGCTCGCTCCCCTTCTTCCACGCGAGGCTCAGCCTCGGCGGCGGGATCCCCGACGCCTGGAAGAGCTTCGTCTACTGGAACGGCGCCATGGTCTGAGACCGAGACACTGTCGTGTCTCGGGATCGAATCGAAGCGCTCTCTCCCCACAGATTCCGTTCGCACTCGGCCCCGCGCGGCGACCCGTACCGCGCGGGGCTGTTCTATTCACACCGGACCATTCGGCCCGGGCTCCGCTCCGTCGTCGCTCCGCTCCTCCCTCGACTCCCACGCGGCGGGCGGGTGATCAGAGGGCGAGGCCCTTGGCGATCGTGACGGGCGTGCGCGGACCGCCGTAGATGAAGCCCGTGTAGAGCTGGATCAGCGTCGCCCCGTGATCGAGCCGCTCCTTCGCGTGCTCCGCCGTCTCGATGCCGCCGACGCTGATGATCGCGACGTCGCGCGCGAGCTTGCCGCGTAGCCGCTTCAGCACAGCGAGGGATCGCGCCCGGACCGGTGCGCCCGAGATGCCACCAACGCCGAGCGAGCTCACATAGGCAGCGTCGCTCGCGAGCCCGTCGCGCGAGATGGTCGTGTTCGTCGCGACGATGCCGCCCAGACCCAGCGCGATCGCGAGCTCGGCCGAGGCATCGACGTCCTCGTCCGCGAGGTCGGGCGCGATCTTGACCAACAACGACGGTGCACGATCGAGCCCGGCTCTCTCGCAGGCCTCGCTGCTCGCGCGCGCCACGGCGCGAAGGATCGGCTCGAGCTTCTCCACGGCTTGGAGGTTGCGCAGACCGGGCGTGTTGGGGCTCGAGACGTTCACCACGAGGTAGTCCGCGTGCGGTGCGACCCGTGTCGCGCTCAGCGCGTAGTCGGCCGCGGCGTCTTCTTCTGCCGTGATCTTGCTCTTGCCGATGTTCACGCCGACCACGCCGAAGCGCCGATCACGCCGCGAGAGGCGCGCGACCGCAGCCTCGGAGCCGCCGTTGTTGAAGCCGAGGCGGTTCAAGAGCGCACGATCCGCAGGCAGACGAAACATGCGCGGCTTGGGATTGCCAGGCTGCGCATGCGCGGTGAGCGTGCCGACCTCGACGAACCCGAAGCCCAGCGCGAGCAGCGCGTGCATCGCGACGGCGTCCTTGTCGAAGCCCGCCGCCAGGCCGACGGGCGTGGGAAACACGAGCCCGAGCGCCTTCACCTCGAGGCGCGGATCACGATGCGCGAAGAGCATCGACGTGAGCCCCGCGAGGCCGGGCACCGACTCGATCACACGCAGCCCCGAGAACGCGACGTGATGCGCCGTCTCGGCAGGAAGTGTGAAGAAGAGAGGTCGCAGCAGCGCGCGGTAGAGCATCGTCGGCTCGGTGGGCGCCGTCCCTATCCGATTCGGAAGTCCGCGACCACCTCGATGTCCTCCGCGAGCGGGGGCGCGAACGGAACGCGCTGCGTCTCGAGGAGCACGACCGTCGCGCCCGGGTACATCGCCTTCGCGAGGTTGGTGTTGGCGGGCTCGTTGTCGAAGAACGCGACGATGTCGCCGACACGATCGAGCGTCGGGAGCGCGCCCCGCTTGAACGACTCGTCCGGCAGGTTCGCGTCGGGCTTGAGCACGAGCTCGGTGCCGGCGATGCCGATCGGAAAGCTGCAGTCGCGCAGCGAGCTGATGGTGCCGAGCATCATGCCGGGGATGTCGCGCCCCGTGAGGTAGACGACGATCGCGCCCGCTTCGTAGCAGGCGCGCACGTACTCGGGCGCACCCTCCACGGGCGCGTCGTGCTGGCAGTAGGCGTCGGTGAAGAAGCGCTCGTGCCAGAAGCGGGTGACGTCCGCGACGACGTCGGCGCGCGTCACGCCGCAGCCGCGCAGCGTGTCGGAGAGCAGGTACTCGATGCGCTCGGAGGTGAGCGCCCCGAGCGGCTCGGCGACGTCGGGCCGCGTGTCGAGGATCTGCTCGCGGTACTCCATCAAGATCTCGAGCGTGCGCGGACGGTTGTCGTAGAGGGTCGCGTCGAGATCGAAGACGACGAGCGGCGTGGGCCCGCCCTGCTCCACGGCGCTCGCGATGCGCGAGAGCACGCCTCGGAGGAGGTTCGTCTGATGGGGAAGAGGCGGCGGCCGCATGGAGTTGGGCCGACGATAGCCGACCGCGATGGGCCCGAGCAACGCTGCCAACGCCCGCGCGGCCCCGACCTCTCGACGCGCGCCTGCGACCGCTCGCACAGCACCTCACGCGCCTCGCACGGCCGGCTCGCGCGAGCGCACGATGGGCGGCCATGCTCGCTCGATGCGTGTGCTCGCGCTGCTCTACGTCGCCCTCCTGCTCGCCATCGTCGCGCTCGCCGATCTCGGGGCGATCGGACCGATCGTGCGCGTGGTCCACGCCGTCCCGTGCCTGGACAAGGTCGCGCACTTCGGATTCGCGACGTTGCTCGGCGCGATCATCGAAGCCGCCACGCGCTCGCGGGGCCGAGCGCTCGCGATCGTGACGCCGGTGGTGCTGCTCGAGGAGCTCTCGCAGCGCTGGGTGCCTGGCCGGACCTTCGATCTGCTCGATCTCGCAGCCGACGGCGCGGGGCTGGCGCTCGGTACCTGGCTGGTCGTGCGCCTGGGTCGCGCAGCGCTCACGCCGCTCCGGCCTTCGTGACGCAGCGCTCGGATTGCGTGCAAACGTGAGGAATCTGCTGCAGGCACGCGAAGCCCTGTGATACGCACACGGGACGTGAGGACGTCACGCGCGCGCCTTGGGCAGCAACCTCGATCGGCGCTCGCGCTGTGCGTCGCGCTGCTCGGTCTGCTGCCGTCGGTGGGTGCCCACGCGCAGGACGCCGGGCCCGCCGATGCCGGCGTGCCTGTCGACGCGGGTGCGCCGCCTGCGGCGCCCGTGATGGTCCCGCCGCGCGTGCTCGATGCGCCTCCCGTCACGCTGCCCGAAGACGCCGAGCCGCTGGCGGAGGGGACGAGCGTCGAGCTGCTCCTCACCATCGCTGCCGATGGCACCGTGCGCGACGCAGCGCTGGTGGCGTCCGTGCGCGACGACGTCGACACGCTCGTCCTCGACGCTGCCCGCGGGATGCGCTTCGAGCCTGCGACCCGTGATGGAACGCCGGTGCCTGCGCGCATCCGCTTCCGCTACGCGATCGCCACCGCCGCGCCCGAGACGACTCAGACGGGCACTGGCACCGACACGGGCACTGGCACTGGCACTGGCACCGACACGGGCACTGGCACTGGCACCGACACGGGCACTGGCACCGACACGGGCACTGGCACCGACACGGGCACTGGGACGACGACCGGGACCGACGCTGGGACCGGCACTGGCACCGAGACCGGCACCGAGGCCCCGCCCGTCGTGGATCCGGACGCGATCCCCGACGGGGAGCTCGCTGTGTTCGGCGCCCGCGCCACCGTCGATCGCCCCGAGCCCGGCGCTGCTTCGCGCATCACCCTCACCGGCGCCGAGCTCAGCACCGTGCCCGGCACGTTCGGTGAGCCCCTGCGTGTCGTCGCCACGTTGCCCGGCGTCGTGCGCTCGCCGTTCGGCCTCGGCTTCTTCCTCGTACGTGGCGCCAACTTCCAGAACACCGGCTTCTTCGTCGACGGTTTCCCCGTCCCGATTCTCTATCACTTCGGCGCAGGCCCCGCGGTCATCTCGTCCCGTCTCGTCAACCGACTGCGCTTCTACCCGGGCGGTTATCCCACCTCACTGGGCCGTTATTCGGCAGGTGTCGTCGCGCTCGAGACAGGCATTCCCGACGACGTGCGCTCGTTCCGCTTCGAGGCCGAGATCGACCTCCTCCGCGCGAGCGTGCTGGCGGTCATCCCGTTCGAGCGAGGCAACGTCTCCATCGCCTTCCGACGCAGCTACTACGAGCTGCTCGTCCCGCTCTTCGTCCAAGGCCTCCAGGTCGCCTACACCGACTACCAGATCCGCGGCGAGTACCGTATCGACGATCACCTCTCCGTCTCGCTCTTCGCGTTCGGCTCGGACGACCTGCTCGATCAGAGCGGCGCGCTCATGGGCGGTGCCACGAGCGACGGCTCGAACACGCGCATCAACTACAACTTCCAGCGCGCGATCGCGCGCATCGACTGGCGTCTCGGGCCGGACTCCTTCATCCGCCTCTCGGGCGCGCTCGGCCGCAACGGCACCTCGTTCGGGTCGCGCACCGCCGGACAAGCACAGCAGCAGTTCGATCTCGAGTCGTTCGAGCTGGGCCTGCGCCTGGACGCGTCGATTCCCGTCTCGCCTTGGCTGCGCACGAACTTCGGCATCGACGCGGCGGCGAACGCGTTTGGCATCGCGATCACCGCGCCCTCGCCGTCGGGCCTCGGCGAGTACCCGCGTCCGGTGTTCGATCCGCAGCTCTTCCAGCTCAACGCGCGCGTCGCGCGCTCCACGCCCGCGATCTACGGCGAGGCGATCCTCGACTTCCATCCCGTCGAGATCTCGCTCGGCACACGCCTCGAGCTCCTTCGCTGGGGAACGCTCACCGACGTCGCGCCCGATCCCCGCATGGTCACGCGCTGGACGATCATCCCCGAGGTCACGGTCAAGGCCGCGACGGGCCTCTTCACCCAGCCGCCCTCGGCGTTCCAGACCATCTCGCAGGGTGGCAATCCGAACCTCGGTCCGCAGCGCGCGTGGCAGACGTCGGCGGGCGTCGAGGCAGACCTCCCGGAGGACATCGACGTCGAGGTCAATGGCTTCTACAGCCACATGTTCGACATCGCTCGCTTCTCCCAGCAGATCGTGATGGGCGCCGATGGTCAGCCTCGGCGCGAGTTCTTCCGGAACGACCAAGAGGGCCGGGCGTACGGCCTCGAGGTGCTGATTCGCCGTCCCGTAGAGCAGGGATTCTACGGCTGGATCTCGTACACCCTCTCCCGCTCCGAGCGCCTCAATCCGGGCGGTGAATGGCGTCCGTTCACCTACGATCAGACGCACGTGCTGAACCTCGCGGCGAGCTACGCGTTCGATGGTTGGCGCTTCGGCGCCACGTTCCAGCTGGCCACCGGTCGGCCCACGTCGACCCCCACCGATCCCGTCTACGACGCCGACGAGAACGCCTACAGCGCCACCTTCGCGGACACAGGTGCACGTCTGCCTCTCTACCACCAGCTGAACGTCCGCATCGACCGCGACTTCGATCTCGACTTCGTGACTGGCACCCTCTACCTGGACGTCCTCAACGTCTACTACGGCCAGAACTCCGAAGGGCTCGTCTACCAGTACGACTACGCGCGCAGCGTGCCGATTCCCGGCCTCCCCATCCTCGGTACGATCGGCATCCGGGCGATCTTCGAATGACCTCCTCCTCGAACCACCGTCGTGCTCGAGCCCTCGCGATCGCCGCCTCGGGCGGTCTCTCGCTCGCGCTCGCGCTGAGCGGTCTCTCGAGCACCGCGTGCATCGGGCAGCTGGACTCACCGACGCTGGTCAAGACGCCGCGCATCCTCTCCGTGTTCGCCGATCGACCCGAGTCGCGCCCAGGCCAAGACATCGAGATCGGCGCGCTCGCCTACGTGCCCAGCGACCCGAGCGGCGTGACGACGACCTACGAGTGGCGCCTCTGCACGAGCCTGCCGCGCGTGCTCGAGGCGGCGCAGATCCCCGCAGACCTGCCCTTGCCCGACACGTGCGAGACACTGCCGAGCACCGGCCCGCGCGCCACGATCCCGGGCGATCGCACACAGCGGCTCGCCGACCTCCTCTCGAGCCTGCCGTCGACCGAGGACTTCGATGCCTCGTTCCTCCTCAGGATCCTCGAGACCGCGGGCATCCCGTTCCAGATCGAGGTGGACGTGCTCGACGCGAGCGGCACCGTGGTGGTCACCGCGGTGAAGACACTCGCGATCACGACACGCCAGGCGCCCCTCCCCCCACCCACGAGCAACCCGCCCGTCGTGCTCTTCACGATCGGCGACGGCGTCGACACCACCGAGGACCTCGACGTCGTGATGCCCGACGACGCGTTCGATCCGCAGTGCATCGCGACGGCGGGTCCGGTGACGGTGCCAGTCGACACCGAGCTCACCATCACGCCCGTACCCGGCATCGACTGGACCGAGGAGTTCCCGATCTTCGACTTCTCGGGGACTGTCCGCATCGGACGCGAGAACGAGTACTACTCGTTCTACGCGACGGGCGGCGCGATCGCCGACGAGACCACGCGCCCGCCCGATCGAGAGACCACCTGGAGGACCCCCGAAGAGGCTGGAACCGTGCGCCTGTGGCTGATCGTGCGCGATGGGCACCTCGGCGCGCGCGGTTGCTGGCTCGACGCGATCGTGACCCCCTGATTCGTGCGCTCCTGAGGAGACATCGATGCTGTACCCCCTTCTACGCCTCTCACTCTCGTGTTCTCTGCTCGCGAGCCTGGGTGCTTGTGACGAGTCGAGGCCGCCGCCCGGAGAGACCGACGCGGCGGTCGTCGTCGATCCGCCCGATGCCTACGTCGTCCCGACGGACGACGCGTACGTCGGACCGCCCGATGCGTTCGATCCGGGCGCAGGCGAGACCGGTCGCATGATCGGCATGACGGAGGCGCACAACCGCTTTCGCGCGATGGCCGACACCGACGTGCCGATTCCCGCGCTCGTCTGGGACACCGACCTGGCGGCCGTCGCGCAAGCTTACTCGGAGGAGCTCGCGAGGAGCGGCTGCGGGCTCACCCACTCGAGCAATGGCTATGGCGAGAACCTCTACTGGCAACGGGGCCTGAGCCCGGACGCGGCAGAGGTCGTCGCGGGCTGGCACGCAGAGATCGCCTGCTACGACTTCGGCACGTTCATGGGCAGCGACTCCTGCGACATGGCGTGTACCTCGGCCATGAACGCGAGCGGCTGCGGCCACTACACACAGGTCGTCTGGCGCACCACGCGCCGCCTCGGCTGCGGCGTGGCCACCTGCTCGAGCGGCGCCGAGATCTGGACCTGCAACTACGACCCTCCGGGCAACTACCTCGGTCGCGAGCCCTACTGACGACGCTCGCGCCGCGCGTCAGCGGGTGAGGATCAGGGCGGCGACGACACACACGAACGCGGGCGCCATGGCGACGCGCGCACCGAAGTCGACCTTCGTCGCGAGCTCTTGGCGTCGGTGGCGCACGAAGAACCCGATCGCGCACGACTCCACGAGCGCGAGGAAGATGAACAAGATCCCCGCGAGGTGGACCTTGTCGGACAGCGTCATGTACGGAATGTCCGGCAGGTTGTTGGCGACGACCGAGTGCGAGGTCACCGCGCCGAACATGCCCGCGACGCCGACGCCCACGCGCGCGTCGAGCACGTCGGGATGCATGAAGAACCCGAGGAACGCGATGAAGACCGAGATGAACAGCGTGAGGAACGTCTTGAAGAACGTGGTCGAGACGTCGTGGTGGAGGCGGATCCTCATGCGGAACCGGGGAAACGTACTGACCTCCTCGGGGTCGACGCCCGGCATGCCGAAGTTCGTCGCATAGCGCGTCTCGACGACGTCGAAGGTCGGTCGATCCACCAGCCAGCCGGAGATCGGAGGGCTCTCGACGTGGCGCACCGAGTCCTCGTCCACAGCGAAGAGCACGCTCGCGCTGCCCTCCTCCGCGTGCTCGAGCGCGAGCATGATCTCGTGCTCGTCGAACGGGAACGCATGGAAGTCCGTGTCGACGAGCACACGCGCGCTCGACCGATAATAGGCATAACGCTCGCCGTCCTCTTCCTGGAGGTACTCGCTCTCTCGTGAGAGCAGCGTGCCGTTCATCACCTCGTAAGCCGTACCGTCCGCCGGGCCCCGCCAGCGCGACCACACGTAGTAGGTCAGGGTCGCTGTGCCGGTGCGCATGTCGAGATCCGAGACGCGGAGCGGGAAGACGCCGAAGTAGATCGTCGTCGGTGCGCTCGGCGCGTCCTCGGTAGCCTCGGGACCTTCCGTCGTCTCCTCGGCAGCAGGCGCGGTCACACCTGCGTCGACGTCGAGCACCGCCGCACCTGCGTCGTCGGTCTCTTGCGCGCGCACCACGGAAGGACGCACCGCCAGAGGCGCACAGAGCACCAGACAGGACGAGAGCACGAGACCGAGGCTCGACACGCGTCGGCATCGGGGACCGACGAATGCCCGGCCAGCTCTCGTCCCTCCCGCCTCTCGATACGTTCGGCTCAGGCGCCCTCGAAGCCCGGCAGGCTCGCGTAGCGGCTCAGGTGGTGCTCTTCGTCGCCGAAGAGCGCGTTCAAGACGCTCATGCGCTTGAAGTAGAGACCAACGTCGTGCTCGTCGGTGATGCCGATTCCGCCGTGCAGCTGGATGGCGCTCTCGACGACGCGCTTGCCGCCGGCCGCGAGCTGCGCCTTGGCGATCGACACCGCGCGACGTCGCTCGTTCACGTCGGAGTCGTCTGCCTTCATGCCCGCAAGCATGGCGGTGGACTTGAGCAGCTCCGTCTCGACGAACATGTCGACGGCGCGGTGCTGGAGCGCCTGGAACGAGCCGATCGCGACGTTGAATTGCTTGCGGACCTGGAGGTAATTGACCGTCATCCAGAGCACGGTGCTGGCGATGCCATGCCCCTCTGCGCAGGCGCCGGCCGCCGCGAGATCCAGCGCGTGCTCGATCGCAGGCAGACCCGTGCCCTCGGTGCCGAGGAGATCCTCGCTGCCGAGCACCACGTTCGAGAGGCGCACGCGCGCCGCACGCTGACCGTCCATCGTCTTGGCGCTCTCGATCGCGACGCCCTTGGCGTTGCTGGGCACGGAGAACAGCGAGATGCCCGCCTCGGTCCTCGCCGACACGATCAACGTCTCTGCGGCATGACCGTTGAGGGCCCAGACCTTCTCGCCGGAGAGGAGCCAAGTGCCACCCTCCTTCTTGGCCGTCGTCGAGACGTGGCCCGCGTCGTAGCGCCCGTCCTTCTCGGCCCACGCGAGCGCGAGGCTCGTCTTGCCCTCGATCATCGGGCCGAGGATCTTCTTCTGCTGCTCGACCGACGCACCCTTCAGCACCGCGCCGCCCGCCAGCACGACGGACGCCAGAATCGGCTCGGGCACGAGCGTCTTGCCCAGCTCTTCGAGCACGAGTGTCATGTCGAAGAACGAGAGGCCGAGACCGCCGACGCTCTCCGGATAGAAGAGCCCGAGCCAGCCGAGGTCGGCCATCTGCTTCCACACGCTCGGCTCCCAGCACCGATCGTGACTGACCACCTCGCCGCCGTGGCCGCCGCCGTGCGATCGCAGCTTGCGGAAGCGAGTGACGGGCGAGCTCTTGGTGAACTGCGCCGCGGAGTCCTTGAGGAGCTTCTGATCGTCGTTCAGCTCGAAATCCATGTCTGTCTCCTCAACCCGGCAATCCCAAGATCATTTTCGCGATGACGTTGCGCTGGATCTCGTTCGATCCGCCGTAGATCGTCGTCGCACGGAGGTAGTTGAAGCTCGAGGCGACCCACTGCTCGCCCGCGGGGACGATGTCGGTCTCGTTGAACCACGCGAGCGAATTCTGCCCCATGACCTCCATCGCGAGCTCGAGGCACTGCTGCTGGATCTCGGAGCCGCGGATCTTGAGGATCGAGCTCTCGGGCCCTGGCGCGTGACCGAGCTGGGCGCCGGCGAGCGCGCGGTAGTTCTGCACGCGCAGCGCCTCGAGCTTGATCTCGAGGCGCGCGATCTTCGTGCGGAAGCTGCCGTCCTCGAGGAGCGGCTTACCATTCAGGATCGTGTGGCTCGCGATGCGCTTCACGCGAAGGAGCGCGCGCGTCGACTGCCCGACGGCGCCGATCATCGTGCGCTCGTGACCGAGCAGCGCCTTGGCCATGCCCCAGCCGCCGTTGACCGGACCGACGACGTTCTCCTTCGGGACGACAGCGTTCTCGAACCAGGTGTCGCAGAACGCCGGCGTGTGACCGGTGGTCAGCATCGGCACCGCGCGCACACCCGGCGTCTTCATGTCGATCAGCAGGAACGAGATGCCCGCCTGCTTCTTCGCGCTCGAGTCGGTGCGCACGAGGCAGAAGATCCAGTCCGCGTACTGCGCGTACGTCGTCCAGGTCTTCTGTCCGTTCACGACGAAGTTCCCGTTGCCGTCGTCGACCGCTGTCGTCCGCAGCGACGCGAGATCGGAGCCGGCGTCGGGCTCGGAATAGCCCTGACACCACTTCTCTTCACCGCTGAGGATCTTCGGCAGGAAGCGCTGCTTCTGCGCGTCGTTGCCGAACTGGATGATCAGCGGGCCGACCATCGACAAGCCGAAGGGCGACAGCAGCGGGGTGCCGCTCTTCTCGAGCTCCTCTCCGAAGAGGAAGCGCTGCGCCGCGTCCCAGCCGGGACCGCCGAGCTCCTTCGGCCAGTGCGGCGCCACCCAGCCCTTTCGGTAGAGGACCTTGTGCCAGTCCATCACCTCGTCCATCTCGAAGTGACCATCGACCTCGGCCTTGGCCTTGATGTGCGGGGGCACTTCCGTCTTGAGGAATTCGCGCACCTCTCGGCGGAACGCCTCCTGCTCGGGCGTGAACGACAGATCCATCGAACGCTCCTCGTCCTCTTCGCTCGTCGATCGCGAGCGTCTACTCGTCGCCCGGGATGTCCCGGACGCCATACTTCTTCGCGAGCTCGCGCAGGTGATAGCGGGTGAGGCCCGCTGCCTGTGCGCTGCGCGTCACGTTGCCCTCGTGCTTGTCGAGGAGCGCCTTCAAGTACGCAGCCTCGAACACGTCGAGGAGGCGCTGCTTGGCCTCTTTGAAGGGCAGCGCCTCTTCGACGAATTGCGTCGCCCAGCTCGAGGGGTGCTGTCCGCCCTGCACGATCACGGGCGGCGCCTTCTGCGCGGCGCCGGGCAGCACGTCCGCGACGCCGATCTCCATCTCGTCGGCCAGCGCGGCTGCGCGCTCGATCGTGTTCTTGAGCTCGCGGATGTTGCCGGGCCACGGGTGCGCCTCGAGGCGCTTCATCGCGTCGGGCGTCAGCGTGAAGCGGCGCTTCTCGCCCGGGAACCGACGCTCGGCGACGTCGTCGAGGAAGTGCTGCGCGAGGAGGGGGATGTCCTCGGGGCGCTGCCGCAGCGGCGGCAGCTCGATCGAGACGACGCTCAGTCGGTAGTAGAGGTCCTCGCGGAACTGGCCCTCGTTCACGCGCGCGCGGAGATCGCGGTTGGTGGCGGCCACGACGCGCACGTTGACGGGGATCTGCCGATCGCCACCGACGCGCTTGATCTCGCGGTTCTCGAGGACGCGCAGGAGCTTGGGCTGGAGGGAGAGATCGAGCTCGCCGAGCTCGTCGAGGAAGATCGTGCCGCCGTCGGCCTGCTCGAAGCTGCCGCGGTGACGATCGGTCGCGCCCGTGAAGGCGCCGCGCTCGTGACCGAAGAGCGTGGACTCGATCAGGTCCTTCGGGATCGCCGAGCAGTCCTGCACCACCATCGACGCGTCCTTGCGACGTGACGCGCGGTGGATCGCGCGCGCGACGAGCTCCTTGCCGGTGCCCGTCTCGCCGCGGATGAGGATCGTGAGCTCGGTCGGCGCGACCTTCTCGAGCGTCGCGAAGATCTCGCGCATGCGCACCGAGCGACCGACGAGCTCGAAGAAGCGCTCGCTCTTCGAGAGATCGATGTCGACCGATCCGCTCGCTGGCTCGAAGCGCAGCTGCGACTGCCCGAGCTTCACGACGGTGCCGGGCTTGACCCACACCTCCTGGATGCGGAGCTCGCCCACGAACGTGCCGTTCGTCGAGCCGAGGTCGCGGAGGAGGAAGCCCTTCTCCTTGGCCACGAGCTCGACGTGCGTGGTCGAGACGGCCTTGTCGGAGAGGACGAGATCGCAGATCACGCTGCGCCCGATGCTCGTGCGCTCCTTCTCGATCACGACCTCGCGGCCCTTGTCGGGACCGTCGACGACGAGGATGCGCGCCTTCTTGAGGCGACGCTTGGTCGCCTGGTTGTCGACGAAGATCGTCGTCAGCGCGGGATCGTTGCCACTCGGATCCTGGCTCACGCGCGCGCTCCCTCGGTGGCAGCGCCCGCCGCATCGTTCCGGATCGCTTGGATCGCACGGCCGTACTCGCCGCCGGTGAACACGGCGTTGCCCGCCACGAGCGCGTCGGCGCCCGCCTCGCACACGGTGCGCGCCGTCCCGACCTTGATCCCGCCGTCGACCTCGAGATCGATCTCGCGTCCTTCGGCGTCGATCATCTGCCGAAGCCGCGCGATCTTCGGCACCACCTCGGGGAGGAAGGACTGCCCACCGAAGCCGGGGTTCACGCTCATCACGAGCACGAGATCGACCAGCGACATCACGTAACGCAGCGCCTCTTCGCTCGTCGCGGGGTTGAGCGAGACGCCAGCCTTCTTGCCGCGAAGTCGGATCGCCTGGAGCGTGCGATGCAGGTGCGTCGTCGCCTCCGCGTGGACGGTGATGATGTCCGCCCCGGCATCGGCGAACGCATCCACGTAGCGCTCGGGCTCGATGATCATGAGGTGCACGTCGAGCGGCTTCTGCGTGACCCTGCGGAGCGCCGCGACGACCGGGGGGCCGATCGTGAGGTTCGGGACGTAGCGGCCGTCCATGACGTCGACGTGGATCCAGTCGGCGCCCGCGGCCTCGACGGCTCGCACCTCGTCGCCGAGGCGCGCGAAGTCTGCGGAGAGGATGGAGGGCGCGATGCGGATCGGCCGAGGAGAGCGGGGCACGAAGGCATCTCGCCACGCCGCCGAGCACATCGTCAAGCGTCCGCACGACGACGGCTCGGCCCTGCGAAAACGGGCGGTCTCCGAGGACGCGTTCGTTTGTTGCCGTGATCGCGCGGAATTCCTAGAATCGCGGTCCCTGCCTCCCGCGGAAGCGAACCCAACGAAATGGCCGTCGAACAGCGATACCGTGTGACCGAGCGCCTCGAAGCAGGCGGCATGGCCGAGGTGTTCCGCGGCGAAGCCATGTCGGTGCAGGGCTTCAAGAAGCAGGTCGCGATCAAGCGCGTCCTGCCGCACCTCGCGCAGAACAAGAACTTCATCTCGATGTTCCTCGACGAAGCGCGCCTCGGCGCGCGCCTCGCGCACGCGAACATCGTGACCGTCTTCGACATCGGCGCCGCGGACAACACGTTCTTCATCGTCATGGAGTTCGTCGACGGCTGTAACCTGAAGGCCATCATCGAGGAGCACCGGCAGCAGGGGCGCCGCATCCCGGTGAAGGACGCCGTCTACATCTCGATCGAGGCGTGCAAGGGCCTGTCGTTCGCGCACGAGGTGCAGGACGACGACAACAACGACCTCCACATCGTCCATCGCGACATCTCGCCGCCGAACATCCTCATCTCCAAGCGCGGCGAGGTGAAGGTCACGGACTTCGGCCTCGCGAAGGCCACGACGCAGCTCGAGAAGACCGACCCCGGCGTGGTGAAGGGCAAGTTCAGCTACCTCTCGCCCGAGGCCGCGCTCGGCGAGCCCGTCGACGCGCGTACCGACGTGTACGCGCTCGGCATCGTGCTGTGGGAGATGCTCGCGGGCCGCCGCCTCTACCTGGGCGAGACCGACTACGCGACGGTGAAGCTCGTCCAGCAGTCGAACGTGCCGAGCCTCTCGCGCATCAACCCCGAGGTCGACGCCGAGCTCGAGCGCGTGATCGGGAAGTCGCTCGAGAAGGACGTCGAGAAGCGCTTCCAGACCGCGCGCGACTTCGGCGATGCGCTCGCGCAGTACCTCTTCTCGCGACAGCAGAAGGTCACGGCGTTCGACGTCGCGAACCTCGTGAAGTGGGTCGTCGACTCGAAGAAGGCGACGAAGGCGGGGCAGAAGCCCGAGCAGTCGATCATCGATCGCCTCATCCAGGAAGAGCTCCTGCGCTTCACCTCGCTCGACGACGTCGCACCCACGCCCGACAGCGACAGCGGCGAGAAGGACGGCGCACGTCCACTCGACGGCGGCCTCTTCGAGAACCCCGCCGACTGGTTCGCCGACGACAAGGACGTGCAGAGCGCTGTCGAGACGAAGGCGCGCGATCAGAACCGCGGCCCTCGCTGGTCCGAGTCGGGCGTGGAGACGCCAGAGGACGCAGGCGATCTCTCCGACATGCTCGAGGAGAAGGCCGAGCCCGCGCCTCGCACGAGCGCGCCGGCCCCCGCCGCCGAGCGCGTGTCGGTCCCGCCCGAGCCCAAGACGAGCGCGCCGGTTGCGACGGCAACCGAGACGAAGCTCAAGACCACGGCGGAGGACGCGAAGGATCGCCCCTCGGAGGCCGGGAAGTCGAACGCGATGCTGTACGTCGCGATCGCCATCGTCGTGATCGCGGGCGCGGGCGCCGCCGCGTACTTCGGCGGCTTCCTCTCCTGATGAGCGAGCCCGACGCGAGCCCCGAGTCGGTCGTGCGCTCGGCGGGCTCGGCGTTCCGGTACGTGTTCGGCGGCGGCTTCTTCGGCCTCGGGATCTTCGCGCTCGTGGCGGTCGCGGAGTACCAAGCGGAGCCACAGCGTGTGCTCGCGGTCGCCACGCTGGATCGACTGCGCGTGGGTGATCCCACCGCGAGCGCGATGACGCGCGACGATCTCGCCAGTGCGCTCGCAGGGCTTCCTTCGAGCAGCCGCGAGGGCCTCGAGATCGTGCGCCGTGCGAGCTCGTTCGTGGCGGGCTGGAACACCACCGTCTCGTGGGGCGAGCGCTGCGTCGAGGTGGATGCCTACGCGCCGTCGGGCCGGACGCGCCTGTACGTGCCCATGCGTGAGGACGCGACCGTCTGGGTGCTCACAGCGATCCTGACCGAAGAGCCAGACTGGGGTCCCTGCTCGTCCGACTGATCTCTCGAACGATCGTTGCCGCGCGCGGCGCACGTCGGCATCCTGGGAACGAGGTCCATGAAGTCCCAGACCCGTGTTTTCGCGCAGACCGCGCTCGTCGCCGCGCTCTGCTTCTTCCTCCCCACGATCGCCTCCGCGCAGGACCTGCTCGTCGACGGCATGTCCGCCGATCCCGCGATGCGTGCGATCACGCTGGGCGGCGTTCATCGCTACGACACCGTGCGCGTGGTGCGCGGCGGGACGATCACGGTGCCGCCGTTCGACGGAACCGATCGCGCGAGCACCGGCAACCTCGTGCTGATCGCGCCCTCGATCGAGGTCGATGCGACGAGCAGCATCACTGCGCGCGGCGCTGGCTACAGCACCGTGCGCTGCGGCAACGGCGTGGGCCCCGCCGCGCGACCCACCTCGGGCGGACGCGGAGGCTGCTCGGTGCGCGACTCGGGTGGCGGTGGCGCGCACTTCGGTCGAGGAGGACGCGGCACGATCGACGCGCCCACTGCGTTCCCTCGGGACTTCGAGGAAGACTGCGGCAACACACTCTCGGCGGGCATGTGCACCGATCGGACGGACTGTCGCACCCGCGACGACGGCCTGCCTTCGGTCGCGGGCGTGGGCTGGTTCCACTCGATCTACGACGTCGAGTTCGGTGCGTCGGGCGGCGACAAGGGCTGTCGCGATGGCGACGGGTTCGGCACCGAGCCGATGGTCGGTGGCCCCGGCGGCGGCCGTATCGTGCTCGTCTCGCTCACGCCGGGGTCGACCGGAACGATCCACATCGACGGGCTCGTCACCGCGAACGGTCGTCGTGGCTGCGGCATCGGCAACGACTCCGGCGGCGGTGGTGCAGGCGGGTCGATCTTCGTCGTCGGCGATCGCGTGACGATCGGCGCGAGCGGTCGCGTGACGGCCGCCGGCGGCATCGGTGGGGACACGTTCTCTGCAGCGGTCGGTCAGCCCGACTACCTCGACTGTCCCTCGGGCGCGCAGACCGGCGGCACGTGCGACGACTGCGGGGGCGGCGGCGGCGGTGGCATCATCGCGGTGCAGTCGCGCGTCGCGAGCTTCGCGGACGGCGCCACGTTCGACGTCGGCGGTGCGACGGGCGGCGTGTGCCCGATCTGCCAGGGCGAGGCGGGCGGCGGCGCAGGCGAGCTCCAGCTCGACGGCCTCTACGTCGGTGAGATCTGCGACGGCTACGACAACGACTTCGACGATCGTGTCGACGAGGGCCTGGGCACCACGACCTGCGGCCTCGGGGCGTGCGCGATGTCGGGCGCGGCGTGCGACGTCGCGCGTGGCGTTCCCTCGTCGTGCGCACCGACGACGACCGACGCCAGCTGCTTCGCGACGCGTGACGCTGCGAGGCCCCGCGTCGCCGTGATCCTCGACACGTCCGCGTCGATGCTCCTCGATCTCGCAGGCTATCCGACGTTCGGTGATGGATCGGTCGAGCACCCGGGGCTCGACACCGACGGCGACGGCCGCCCCAACGACTCGCGTCTCGCTCTCGCGCGCGAGTCGCTCGCGAACGTGATCAGCGCCTACCCCGAGATCGACTTCGCGCTCGCACGCTACGCGCAGGACATGGCAGAGGACCGGTTCTGCCAGAACGCGGCGTGGTTCGAGTGCGCGGGCATCGTGGGCACGTACGACGATCCGCGCGACAACACGGGCTCGCTGGCGTGCAACGTCGCGATCTCGCCGACGAGCACAGTGCCGGTGCCGCGCGTCTCGATGGGCGACGAGTGCATCAACTACTCGGGCAGCTGTGGCGGCCCGCGCCGAGGTGCGGACGTGCTCAGCGGCTTCGGCACGCGCACGCGCGACCTCGTGCGCTGGCTCGATGGACGCGAGACGCGCTTCATCGACGACGAGACGACGGGCGACGTGTGTCAGCACTCACGCGGCGGAGACTGCGAGGTGCGCGGTGCAGGACCCACGCCGCTCGCGGGATCGCTCCAGGCGATCGAGGACTACATCACGCCGATCCGCGCGACCGATGCGCAACGCACCTGTCGCACGTACTCCGTGATCCTGGTCACCGATGGCGCCGAGAGCTGCAACGGCGATCCATCCAGCGTCGCGCGCGAGCTGCACGACGTGTACGGCATCGAGGTCTACGTCATCGCCGTGAGCGTGCGCGCCGAGGAGGAGGCCTCGCTCAACGGCATCGCGGTCGCGGGCTCGGGCGGATCGACCACCACGGCGACGTTCGTGCGCAGGCCCGAGGACCTCGTGCCCGCGCTCACCTCGATCATCGAAGACTCGCTCCGCACCGAGCGCTGCAACGGCGTCGACGACAACTGCAACGGCCTCATCGACGAAGGTTTCGCAGGCCTCGGCGACGCCTGTGACGACGGCGAGCGCGGGGTGTGCCGCGGCACCGGCCGCTACGTCTGCACCGCCGATCAGCTGGGCACCGAGTGCCGGATCGAGATGGACGGCATGACGGCAGGCACCGAGTCCTGCAACGCGATGGACGACGACTGCGACGAGGCCATCGACGAAGGCCTCACGTGCACCGGGGGCTGCACACCGAGCGGCCCCGAGGTGTGCAACGGCGTCGACGACAACTGCAACGGCACCGTGGACGAGGCCGATCCGATGCTCGGCACGCCATGCCTCGACGGCGGCCTCTGCGAGCCGGGTGAGATCCGCTGCGTCGTCGGCATGCTCCGCTGCGTCGGCGGAACGCCGGCGCGCGACGAGGTGTGCAACGGCCTCGACGACGACTGCGACGGAACCGCGGACGACCTCGCGATGTGCCCCGTCACGACGGCGTGCATCGAAGGCGCGTGTCGACGCGAGTGCGACCCGACGATGGAATTCCCTTGTCCGCCGGGCTTTCTCTGCGAGATGCCGGAGGGCGAGTCGTCGTCGTACTGCCTGCCCACGCCGTGCGCGTCGTGCTTGCCCGGCGAGCTCTGCGTGATGGACGCGTGCGTCGATCCTTGCGACGGCATCACGTGCGACGAAGGCCTCACGTGCCTGAGCGGCCGCTGCGTGGACTGCCACGTCTCGGGGTGCGCGCCGGGCGAGCACTGCGTGGCCTCGAGCTGTCAGCCTGATCGCTGCCTCGGGCGCGACTGCGGCACGAGCGCTTGCGTCGACGGCCTGTGTGAGGACGTCTGTGGACCGCAGGACTGCGGGCTCGGTGAGCGCTGCGCCGAGGACGGCAGCTGCGAGCCCGATCCGTGTGCAGGCGTGAGCTGCGAGAGCGGTCGGTACTGCGACGAGGGCACGTGCCGCCCCGATCTCTGCGCGATGGGCATGACGTGCGCGGCAGGGGACGTGTGCGCGTCCGCGCTCGGCTGCATCGACGATCCGTGCGCGACGATCGAGTGCCCACGCGGTGAGCTCTGCGTCGTGGACGATCGCGGCCAGGCGCTGTGCGACGGCGGTGGACCGATCATGCCCGGCATGGACGCGGGGACGAGCACGAGCGGGCGCGTGCTCGCGACCGGCGGCGGTCTGTGCGCAGTCACCACCACCCTCGCGAGCTCCAACCGCACGATCCCGATCGCGCTCGTCGCGATGGCGCTCGCGATCCGCGCACGGCGAAGGCGCACGCGTGCACACCGCGACGGAGGCGAGCGATGAGCGTTCGTTCTCTCGCTGCGGGCCTGGCGCTCACGCTGCTCGCCGCCGTCGCCGCTGGCTGCGGTATCGAGCCCTACTGCCTCGCGTGCACCGACCCCACGCTCGACGCGTTCGGATCCTTCGACGCGGGGCTGACCGACGCGCCCGATGCCGGCCCCATCGACGCGTTCTTCGCGCCCATCGACACGTCCGCGTGCATCCCGGTCGGGGAAGAGGTCTGCAACGAGAACGACGACGACTGCGACGGCACGATGGACGAAGGCTTCGACCTCACGTCGAACCCCGAGCACTGCGGCGGCTGCGGTCGTGCGTGCCGCTTTCCCAACGTCGACGTGACGTGCGTGGCCTCGGAGTGCGAGCTCGGAGACTGTCTCCCCGGCTTCGTCGATCTCGACACCGCGCCGGGCTGTGAGCACCGCTGCGACGTGTTCCCCACGACGACCGAGCAGTGCAACGGCCTCGACGACGACTGCGACGGCGAGGTCGACGAGCCCGCGGATCTGCCTGCTCCGCCGGACGATCTCTGTCGCAGCACCCCGGGCACGCCGTGCGCGTCGACCGTCGCGATCTGCACGAACCGCGCAGGCGTGACGACGTGGTTCTGCGACTACCCGAGCGGCGTGGAGTTCGATCCGATCGTTCCCAACGGCATCGTGCTCGACGAGACGCGCTGCGATGGGTTCGATGGTGACTGCGACGGCCTCGAGGACGAGGTCTTCGCCGACCTCGGCGCGAGCTGCGACAACGGCGCGCGCGGCGCGTGTCGTGACGCAGGCACCGTGGTGTGTGACGCGACGGACGTGACGCGAACGACGTGCGATCTGACCGCGCTGCCCGATCCGACGCCCGGCGCCCCGAGCACGGAGCTCTGCAACGGCATCGACGACGACTGCGACGGCACCGTCGACAACTCCGATCCCGGCGACCCCGCGCGCATCCGCGACGACCTGGTGCACGTCGTGCGCGGCGGACGCGACTTCTGGATCTACCGACACGAAGCCTCGCGCCCCGACGCGTCCGCGACGCTTGGCGGCGTGAGCTCCGCGCGCTCGTGCTCGCGCGCAGGCGTCCAGCCTTGGACGCGCGTCGCGTACGACGATGCGCAGGCAGCGTGCGCCGCCGCGGGCTTTCGACTCTGCACCAGCGCGGAGTGGCAGTCCGCGTGCGAAGGCGCGAGCGCGACGACCTACCCCTACGGCGCGAGCTACGCGCCGATGAGCTGCAACGGCGCCGACCGCGCCGAGTCGCCCGCGATCGCGACGACGGGTGCGATTCCGCTGTGCGTGAGCACCGAAGGCGCGCTCGACCTCAGCGGCAACGTGAAGGAATGGACCGCCGACGCGCGCGGCACGAGCGCTGCTGGCGATCCGATCTACGTCGTGCGCGGCGGCTCCTACGACTCGCCCGCGCTCGGGCTCACCTGCCAGACCGATCTCTCGCGCGCGACGGACGACACGCTGCTCGGCACACTGGGCTTCCGCTGCTGCAGCTCGACGGCGCCGTGAGCCCTCACGCCTCGCGGAGCCGGTAGCCCACGCCCGGCTCCGTGACGACGAGCTTGGGACGCGCGGGGTCGGCCTCGATCTTCTTGCGAAGCTCGGCCATGTGCACCCGCACGTAGTGAGACTGCGTCGCGTACGACGGGCCCCACACCTCCTTCAGGATGTGCCGATGCGTCAACACCTTGCCCGCGTGCTCCGCGAGCAAGGTGAGGAGGCGGTACTCGATCGGCGTGAGGTGAAGCTCGCTGCCGCCGCGCGTCACGATGCGCTTGACGCGATCGATCGTGACGTCGCCGAACACGAGCACCTTGGCGTCACCGCTGGGACCCGACGTCGCACGGTGGCGCAGCGCCACGCGCATGCGCGCGAGGAGCTCGTTCGTGCCGAACGGCTTGGTGAGGTAGTCGTCCGCGCCTGCATCGAGCGCCGTGACCTTGTCGTCCTCGCGGCCACGCGCCGACAGCACGATCACAGGCACCTGCGTCCACTCGCGCAGCGACGCGAGGAGCTCGAGCCCGTCACCATCGGGCAGCCCGAGGTCGAGCAGGACGAGCTCGGGGTGGTGCGACGTCGCGAGCAGCTTCGCCTCCGCCACCGTCGTCGCCTCGATCAGCCGATGCCCACGCGCCGTGAGCGCCGCGCGGATGAAGCGCCGCAGCTCCTTCTCGTCCTCCACGAGCAGCACCAGCGGCTCGTCGCTCATCGGGCACCTTCGAGCGGCTCGGGCGCAGCGAGGCTCGGCGGCGTCCCGATCAGAGGGAGCGTGATCGTGAAGATCGCACCGCCGCCCTCGCGGTTCGAGGCGCGGATGCTGCCTCCGTGTGCCTCGCAGATCGCGCGACAGATCGGGAGGCCTAGCCCCACGCCCGTCACGCCTTCGTGGCGACCACGCTGAAACCGCTCGAACACCCGCTCCTCGCTGCCAGGCACCAGACCGGGACCACGATCGCCGACCACCACCGTGAGCGCCCCAGCGTCCGCGCGCGCCGTGATGTCGAGCGCGCTCTCTCCCGCGTACTTGGTCGCATTCTCGAGGAGGTTCACGAACAGCTGCTCGAGCAACACCGGATCGACCGACACCAGGGGCACGTCGGCAGGCACGTCGAGGCGCACCGCGCGATCCCCCAAGCGCGTCTCGAGCTGCGCGATCGCGGCCACGATCACTTCCTCGATCGGCACCCACTCGCGCACGAGCTCGACGGAACCGGAGTCGAGCCGCGTCATGTCGAGGAGGTTCGCGACGAGCCGCTCGAGGCGCACGGCTTGATCACAGATCGACGTCACGAGCTCGTCGTGCGTGTCTCTCGGAAGGGTTGGATCGGCGCGCAACGTCGAGGCCGCACCAGTGATCGCCGCGAGCGGCGTGCGGAGATCGTGCGACACGGCCGACAAGAGCGAGCTCCGGAGCTCCTCCGTCTTCGCGCGAAGCGCCGCCGAGCGCGCCTCCTCCGAGAGACGCAGTCGCGCGAGCGCGAAGGCGGCTTGTCGCGCGAGCGCGTCGAGCCACTCACGGGGCTCGCGATCGAGACCGCGCGCGGAGCGGGGCTCGATCGCGAGCACGCCCACGATGCTCGTGCCCGCGACGAGCGGCGCGGAAAGCGTGCTCGAGCCCGGCAGCGTGTCCGTGCCGAGACCAGCGACGCGCGCGTGGTCGAATGCCCACCCCGCGACGCCGTGCTCTTTGGGATCGAGGACCGCTCCCTCGGGATGCGAGGCCACCAAGGAGGGCACGCCGTCGGTGCCCGGCAGGAGAAGGAACGCACGCGCGTCGAAGAGCTGACCCGCGTGTCGGACGACCGCGTTGGCCGAGCTGCCGAGATCGTCCGCAGCGCCGAGGTCACGGCTCAGCGCGTAGAGGGCCGCCGTCCGCGACTCTCGGTGGATCGCGCCGCGCTCCTGTCGTCGAATGCGCGCCGTCAGCTCGCTGACGAGGAGACCCACGCCGAACATCATCGCGAACGTCAGCACGTAGCGAGTGTCCGCCACCGCGAAGGTGAAGCGAGGCGGGACGAGGAAGAAATCGTAGGCAGCGACACCGAGCGCTGCAGCGAGCACCGCGGGACCGCGTCCGAGACGGATGGCAGCGACGAGAACCGCGACGAGGAAGAGGACCTCGAGATCCGGCACCCGGAAGGCATGTGCGAGGCCGAGCGAGATCCCGGTCACGGCCGCCACGAGGACCGCCGCGAGGAGATAGGCCGTCGGCGACGCGCGCTCGTCCTCGACCTCGTCCAGCCCACGTGGCTCGGCCTCCGACTTTCCACCGATCACCTGGACGTCGATCTCACCGCTGCCGCGCACGATGTCGTCGAGCAGCGAGCCCCGCAGCCGATCGAGCCACCGCGAGTGCGTAGGCTTGCCGACGAGCAGGCGCGTCACGTTGTGCTGTCTCGAGTACGCCAGCACGGCATCCGCGACGCGGAGTCCCTCGAGACGAACCACGGAGGCACCGAGCGACTCGGCGAGCCGGAGGTGTCCCTCGAGTCGTGCCCGGTCCGACGTGCGCTCGATGCTCTCGACATAGACCGCGACCCACGGCGCACGGAGGCCGGCCGCCATGCGGTAGCCCTCGCGGATCACGCGATCGGATCCGGGTGACGGTCCGACACACACGAGCACGCGCTCGCTCGCGGGCCACGTCTCTTCCACCCCGTGCGCGGCGCGGTACTCACGCACGTCCTCATCGACGTGCTGGGCCACGCGACGAAGCGCCAGCTCGCGGAGCGCGAGCAGGTTGCCCTTGCGAAAGAAGTGCGCCTTGGCGCGCTCCGCCTGATCGGGAAGATAGACCTTGCCCTCCGCGAGACGCGCGAGGAGCTCTTCGGGCGGGATGTCGATGACCTCGATCTCGTCGGCGCGCTCGAGCACCGAGTCGGGCACCGTCTCGCGGACCTGAACGTTGGTGATCTGCGCCACCACGTCGTTGAGGCTCTCGACGTGCTGGACGTTCACCGTGGTGAAGACGTCGATGCCTGCCTCGAGCAGCTCGAGCACGTCCTGCCAGCGCTTGGGATGCCGCGACCCCGGCGCGTTTGTGTGGGCGAGCTCGTCGACCAGCACGACCTTGGGCTTCCGCGCGAGCACTGCGTCGAGGTCGAGCTCGTCGAGCTGACGACCGCGGTGGCTCACCTTCTTGCGCGCGACCGTAGGCAGTCCCTCGAGCAGCGAGGCCGTCTCGGCGCGTCGGTGTGTCTCGACGACACCGACGACGACGTCGACGCCTTCGTCGCGGAGATCCCGCGCGACCCTCAGCATTCGGTACGTCTTGCCGACGCCCGGCGCGAAACCGAAGAACACCTTGAGCCGCGCGCGCAGGGCTCGCTGCTCCTCCGACTGGATGCGTCGGAGGAGCTGATCGGGATCGGGGCGCTGCTCCTCGGCGGTCACGGGCCGTCAGTGTCGTCGCTCGGCGTCGGTGCGCCAGCCGCGGGCGCGCCGAACGCCTCGTCGAGCGCCAGGTTCACGAAGAGGACATTCACCCGGGGCGCGCCCAGGAGCCCGAGTGTCCGCTGCTCGACGTTCGCCTCCACGATCGCGCGCACACGCGACACTTCCACACCGCGCGCGCGAGCGACACGGCTGACCTGATGGAGCGCGGCAGCAGGGGAGATGTGGGGATCGAGACCGCTGCCCGAGGCGGTCACGAGGTCCACCGGCACCGGCTCGGTCGAGCCTGGGCTCGCTTCGCGCAGGGCGGCCACGCGCGACGCGACCGCCTCCCGGAGGGCTGGATTCAGCGGGCCCTGGTTCGAGCCCGTCGAGGCCGACGCGTCGTACGCAAACGTGCCAGTGGCCGAAGGTCGGCCCCACACGTACGCGGGATCGTCGAAGTGCTGTCCGATGAGCGCGCTGCCGACCACCTCGCCGTCGCGAAGCACGAGGCTTCCGTTCGCCTGCTCGGGAAAGACGAGCTGCGCGATGCCCGTGACGAGCAGCGGATAGACCACGCCCGTCAGAACCGTGAGGAGCGCGAAGAGCACCGACGCGGGGCGCAAGAGAGTGAGCATGGCTCGTTCCTTTCCGTCGGCCTCAGCCGACGCCCATCACGGTGAGCAGCAAGTCGATCCCCTTGATGCAGGGGAACGGCAATGCGACGCCGCCGAGGCCGTACACGAAGAGATTGCGCCCCAGGAGCTTGCCCGCCGGTGCCGGCCTGTAGGCGAGCCCGCGGAGCGCGAGCGGGATCAGCGCCACGATGATGAGCGCGTTGAAGATCACGGCGGACAGGACGGCGGTCGTCGGCGAGTGCAGGCCCATCACGTTCAGCGCGCCGAGCGCCGGGTACGTCACCGCGAACGCGGCCGGGATGATCGCGAAGTATTTCGCCACGTCGTTCGCGATGCTGAACGTCGTGAGCGAACCTCGCGTCATCAACATCTGCTTCCCGATCTCCACGATCTGGAGGAGCTTCGTGGGGTTCGAGTCGAGGTCGACCATGTTGCCGGCTTCTTTGGCGGCCTGCGTCCCCGAGTTCATCGCCACGGCCACATCGGCCTGCGCGAGCGCGGGCGCATCGTTGGTCCCATCTCCCGTCATCGCGACCAGGTGCCCCTTCGCCTGATAGTCGCGGATCATCGCGAGCTTTGCCTCGGGCGTCGCCTCCGCGAGGAAGTCGTCCACACCCGCTTCGGCCGCGATGGCTGCGGCGGTGAGTGGATTGTCGCCGGTGATCATGACGGTACGAATACCGATGCGGCGGAGGTCGCCGAACTTCTCGCGAATGCCACCTTTGACGATGTCTTTGAGCTGCACGACACCGAGGACGCGCTTTCCATCCGCGACGACCAGCGGCGTCGCACCACTCTTGGCAACGTCCTCCACGATGCGCTTGACGTCGGGAGACATGGCCCCGCCCTCCGACACGACGAAGCGCTCCAGCGCGTCCGCGGCGCCCTTGCGAATGCGCTTGCCGTCGAGGTCGACGCCACTCATGCGCGTCTGTGCGGTGAACGGAACGAATGTCGCGCCCAGCTCGCGCACCTCGCGCGCCCGGATCTGGAACTTCTCCTTCGCGAGCACGACGATGCTCCGCCCTTCGGGCGTCTCGTCCGCGAGCGAGCTGAGCTGCGCCGCGTCCGCGAGGTCGCGCTCGTCGACTCCCTTGGCCGGAAGAAACGCAGTCGCCTGACGATTGCCGAGCGTGATCGTGCCCGTCTTGTCGAGGAGCAGCACGTCGACGTCACCGGCCGCTTCGACCGCGCGGCCCGACGTGGCGATCACGTTGGCCTGGATCATCCGATCCATGCCTGCGATGCCGATCGCCGAGAGCAGGCCTCCGATGGTCGTGGGAATGAGGCAGACGAGCAGCGCGACGAGGATGGTGAGCCCTACGGGCTGTCCCGTGCCGGAGGCCGCGACCGCGTAATCCGAGAAGGGTCGTAGCGTCACCGTCGCGAGGAGGAAGATGATGGTCAATGCCGCGAGCAAGATGTCGAGCGCGATCTCGTTGGGCGTCTTGGTGCGCTTGGCGCCTTCGACCATGGAGATCATGCGATCGAGGAACGTCTCCCCGGGGTTGGTGCTGATGCGGACGATGAGCCAGTCGGAGAGCACCCGCGTTCCGCCCGTCACCGCGCTGCGATCTCCGCCGCTCTCGCGGATCACGGGCGCGCTCTCGCCCGTGATCGCGCTCTCGTCGACCGAGGCCACCCCCTCCACGATCTCGCCGTCGCTGGGGACGAGCTGACCTGCCTCGACGAGGACGAGGTCGTCCTTGCGCAGTTGTGACGAAGGGATCTTCTCGCTGGGGGCGTCCTTCCGGGCCTCGGTGAGACGCACGGCGGACACGTCCTTGCGCGCCTTTCGGAGCGTGTCGGCCTGCGCCTTGCCCCGCCCCTCCGCCATGGCCTCCGCGAAGTTCGCGAACAGCACGGTGAACCAGAGCCAGAGTGAGACGGCGAGCACGAACCACGGAGAAGCATCGCCCTCCCCCGTCACGAGCGAGTGCACGAAGAGGACGGTCGTGAAGGCACTACCGACCTCGACGACGAACATGACCGGATTTCGGATCATCCGGCGGGGGTCGAGCTTTCGGAACGAGTCCGCGATGGCCGCGCGAACGATGGGCCCTTCGAACAGCGGACGAGTGGCGTTGGATGGCGTGGTCATGGGGATGCTCCGCTCAGTGCGACGCGACGAGCGCGCCCAGCTCGAGGTGCTCCACGATGGGTCCGAGGGCGAGCGCGGGAATGAAGGTGAGCGCACCGACCAAGACGATGGTGGAGACGAGAAGTGCGACGAAGAGAGGGTCGTGGGTGGGCAGCGTGCCGACGCTCGCGGGGATGCTCTTCTTGCGCGCCAGCGAGCCCGCGATGGCCAGGACCGGCACGATCACCCAGTAGCGGCCGATCCACATGCAGATGCCGATCGCGGTCGCGTAGAACGTGCCGCTCACCGTGATGCCGCCGAAGGCCGAGCCGTTGTTGTTGGCACCCGACGAGAACGCATAGAGGATCTCGGAGAAGCCGTGGATTCCGGGGTTGCCCAGGGTGGCCGTGCCCACGTCGGTAGCGCTCGCGATCGCCGTCCCCAGCAGCACGGCCGCCGACGGGAGGAGGATGACGAGCGACGCCATCTTCATCTCGTAGGACTCGATCTTCTTGCCGAGGTACTCGGGGGTACGACCGACCATGAGCCCCGCGATGAACACCGCGATGATCGCGTAGACGATCATCCCGTAGAGTCCCGAGCCGACGCCGCCGAAGATGATCTCGCCGAGCTGCATGAGCCACATCGGGGCGAGGCCGCCCAGCGGCATGAAGCTGTCGTGCATCGCGTTGACGGACCCGTTCGACGCTGCGGTGGTGGACACCGCCCAGATCGCACTCTCGGCCGGTCCGAAGCGAACCTCCTTGCCCTCCATGTTGCCGCCGCCCGACAGGGCGGTCGCGACCTGGTCGACGTCGAGGGAGGTGAGGAGCGGATTGCCGGCCGACTCGACGCCGATCGCGAGGATGGCGAGGGGGATGAAGATCGCCAGCATGGACGCGAGCACGGCCCAGCCCTGGCGCCGGTCCTTCACGAGCTCTCCGAACGTGAAACAGAGCGCCGCCGGGAGGAGGAGGATGCTGGCGCACTCGAGGAAGTTCGAGAGCGGCGTCGGGTTCTCGAAGGGGTGCGCGGAATTCACGTTGAAGAACCCGCCCCCGTTGGTGCCGAGCTGCTTGATCGCGACCTGCGAGGCCGCGGGACCGAGGGCGAGGAGCTGATCGACGATCACGGAACCATCGGTACGGGTCGTGGCGTCGAGGAGGTGCGCCGTGGCGTGCGGCGCGAGCGTCTGGACGACTCCCTGGGAGACGAGGACGATGGCCAACACGAACGAGAGCGGCAGAAGCACGTAGAGCGTGGTCCGCACGAGATCCACCCAGAAGCTCCCGATCCCGATCGCGTTCTTGCGCGTCATCCCGCGGACGAGGGCGATCAGCACGGCCATGCCCGTGGCCGCCGAGACGAAGTTCTGGACGGTCAGGCCCACCATCTGCGTGAGATACGAGAGCGTCGTCTCGCCGCCATAGGCCTGCCAGTTCGTGTTGGACGCGAAGCTCACTGCCGTGTTGAACGACACCTCCGGCGAGACCGCCCCGAGCCCATCGGGATTGAGCGCCAGCGAGCCCTGCAGACGCTGGAGGGCGTACACCACGACCACACCGAGGACGTTGAACACGAGGACGGCCAACGCATAACGTGACCAGGGCATGTCCTCGTCCTCGCGAACGCCGGCCGCGCGATAGAACAGCCGCTCGAACGGCGCCAGGCCACGCAGCACGGGGCTCGTGCCGTCGTAGACACGGGCCATGTAGAGACCGAGCGGGTAGCCGAGCGCGACGACGGCGCCGAGATACGTCGCGAGCAGCGCGATGGACGAGAGAGTCATTGCAGCTTCTCCGGGTAGAGCAGCGCGAAGAACAGATATCCGAGGAGGAGCAGCGTGATCACTCCGGCCACGGGGAGGAGAGCGCTCATGACGTCACACCTTCTCGGCGAGCCGGATGAAGCCCACCGTCGCGAGGAAGAGAGAGGCCACGAGCGCCAGAAACACGAGATCCATGATCACTGCTCCTGATCGGAGCCATCGGCTCCGTCGTCGTCTTCGGGGTGGGAGGGCGCGTCCACGGTGCGGAGCGTTCGGTACAGCGCCACGGCGGCGCCGAGCGAGACGACGGCCCCGAGCCCCATCTCGACACCCGAGCCGGTGCCGAAGATGGAGTAGCTGACGATGGGCCCTGCACTGAACACGAGCAGCGCCACGAGGAGGAGGATGTCTTCGCGCATGGCTGCCTCCGGTCTGGGGAAACTCCCTTCGGAATCTTCCTCGTCCAGTTCTCGAGAGGGCATGAGCACGCGCGCCTCCTCGCGACTCGGGTCGCGCCTCAGAACCACGCCGTCGCCCCGGCGGTCAGCGTGTCTTGCGACGCGCGGTTGGCGATGAACTGCCCGCTGGTCGCCTCGGTGGAGACGGCGCCTCCGAAGAAGATGTCACTCGCCGCGTGATCGTGCCGGTACTCGAATCGGAACGACACGTGCTCGGCCGCTCGCACCTCGACCGTGGCAGTCCCGCTCGACACCCACTGGCCGGCGGCCGTCGGATGAGCGGGCCAGAAGATGGTTCCAGCCACGCCGCTTCCGTTGCGCGCGGTGGACTCGTAGAAGACGTCTCCGCGCAGCGCGAGAAAGAGCTCCGGTAGGATGCGGGCCCGTGCGTAGAGCGCGCTGGCAAACCAGCCGCTCGTTCCGAAGCTGTTGGGCTCGAAGCCACCATTCACATGCAAGAGGAGCGAGAGCCACTCCGTCGCATGCCAGGTCGCGTGCGCGTCGAAGAGGTGGCGCCACGCCCTGCCCTCTGGCGCGCCGGTGGGACGCTCGACGCCCGTGAAGTAGAGGACACTGATCGCGAGGCGATCGGGATCGGTGTACGTGATCTGCGCCGTGATCGACTTCTCGTCGTTGTTGTCGACGACGGTGTTCCAGCCGTTGTAGCCAGCGAGCGTGACCGTCCAGCGTTCGTCCAGCGGATACGAGAGACGAAGACCGGTGTGGTAGAACGGTAGTCCGAAGAAGAGATTCGACCGAGACCAGTTCCAGTCGTCGTGGACCACCATGCTCTCCGGCCCGATGGGCGAGAGGAACAAGCCGGCTTGCACCAGGAGCCCACGACCCACCTGGACGCGGTAGCCGACGTTCGCCTGCTGCACGAACTGCCACAGAGAGGCGCTCGTCGCGTTGGTGCCGAGCGCCCCGACGAGCGATGTCTCCGCGATGTAGTAGGTCGCACCCGTGTGACCGACTTGGAGCGTCACGTTGCCCACCACGTTCTCCCAGTCCCACGAGACGCCGAGCGCGACGTTCTGGATGGTGAACGTGTTGTGCCGGTTGTCGAAGCCGCGAAGGTGTGTGATCCCATTCGACGGTTGATTGAGGTTGAACGAGTAGTCGGTCTCGGCGTAGCCGAAGAGCGTGTACGGCGCGGGGACTGCCTCCGTGGTCTCGTGCCCGGCTGCGAGGGCGGTCTCGGTCTCCTCCGCTGCGCCGGTCTCGCGACCCACCGTCGTCTCCGTGTCCGCGGGCGTCCCCGTCGGGACCACCGGCTCGGACGAGGTGGATGGGGCGACGTCCGACGGGCTCTCGAGACCGCTCTCGCGATCCGCATCCTGCGCGCGGGTCGCGAGAGGCATGCCTCCGACGAGGAGTGACGACACCATGACGATGGGTGCTGCGGTACGCATGACGACTCGATGCCTACCGCATTCGTCGTCACCCCGTCGTCAAGCCCGGCGCCCGCGCCATCAAGATCTCGTCAAGACGGCCTGGGCTGACCGCGCCGCGCGCGCGGGGCCCGCGGACGGATCACTCCAGCGCGAGATCCACCCACTGCGGGTAGTGATCGCTCGTGTGCACGTCACGCAGCACCGCCCCTCCGCGCACCGCGAAGCCGCGCACGTAGATGTAGTCGAGGCGGCGGCCGGAGTCGTGCGTGGGGCCGAGATCGCCCACGTCTTCCATCGCGTCGTTCCACCCCGCGTGCTCGAGCACGTGACGCTCGGGCGCGCGGGGGTACCAAGTGTTGAAGTCGCCCGCGAGGATCTGCGGTCGCTCGCACGCGCTCTCCTGCGCGTGATCGAGGATCTCCTTGAGCTGCACCGTGCGTCGCTCGCCGGTCAGATCGTTCGACTCGAAGTGCGCCGAGTGCACGCGCACCCAAGCCTCTCCCACGGGGATCTCCGCGGAGATCACGATGCGCTGTCCGAGGCGGGGCTCTTCGTCGTCCGCGAACCAGTCGTACTGCGACGACTGACAGAGAATCGACGCGTCACGGAGCGGACGTCGCGACACGATCGCATTGCCCGTGTCGCCTCCGAGCGTGCGCCCGATCGAGAGCTCCACGAACTCGATCCCATACACGTAGTCGCCCCCGATGCGCTCCGCGAGCAGGCGCGCGGCACGGCGCACACCGTTGCGGCTCGAGCAGCGATCGAGCTCCGAGAGCAGGTACACGTCGCCACGAGACAGCTCCGGATCGGTCGCGAGGGTCTCGATCTGTGCGTCGAGATCCCGCGTGTACTCCATGTTCCACTCGACGACGCGGAGCGTGCTGGGCCATGCCGCGGGCAGCTCGGCCGGAAGGAACGACCCGGACTCACTCACGGGAATCGACGTCGGCAGTGGACGCTCGTCGATCGGCGGCAGCGACATCCCCGTGTCCGGATCGACGCGCGTCACGCTCGAGATCGTGGGGCACACGGACGTGAGCGGGAGCTCCGGCCAGATCCCTTCACGGCAGTCCTCCACGCTCGGCTCGGCCGAGGGTGTGGTGAGCGGCGGCGTGACCTCGCCGCTGCACGACCAGTCGTACTCGTACGTGAGCGCGTCGATGATGCGAGAGAAGTCGACCACCGCGTCACGCGGCGCGTCGCTCGGGCTCCGAGGCGCGTCGAGGCTCGCCGCATCGAGGCCACTATCGACTTCGAGGTGGGCATCGGGCACTGGGCTCTCGTCCGGACAGCCGGCGAGCACGGCGACCGCGATCACCGAGAGGGAATGTGAGCGCATGCGTGGCTTTCAGAGGAGGAGAGTCTCGACGTCGAGGCCGCCGGGGAACATGTAAGAGCACGCGGGCGCGACTCCCTGCACCGTGATGCCGAATGGGCTCGAGCCGATCATGCGGTGAGCCCCGGCACCGAGCGGGACACGCACCCAGCCATAGCCCGATCCCTCGATGGGTGTGAGCGCCGGCACGATCTCACCATCGAGCATCGGCTGTGCATCCATGGGCGCGGCGATCAAGACGAAGCTCTGCTCGAACGTGCTCGGCGCGAGGAACACGTAGTCGCGACGTTGTTGCTCGACGGGCACCACGAGCGCCATCGAGGGGTCGCCCGTGGCGATGGGCTCCGCGCCGAAGACGATTGACTTCCGTTGACCGCTCGTCTCGTATTGCACGAGCTGCAGGCGCCCGGTTCCGCGCACCTCGATACCGCCCGCGAGCGCGAGATCGACGAACTCACCGTCGTCGAGATCGAAGCTGCCGAGCGACGCCGGACTGACCTCCACGTGGTTGCCATTCGAGGCCGACACGATGCGGAAGATCGACGTCTCCTCGGGGACGATGGGGTGCGACGACACGCCGACGGCGCGCACACCCCACGCGCTCACTGGCACCATCTGCTCCTCGAGGTGATCGCAGAACAACCACTCTCGCGGCAGATCGACGCAGCGATGACCCCCGAAGACCGCCACCGGGGCGGTGGACTCGATCTCGGTGCCCGTCAGATCCGTCAGGCGCGAAGAGCACCCTCCCCCGCCGCCCTCGGGCTGTACGCACTCTGCCTCGTCGAAGAACCAGAGCTTCGAGAGCACGAGGAGCACGTCACCACGATCGAGCGTGTACGTGCGCTCGTCTCCCTCGACGAGCGCAGTGTCTGTGCCGGGGCCGGGCTGAGTCCGACCGTGCGCGCGTACCGTCACCGACGTTCCGTCCTCGGTCCCGACGACCGTGAAGAACGCAGGTGAGCCCGGATACGACGACGGGTTCGCGGGGTCGAGGGTCTCGCGAATGCCCTGAGCGAGGAGGTGCGACGCGTGCGCCACCACGCGGTAGTCACGGCCGAGCGCGCTCGTGGGCAAGAGCAGCGACGCGTCGTTGCTGTACGACGGGCGCTCGCCCACACGATCCTCGAACGGGCTGAACTGGTACGCTGAGACGGGCTGCGTCGAGACGAGGCGATAGGCACCGTCGGTGAGGAGCACGTTCGAGGTCGCGTCGCTCGCGCCCGCGTGGAGCAGCGTCTCGACCCACGGCAGCACGATCTCCTGCACACCGTCAGGCGCCACGATGACCTCGGCGACGATCTCGGCGCCGCGCTCGACGCGGACCCGCGCCTCCACCGAGCCCGTGTTCGCGACGACCACCGCGAAGCGGTAGCGCGTCGGATCATCGACGACGTTCGGTGTGACGGTGGGCCAGTACTCGCAGCCGACGTAGCTCTGCGCAGCGGCGGCGGCTTCGCACGCGTTCACGCAGAGCCCGCCTCTGCAGCTCTCGCCCTCGAGCTCGTCGCAGATCTCGCCGGTCGGCTCGTAGTGATCACCCACGCATCGCGTGACGGCGGCGCCGTCGCACGCGAGCGCAGGCCCAGCGCAGGTCTCCGTAGGCGTGTCGGACCTCGCGGGCGCATCGAGGCTCGGTCCGCCATCGTCGTCGTCGTGCGCGCGGGGACATCCGCTCAGCGACCCGCCGATCGACAGGGAGGCCAAGAGCATCCACGCCGACGATGCCGTCCTCACCGAAGCGACACGAGCCTCGCGCATGCCCGAGAGCATGCACGAGGCTCGATCGACGTAGAAGCCCGACGTCGGGGAGTGTCAGCTGCAGCCGAGCGACGCGCCGCAGTTGAGACACTTGTAGCAAGCGCCATTGCGCACCGTGATGTGGCCGCAGCCATCACACATCGGCGCATCGCCCATCATGTTCTCGAGCTGCTGATCGAGCGCGCTCTTGGCCTTCGTCGTGGCCTCGTCGCGGCCTGCGAACGCCAGCTCCACCTGGGCCGGCGCGACGTAGCCGTCCGGCGGGAGCGACGGCGTCGCCTGACCCGGCATGCGCGCCACCGCAGTCACGTCCGTCGGGCTCTGGAGCTCGACCTGATCCTCCTCGGGCGGCACCTGCGCGAAGTCGTAGCGCTTCAGGTACTCCACTCCGAGCACGCGGAAGATGTAGTCGACGAGCGACGTCGAGAACTTGATGTTCGGGTGACCCTCGACGATGCCGCTCGGCTCGAAGCGCGTGAAGGTGAACTGCTCGACGTACGCCGAGAGCGGCACACCGTGCTGGAGACCCATCGAGACGGCGATCGCGAAGCAGTTCATGAGACTGCGGAACGCGGCGCCCTCCTTGTGCATGTCGATGAAGATCTCGCCCAACTGACCATCTTCGTAGTCACCCGTGCGGAGGAAGACCTTGTGTCCGCCGATGCGCGCTTCCTGCGTGAAGCCGCGGCGACGCTTGGGCAACCGATGACGGACGCTGACCGGCGGCGTGAGGCCGTCGGCGCGCTTGCGCATCGGAGCCTCGACGATGGGGGCCATCTCGGCGCCAGCCTTGCTCGTCTTCTCGATGACGGCCTCGGCCTTCTTGGCCTCGGTCTTGACCTCTTCTTCATCGGTGCTCGACGTGTTGAGCGGCTGGCTCGCCTTGCAGCCATCGCGGTAGAGCGCGATCGCCTTGAGGCCGAGCTTCCAGCCCTCGTGGTAGATGTCGGCGACCTCGTCGACGCTCGCCTCGTTGGGCAGATTGACGGTCTTCGAGATCGCGCCCGAGAGGAACGGCTGTGCGGCCGCCATCATGCGCACGTGAGAGATCGGCGGGAGGAACCGCTTGCCGTGCTTGCCACAGCGGTTCGCGCAGTCGAACACCGGATAGTGCTCGGCCCTGAGGTGCGGCGCGCCCTCGACGGTCATGCGGCCGATGACGACGTCGTTGAGCTCGTCACACTGCTTGGCGGTGAGGCCGAAGTGCTTGAGCAGGCTGAATCCGGGCTTGTTGTACTGCTCGGGCTTGAGGCCCAAGCGATCGAAGGCGTGGCTGCCGATCACCCACGGCGAGAGCGCCTGCGAGGCGTCGAACACGCCGGGAAGTGCCTTTTCGGCCTTGCCGATCTCGCTCTCCGTCAGGCCCTTCTCGATCAGCATCGAGCGCGTGAGGTACGGCGCACCGGTGAAGGTGTTCGTGCCGCTCACGTAGGCGACGATGTCGGCCACCTGCGCGGGGTTGTAGCCGAGATGGCTGAGGGCCTCGGGCACCGACTGATTGACGATCTTGAAGTAGCCGCCGCCCGCCAGCTTCTTGAACTTCACGAGGGCGAAGTCGGGCTCGATGCCCGTCGTGTCGCAGTCCATCAAGAGGCCGATCGTGCCCGTCGGCGCGAGCACCGTCGCCTGCGCGTTGCGGAAGCCGTACTGCTCACCGAGCTTGACCGCGAGATCCCAGTCCTCGCGCGCGGCCGAGAGCACGTCGGCCGGAACGCCCGAGTCGCCCTTGCCGACGGTGCCCGGGAATCCGGGGCGATCGATCGAATACGCCGCGTCGCGGTGCTTCGTCATCACGCGCAGCATCGGCTGGCGGTTGCGCATGTAGCCGGGGAACGGGCCCTTGCTCGCCGCCATCTCCGCCGACACCGCGTACGCGTGGCCGGTGAGGATCGACGTGAGCGCACCACACCACGCGCGACCGAGGTCCGAGTCGTACGGGATGCCCAGGCGCATGAGCAGCGTCCCGAGGTTCGCGTAGCCCAGGCCCAGAGGACGGTAGTCGTGGCTGTTCTTCGCGATCTTCTTCGTCGGGTAGCTCGAGAGATCGACGAGCACTTCCTGCGCGAGGAACATCACGCGGATCGCGTGGCGATAGCCCTCGACGTCGAAGCGACCTTCTTCGTCGAGGAACTTCACGAGGTTGATCGAGCTCAGGTTACAGGCCGTGTCGTCGAGGAACATGTACTCGCTGCACGGATTGCTCGCGTTGATCCGCGCGGTGTTCGGGCACGTGTGCCAGGCATTGATCGACGTGTCGTACTGAACGCCCGGATCGGCGCACGCCCACGCGGCGTCGGCGACCTTCTTCCAGAGATCACGCGCGCGGTACGTGTCGACGACGTGCTCCTTGTTGGTGCGCATCGTCGTCTGCCACTCACCGTCCTGCTCGACGGCGCGCATGAACTCGTCCGAGATACGCAGGGAGTTGTTCGAGTTCTGGCCGCTGACCGTGTGGTAGGCCTCGCCGTTGAAGTCGCTCGCGTAGCCCGCGGCGATGAGCGCCCGCGCCTTCTTTTCTTCACGGACCTTCCACTCGATGAAGTCGACGATCTCGGGGTGGTCCATGTCGAGACAGACCATCTTCGCCGCGCGGCGCGTGGTGCCGCCCGACTTCGTCGCGCCCGCGGCGCGGTCGAGCACCTCGAGGAAGCTCATGAGGCCGGAGCTCGTCCCGCCGCCTGCGAGCTTCTCCTGCCGTCCGCGGAGGAGGCTGAAGTTCGTGCCCGTTCCCGAGCCGTACTTGAAGAGACGCGCCTCGGTCTTCACGAGGTCGTAGATGCTCATCAGGTCGTCGTCGACGGACTGGATGAAGCACGCGGAGCACTGCGGGCGCTCGTAAGCAGACGTCGTCTCGAAGCACTCTTCGACCTTGGCGTCCCACGCCCAACTGCCACCCTGGCCTTCGATGCCATAGCGGTGCCAGAGGCCGAGGTTGAACCACACGGGCGAGTTGAACGCCGCGCGCTGCGTGATGAGGAGGTAGCTGAGCTCCGCCTCGAACGTGTCGGCGTCATCTTTCGACGCGAAGTAGCCGCCCTGTGCGTCCGCTGCCTCGCGGAGCGTGCGCGCCACGCGGTAGACGAGCTGTCGCGCGCTCGTCTCGCTCTTCTTGGCGTCGCCCTTCACGCCCGCCTTGCGGAAGTACTTCGAGACCGCGATGTCGGTCGCGAGCTGCGACCACGACTCCGGGATCTCGGCGCCGCGCATCTCGAACACGATCGAGCCGTCGGGGTTCGTGATGACGCTGTCGCGCAGCTCGTAGGTGATCTCGTCGAGGGGATCGCTGCCTGCCTGCGAGAAGCGACGCGCGAAGCGAACGCCTCCCGAGGGATCGGCTCCCTTGGTCGGGGTCGAGGCCGCGGGGCTCACATTTCGGAAATCTACGGACACAGCGATCCTCCCGGAACGACGTCGGCGACCCGCTCGATCCTGCCCGAGCGAACGAAGCACCGACCATGGATCCTACGACTCACCGGCGCCCCTCCGCTCGGCATGAGCGGAGACGATGAGAGCACTCACTCGAAGCCAAGACGCGATGCGAACGACGACAGACCACTCGAAGACCAGAACGCCTCACCAACACCACGGACGAAGAGACTCCAGCGCCTCCCACGGAACGTCCGCAGGCTCGCCCCCGGCCCACGCCAGCCCCCGCCTGGGGCTGCGCGCCGGGTGCCCACGCGGACGACGGAACGCCGACGTGGACCCAACAAAGTCACGACCGAATCCCCCTCCCCACGCCTCCGTACGAGGAGGTCGGACAACCTTGCCCCGCCAACAACACCGAGAACAAAAGCCATTCTCCGCGCCTGCAAGACCCCGCCGGTCGTCGACTCCCATCGAGGGAGGTGGGCGAGCGGATCGAGGCCCCACGGGCGGGGAGAAGGCCGGTGGTAAAGAAACGGCGCGACGGAATCAAGGTGCCAGGTTGGCGCAGTCGGAAGGGGTTCGCAGGCCCACGGAAAGTCTCTGTCTTTTCGATCCCCTGACGGCGCGGGGCAGCCGCACCTACATCGGCGTGCGGGCGAGGCCCCGGAGCAGGTCATGGCCACACAGGTCACGTCATGAACACTACGATGGGTGGGGCCAGGGCTCCAAAAAACGCGCAACCCATGGGGTCTGGTCATACTCCGACTGGCCAGGGTGGCTCGGTGCGAGCGACCCTCCGCGCCGACGGATCCGTCACGCGATGAAGCCTCCGATTCGATCCTCAACCACCTCATTTCACTGAGCTTTCGCCGAGCGTGGTCGCCCGACCGCGCGAGCGGCCGTGCCGAGCCGTGGGAGCGCCCGACGTTTGACCTCGTTTGAGGTGCCGTCCGGCGACTCCGCGGGCAGGCTGGACCCATTGCGAGGACGCGTCCGATCGGGGTAGAAGGCTGCCGCTTCGGAGCGTGGGACGTCCTCGACCCGCGCGCGCCGATGCTCATGAGCACCGACCGCGCACGCGGCCACCAACGTCAGGAGAGACAGAATGCAACAGCAGATGGGACAGCAGATGCCCTATGCGCAGACGGCCGGAGCGGTCGGTGGCGCAGCCGGCATCCCGCACGAGATCACGCACGGCCCCTCGTTCGCGATGCTCCGGGTCGACCTCGCCCCCGGTCAGACGCTGGTGACCGAGGCGGGCTCCATGGTGGCCCGCAGCTCGCACCTCACGATGGACGTGAAGATGAACTCCGGGAAGAAGACCGGGTTCTTCTCGATGCTGTTCAACATCTTCATCGCGTTCGTCCGCAAGTTCATTGGCGGCGAGACCTTCTTCGTGAATCACTTCCACGGCCAGCAGCCCGGCAGCGTGTGGATCGCCCCGGGCCTCGCGGGCGAGGTGACCTACCGCCGCATGAACCCTGGCGAGAAGCTGATCCTCTCGAGCGGCGCGTACCTCGCCTCGGTCGGCGACATCGACGTGAAGATGAAGTTCGGTGGCTTCAAGTCGATGCTCGCGAAGGAAGGCGCCTTCATGCTCGAGATCTCGGGCAATGGCGACCTCTGGTTCAACAGCTACGGCGGCACGACGGCGGTCGACATCAACGGCCCGTTCATGATCGACAATGGCCACCTCGTTGGCTACGAGGGCAACCTCACGATGAACATCCGCAGCGCGGGCGGTGGTGCGCTCGGCTTCCTCGCCGGTGGCGAAGGCCTCGTGTGCGAGTTCAACGGACAGGGACGCGTCTACCTACAGTCCCGCAACCTCAACTCGCTGGTCAGCTGGCTGACCCCGCAGCTGCCCGCCTGAGCGCGCGCTCGAATCGGAGAGACGAACATGCAAATCGACATCGGATATCGTCCCGCGCACTCGATGGCTCGCGTCCAGCTGCAGCACGGTGAGGCCATCCTCGCCGAGAGCGGCGCCATGGTCGGCATGAGCACGAACGTGCAGATGCAGACTGGCATGCAGAACAAGGGCGGCGGCCTGCTCGGCGGCCTGCTCGGCGGCCTCAAGCGCGCCCTCGCCGGCGAGAGCTGGTTCCGCAACACCTTCACCGCACAGAACGGCCCCGGCGAGGTGCTCCTCGCGCACGCGGTGTGCGGCGACATGCAGGTCCTCGATCTCACGCCGCAGGGCTATTATCTGACGAGCGGCAGCTTCATCGCGTCGAGCCCCACGGTCGACATCAACACGAAGCTCGGCGGGATGAAGAGCTTCTTCTCCGGCGAGGGCATGTTCGTGATGCACGCGACCTCGCAGCAGCCGGGGCAGCTCATCATCGGAGCGTTCGGCGGCGTCCAGCAGCTCAACTGCGACGGCAACCTCGTGATCGACACGGGTCACCTCGTCGCGTGGGACGCGACGCTCACCTACAAGGTCGGCAAGTCGGGCGGCGGCTGGATCGCCTCGTTCCTCTCGGGTGAGGGCCTGGTCTGTCACTTCCAGGGACAGGGCCGCATCTGGATCCAGACCCGCAATCCCGTGGAGTACGGCCGCACGGTCGGCGCGCTCCTCCCCCCCCGCCAGGGCTGATTCCCTCGAGAAACCAAGGAGACACGAACATGCAATTCCAGCTTCTCGAGAAGCCCGACTTCACGATGGTCCAGATCGGGTTCGATGGTCCGGGCGAGCAGATGATCTGCGAGTCCGGCGCGATGGTCGCGCGCGACAGCGGCATGGAGATGAAGACCTCCCTCCAGGGCGGCTTCCTCGCGGCGATGAAGCGCAAGGCGCTCGGCGGCGAGAGCCTCTTCCAGAACACGTTCACGGCGACGCAGCCCGGTCAGCGTCTCTACTTCGCTCCCGGTCCCGAGGGCGACGTCGAGGTCGTGAACATGGACGGCTACACGCCGATCTTCCTCAACTCGGGCGCGTACCTGGGCGCACCGCCGAGCGTGACGCTCGACACGAAGTGGGGCGGCACGAAGGGCTTCTTCTCCGGCGCGGGCATGTTCCTGCTCAAGTGCACCGGAACGGGCCCCCTCTTCTTCTGCACGTACGGCGGCATCCACGCGGTGGACGTCGGCCCCGGCGGCTACATCTGCGACACGGGGCACGTCGTCGCGTTCACGGGCGGCCTCAACTACAACGTGACGAAGCTCGGCGGCCTCGGCGGCCTCTTCTTCTCGGGTGAAGGCCTCGTCTGCAACTTCCAGGGTCAGGGACGGCTCTGGATCTCGACGCGCAACGCGCGCTCGCTCGTGTCGTTCGTCAATCCGTACCGTCGGATCCAGCCGCGCGGATGAACGCGAGCGAGTGACATCGAGAGCGCCCTCGGCGTCGAGAGACGTCGAGGGCGTGTTCGTTTTTCGAGACGCGATCGCAAGGAGAGCCATGCAGCATCAGATCCTCGAGAAGCCCGACTTCTCCATGGTGCAGGTTCAGTTCGATGCACCGGGTGAGCAGATGATCTGCGAGTCGCAGGCGATGGTCGCGCGCGACAGCGCGATCCAGATGAAGACGTCGATGCAGGGCGGGATGATGTCGGCGCTCAAGCGCGCGGCGCTGGGCGGCGAGAGCCTCTTCCAGAACACCTTCACCGCGACGGCGCCGGGCCAGCGCCTCTACATCGCGCCCGCGCCCGAGGGTGATCTCGAGTGCGTGAACATGGATGGCTACACGCCGATCATGCTGTCGAGCGGCGCTTATCTCGGGGCGCCGCCGAGCGTGACGCTCGACACGAAGTGGGGCGGCGCCAAGGGCTTCTTCTCCGGCGCGGGCATGTTCCTCCTGAAGGCCACTGGCACCGGCCCCCTCTTCTTCAGCACGTACGGAGGCATCCACGCCATCGACGTCGGCCCCGGCGGCTACATCTGCGACACGAGCACGATCGTCGCGTTCACGGGCGGGCTCAACTACAACGTCACCCGCCTCGGTGGGCTCGGCGGCCTCTTCTTCTCGGGCGAAGGGCTCGTGTGCAACTTCCAGGGTCAGGGCCGACTCTGGATCTCCACGCGCAGCGCGCGGAGCCTCGTGGGCTTCATCCACCCGTACCGACGCGTCCAGCCGCGCAACAACGGCTGACGCGCGAGGTCCTCGTGCGTTCGTTCGTCGTCTGGGTCGCGGTGCTGGTCGCGCAGGTGTGGTCGGGGCTCGCGTGGGCATCGCCGCTCGCAGCGCAGCGGGACGTGCTCGCGCGCGTGATCGCGACGGCGGACGTGGATGGTCACCTCGGCGTGCCCGTCTGCGACGACAGCGACGATCTCGCGCCGCACCCGCGCGCCCTCTACACGTACGCGCTCGTGCGTCAGGCCCACGCAGCGGATGCACCGCTCGTCGTCGACGCGGGCGGCCTGCTCGGACAGGGCGGCGTCGTGCGCTTCGCAGCGGAGCACGACACGAACGGGCTGGCGGAGCTGGTCCTGTCGCTCGGCTACGACGGCCTGGCGTTCGGCGCGAGCGAGCTCGGCACGCCGCGCACACGCATGGTGCCGCTCGCCGAGGCGCTGGGGAGCCGCGGCGTCCCCTTCATCGCCACGAACCTGCGATGCACGAACACACATGCGCGCGCGCTGTGCGACGCGATCACCGACGCGAGCGATCCCGACACGATCGTTCACGCGGGACAGCTGGACGTGGCCGTGCTCGCGATGACGGAGCCCGAAGCACTGCCTCAGCTCGAGCCCGAGCTGAGCGACGGCATCGCGCTCGACGCGATCGAGACCGCGTTGCCCATGGCGGTGAGGCGCGTTCGATCGCGTGTGGGATTCGTGGTCGTGTTGCTCGATGCGGACGAGGACGACGCGCTCACGCTGCTCGAGGCGATCGAGCCGGCCGACCGTCCGGACCTCGTGATCCTCTCCGACCCCCGTGCGCGCATGCTCTTCGCGCGACCGACCGGCGTGACCCCTGCGATCGTGTCACCGCCGCGCTCGGACGCCGTGGAGATCGTCGTGCGCGAGGATCGCGAGGTCCGCGTGGGCATCCCCCAGATGATCGCGCAGCCGCTCGCGCAGCAAGGCCTGAGCGTGGGCGAGCCGGTGCTCGCGTTCCTCGAGCGCATCGGACCTTCGTACTGCGACGTCTGGGGACAGCGCCTGCCAGGGGGGCGCCTCGCGCGATCGATCGACCGAGCGGCGCTCAACGACCTCGTCGCGTCGGTGCTGCGCGAGTCGATCGACGCCGACGTGGCGGTCCTCAACCCGTCCCTCTTCGACGCGACGTTCGAGCCCGCGCACCCCAGCGAGCTCACGGCGAGCGACCTCTACGTCGCGCTCGAGCACGACGAGCTCCTCTACCACGCGTGGGTTCCGCGCGAGTGGCTGCTCTCTCTCGCGGACCGTCGCAGCGAGCACGCGCTCGCGACGCCCGGACTCACTGGCGCTGGAGGCGATACACGTGTGCGAGGCAGGCCGCTCGTGTCGCGCGCGAGCTACCACGTCGTCACCACGCGCTACCTCGCGCGCGGTGGCCGGCACGCACTGCCCGATCTGCCCAGCGGGCACTCGTGGGTCCCGACCCGCTTGTCGGAGCTCGAGCGGTGGCGATCTCCCGACGACGAGAACCTCGATCTCGATCCGACGCTCAGCGTGCGCGAGGTCGCGCTGCGGGCGCTCTCGGCTCGCGAGACGCGCGATCCTCGTGACGCACGCGTGCCACCGGACCAGAGCCCCGAGTGGGTGATCCAGGGGTTCGTCGACGGCTCGTTCTCGGGATCGAGCATCGACAATCCGGGTGGCTATCAGGCCGCGCAGCTGAACCGTGCTTCGACCGTCGCGCTCGGCACCGAGGTCAACCTCCGCGCGGACGCGACCGCGCCCGGATGGACGTGGGAGAACCTCGGCGTCTTCCGCTACCGAACCCAATGGACGCAGGGCACCCCAGTGATGGGCGTGGCGACACCGGGCACGTTCACGGAGGCCGTCGATCAGATCCAGATCCGATCGACGGGCAGCTACCGCGGCTTCCGGACGCCGAACACCCACGAGTGGTTCGTGCCCGACCCCTACCTCGAGCTCTTCGTGGAGAGTGAGGTCACCGAGCCGAGCACACGCACCTATCACTGGATGCTGGTGCGTCCGACGCTCGGCGCGCGCTTCCCGCTCACGACCGATCTCGAGCTCAAGCTGCAGGCGGGTCTCGAAGGCCAGGTCTTCCAGCCCAACAACGACGCGGAGGTGGGCATCGGCGCGATCCTCACGCTGCGCCCGTGGGACCTGATCCGCATGGGCGATCGACACGTGCAGCTGCAGGGCCTCGTGGACTTCTTCTACGCGGATCCGGGCGACGTGAACCGATGGCAGCTTCGCGCGAGCTTCGATGCATCGCTCGATCTCGCAGGCCCCCTCGCGATGACCTTCGGCGTGCGCGCGTATCTCCAGCAAGAGCGCGGGGGGAACGTGGGCTTCGCGCTGGACGCGACTGCGGGATTCCGGATCGGGACGCTCACTCGCGTGATCGGGCCTTGAGCGGCAGCGATCCCGGGTGAACAGGACGCCAGGCGCCGACGAGCAGAGGCTTCGGCCCTCTGTGTGGTGGGTGTACGGAGTGCTATCCGAGTTCGTTCCTCGGAGGAGGATGCATGACCGTCGAGGGAGCCACCGTCGAGGGAATCACCGTGGAGCGAACCGCGTGACCGCACGCCAACGCGCGAGGATCGAAGCGCCTGCCGCAGGAGACACCGATCCGACGCTCGCCTCTCACGACGAGTCGGTCGCGGTCCTGATCGTCGACGACCGCCCAGAGAACATCGTCGCGCTCCAGGCCGTGCTGTCGGATCTCCCGCTCGACGTCGTGGCGGCGGGCTCGGGACGCGAGGCGCTGGGCCACCTCCTCCGACGCGAATTCGCCGTCATCCTGCTCGACGTGCTCATGCCGGAGATGGATGGCTTCGCGACGGCGACCATCATCCGCGAGCGTGCGCGCACGAGGCACGTGCCGATCATCTTCCTCACCGCGGTGAGCCATCAAGACGAGTACGTCGCGCGCGGGTACGACCTCGGCGCGGTCGACTACATCGCCAAGCCGTTCCACCCCGAGATCCTCCGCGCAAAGGTCTCGGTGTTCGTCGAGCTCCACCGCAAGAACGCCCAGCTCCATCGACAGGCGTTGATGCTGCAAGAGGGCGAGCGGCGCGAGCGTGAGCGCGAGCGCGAGGCGCTGCGCCGCTGGGGAGAGGCACGCTACCAGCGCATGGCGGAGTCCATGCCGCTCATCGTGTGGGTCGCCGACGCCGAAGGTCGCGCGACGTATGCGAACCGCCGCTGGTTCGAGTACACGGGCACGCCGAGCGAGGCGATGACCGACGAGCTCTTCCGTCGCGTGATCCACCTCGACGACGCCGGTCCGATGCAGACACGCTGGAAGAGCGCGCGCGCGCAAGGCGGCGAGCTCGAGATGGCGGCGCGCTTTCGTCGCGACGACGGCGCGTACCGTTGGCACTTGCTGCGCGCCGTGCCCGTGGCCGACCCCGAAGGTGGTGTGACGGAGTGGATCGGCACGGCCACCGACGTGGACGATCGCACCCGTGCCGAGCAGGGCCTTCGTTTTCTCGCGGACGCGAGCACGGCGATGGCCGAGTCGCTCGAGTACCGACGCACGCTCGGCGAAGTCTGCGCGCTCGCGGCGCCGACGATCGCGGACTGGTGCGTGATCGAGCTCGATCAGCCCACGAGCTCGAGCTTCTTCACGGTCGGAGGTCCCACGCCCGACGCGACCGACGTGGCGCGGCGTGCGATCGCCGATCGAAGCGAGCGCCTCACCAGCCTCTTCCGTCCGTCGAGCGCGGGGCCGCCCGACGCGCGTGAGGTCGATCCCGTCGACGACACACCCATCACCGCGAAGCTGTCGGTGCCCCTCACCGTCCGAGGCGCCGAGATCGGCTCGCTGCGTCTCGCGCACTCGAGCTCGGGGCGATCGTTCGGACCTCTCGACGAGGCACTCGCGCAGGATCTCGCGCGCCGCATCGGCAACACCGTCGACAACGCGCGCCTCTACGAGCAGTCGCAGACCGAGCGCACGGCGCTCGAGGCCGCCGCGCGCTCGAAGGACGAGTTCCTCGCGGTGCTCTCGCACGAGCTTCGCACGCCGCTCCACACGACCCTGGGCTGGGCTCAGATGCTCCGCACGGGAACGCTGGATCGCGCGGCGTTCGAGATGGGCCTCGACACCATCGAGCGAGGGGTGCGCACGCAGGTACGCCTCGTCGACGACCTCCTCGACATCTCGAGCATCGTCACCGGAAAGCTCCGGCTCAGCGTGGGCCCGATCGATCTCGCGCAGGTGGTGCGCGACTCCGTCGAGTCCGTGAAGCCGGCGGCGGAAGCCAAGCAGATCGAGCTCCAGCTCGAGCTCCCCAGGAACGGCGCGCCGATGAACGGCGACGCGGCTCGCCTCCAGCAGGTGGTCTGGAACCTCCTCTCGAACGCGATCAAGTTCACGCCTCGCGGCGGCCGCATCCGCGTCGTCGTCGAGCGCCTCGAGGATCAGCTGGTGCTCTCCGTAGAGGACGATGGCGAGGGCATCGATCCGGAGTTCCTCCCGTTCGTCTTCGATCGCTTCCGCCAGGCCAACAGCTCGATCACGCGCCGCTACAACGGCCTCGGCCTCGGCCTCTCGATCGTGCGGCACCTCGTGGAGCTGCACGGTGGACGATGTCGCGCGGACAGCGCGGGCCTCTCGCACGGGACGACGATGTGGGTGGAGCTGCCCACCACGACGACCTCTACGCGCGCGCGCCTCGAGTCCGCGTCGGCCCAAGCCTCCGCGCGCCTCACGGGGGCTTGGGTGCTCGTCGTGGACGATCTCGTCGAAGGGCGAGCGCTCTTCCAGGTGATGCTCGAGGCCGCGGGCGCGCACGTCGAGACCGTGTCGTCGGTGCGTGATGCGTGGTCGGCGCTGACCTCGCATCGCGTCGACGTGCTCGTCTCGGACATCGGTCTCCCGGGCGAGTCCGGCTACGACCTCATCCAACGCGTGCGCACGAGCAGCGATCCCGCGCTGCGCAAGCTGCCCGCGATCGCGCTCACCGCCTACGCGTCCGACGCCGACCGGCGGGCCTGCCTCACCGCGGGATTCGACGGCCACCTCGCCAAGCCGATCGAGCACGAGCTCCTGGTCTCCACGCTGCGATCGCTGCTCGACGAGCGACGCGGCTCACAGCCACCGCCGAGCCTCGCCTGATCCTCGCGGCGCCCGATCAGCGCCAGAGCCACACGCCGAGGATCGTCAGCAGCTGCTCGCTGTCGACAGGCTTGGCGACGTAGTCCGAGGCGCCCGCCTCGATGCAGCGCTCGCGGTCGCCCTTCATCGCCTTGGCCGTGAGCGCGATGATCGGCAGCGCGCGGAACTGCTGCATGGCGCGGATGGCGCGCATCGTCTCGTAGCCGTCCATACCGGGCATCATGATGTCCATGAGCACGGCATCGACGGGCTCGTCGCGCTCGAGCACGTCGATCGCCGCGCGTCCGTTGTCGGCGGCGAGCACGCGCATCTGGCGCTGCTCGAGGATGGACGTCATCGCGTAGATGTTCCGCACGTCGTCGTCGACGACGAGGATCGTGCGGCCGTCGAGGCTCGTGTGGCGCGTGTGAAGGCGCTCGAGCACAGCGCGCTGCTGAGGGGCCATGCGATCAAGCGCGCGGTGGAGCTGCATGGACGACTCCTCGAGCAGACGCTCGATCGAGCCGGGCTCCTTGCGCACCACCGATCGAACGGCGCGTCGCAGCTTGGTCTCCTCGGCGCTCGTGGGCTCGCGCGCTGTGTGCACGACGATGGGCACCTCGCGCAGCTCGGGGGACTTCTGGAGGTGATCGACGACACGGATCCCGCTGACGTCGCCCAGGCCGAGGTCGAGCACGATGCAGTCCGGCACCTCCTCGGTGACCTTGGCGATCGCTTCTTCTCCGCTCGTGGCCACCTCCACGATCACGTCGTCGCCCCCGAGTCCCTCGACGATGCGCGCCCTCTCGTCGGCGTCGTCCTCCACGATCAGGAGACGCCGCACCTTTGCGTCGAGGAAGTGTCGAAGGCGGAGGAGCCAGTGCTCGAGCGTGTCTCGGCTCACTGGCTTCTGCAGCGCACCGAAGGCACCTCGACGCAGGCCGCTCAGCGCGACGTCGTCGGTCGAGACCAGGAGCACGGGGATGTGCCTCATCGAGAGATCGCTCTTGAGGTGATGGAGCACGCGCCAGCCGTCGATGTCGGGCAAGCGGATGTCGAGGGTGAGCGCGCTGATGTCGTACTCGTGCGAGAGCGCCACGGCCGCGCTGCCCGACGTGGCCACGAGCGCGCGGAAGCCATGCGCATGCGCGAGATCGACGAGGATGCGCGTGAAGGCGACGTCGTTGTCGACGATGAGGAGCACGCTGTCCCCCTTCTCGATCTCGCGGCGATCATCGACGACGTCGCGGCTCACCATCTCCTGTCGCGCGACCGAGGCCGGGAGGGTGACGGTCGGCGCGCGCAGGCTCGAGCGACGCTCGACCGACGCCGTGCGAAGCAAGCGCGGCAGGTAGAGCGTGAACGTGCTGCCCATGCCGGGCGCGCTCTCGAGCCGGATCTCGCCGCCGAGCAGGCGCGCGAGCTCGCGGCTCAGCGCGAGCCCGAGGCCGGTGCCGCCGTAACGACGGCTCGTGCTCGCGTCGGCCTGCTGGAACGCCTCGAAGATGATCGCCTGCTTGTCCGCGGGGATGCCGATGCCGGTGTCGCGCACGGAGAAGGCAATGACTTCGTCGGCTGCGCCGAGCGAGGGGTGGTCGGTGGTGAAGCCCTGTGTCGCGCGCCCGATGCGAACCTCGACCTTGCCGTGCTCGGTGAACTTGAAGGCATTCGAGAGGAGGTTCTTGAGCACCTGCTGGAGGCGCATCGCGTCCGTCTCCATCTCGACCGGCAGGCCCGGCTCGAGCGTGACGGCGAACCCGAGCTTGCGAGACTCGGCCACGTGCCGGAACGTGCGCTCCACGTACTCGCGCAGCTCGCGCAGCACGAGCGGCCCGGGCTCGACGCTCACGGTGCCCGACTCGATCTTCGAGAGGTCGAGGATGTCGTTGATGAGCGCGAGCAGGTCCTTGCCGGAGTCGTTGATCGTCGAGGCGAACTCGACCTGCTTGCCGGTGAGGTTGCCGCTCTCGTTCCGCTGCAGCTGATCCGAGAGGATGAGGAGGCTGTTCAGCGGCGTGCGCAGCTCGTGCGACATGTTCGCGAGGAACTCGGACTTGTACTTCGAGGTGAGCGCGAGCTGCTCCGCCTTCTCCTCGAGCGCCTGTCGCGCGTGCTCGACCTCCTTGTTCTTCCGCTCGACCTCGACGTTCTGCTCGACGAGGAGCTGCGCCTTCTCCTTGAGCTCCTGGTTCGTCTTCTGGAGCTCGCCCTTCTGCACCTGCAGCTCCTCGGTGAGGGACTGCGACTGCACGAGGAGCTTCTCCGTGCGCATGTTCGCTTCGATCGTGTGGAGCACGATGCCGATCGACTCCATCAGCTGCTCGAGGAAGGCCTCGTGCGTCGCGCTGAACTGACCGAACGACGCGAGCTCGATGACGCCCTTGATCTGGCCCTCGAAGAGCACGGGCATGACGAGCACGTCGCTCGGCTGAGCGGCGCCGAGGCCGGAGGCGATGCGCATGTACCCGCGCGGTACGTCGCGGAGACGGATGGGCTTTCGCTCGACCGCGCACTGCCCGATGAGGCCCTCGCCGAGCTGGATGGCGACGCGCTCGTTCCTGCTGCGCGCGTAGCCCGCGAGGAAGGCGAGGCGTCGCGCGTCACCGCCCTCGTCCTTCTCGACGACGTAGAACACGGCGCGCTGCGCTGTGACGACGGGCGCGAGCTCCGAGAGAATGAGCTTGCCGACCGTGAGGAGATCCTTCTCGCCCTGGAGCATGCGCGAGAACTTCGCCAGGTTGGTCTTCAGCCAGTCCTGCTCGTCGTTCTTGATCGTCGTGTCCTTGAGGTTGCGGATCATCTCGTTGATGTTGTCCTTGAGCGCGGCGACCTCTCCGCGCGCAGCGACCGAGATGGATCGGGTGAGATCGCCCTTCGTCACGGCGGTGGCGACGTCGGCGATCGCACGCACCTGCGTGGTGAGGTTGGCGGCGAGCTGGTTCACGTTGTCGGTGAGCGCGCGCCACGTGCCTGCGGCGCCCGGCACGCTGGCCTGACCGCCGAGCTTTCCATCGACGCCGACCTCGCGCGCGACGCTCGTCACCTGATCGGCGAAGATCGCGAGCGTGCCCGTCATGTCGTTGATCGTGTCGGCGAGCTCGGCGATCTCGCCGCGGGCCTCGACGGCGAGCCGCTGATCGAGATCACCGTTGGCGACCGCCGTGACGACCTTCGCGATGCCGCGCACCTGAGACGTCAGGTTGCTGGCCATCGAGTTGACGTTGTCGGTGAGGTCCTTCCACGTGCCGGCGACGCCCGCGACCTGCGCCTGACCGCCGAGCTTTCCTTCCGTACCGACCTCGCGGGCGACGCGCGTGACCTCCGACGCGAACGAGTTCAGCTGATCGACCATCGTGTTGATGGTGTTCTTGAGATCGAGGATCTCGCCGCGGACGTCGACGGTGATCTTCTTCGACAGGTCGCCGTTCGCGACCGCGGTGGTGACTTCGGCGATGTTTCTGACCTGCGAGGTCAGGTTGCCCGCCATGAAGTTCACGTTGTCGGTGAGGTCCTTCCAGGTGCCCGCGACGCCGGTGACCTGGGCCTGACCGCCGAGACGTCCCTCGGTGCCGACCTCGCGCGCCACGCGCGTGACCTCCGACGCGAAGCTGCGGAGCTGATCGACCATCGTGTTGATCGTGTTCTTCAGCTCGAGGATCTCGCCCTTCACGTCCACGGTGATCTTCTCGGAGAGATCGCCTTTCGCGATCGCTGTCGCGACCTCGGCGATGTTCCTGACCTGCGACGTCAGGTTGCCCGCCATGAAGTTCACGTTGTCGGTGAGGTCCTTCCACGTACCGGCCACGCCAGGCACCTGCGCCTGACCGCCGAGCTTTCCCTCGGTGCCGACCTCGCGGGCGACGCGCGTGACCTCGGACGCGAACGAGTTCAGCTGATCGACCATCGTGTTGATGGTGTTCTTGAGGTCGAGGATCTCGCCGCGGACGTCGACGGTGATCTTCTTCGAGAGATCGCCGTTGGCGACGGCCGTCGTCACGTCGGCGATGTTTCGGACCTGCGAGGTCAGGTTGCCCGCCATGAAGTTCACGTTGTCGGTGAGGTCCTTCCACGTGCCCGCGACGCCGCGGACCTGCGCCTGACCGCCGAGCTTTCCTTCCGTACCGACCTCGCGCGCCACGCGCGTGACCTCCGACGCGAAGCTGCTGAGCTGATCGACCATCGTGTTGATGGTCTTCTTCAGGTCGAGGATCTCGCCCTGCACGTCGACGGTGATCTTCTTGCCGAGATCACCGTTGGCGACGGCGGTCGTGACCTCGGCGATGTTTCGCACCTGCGAGGTCAGGTTGCCCGCCATCGAGTTCACGTTGTCGGTGAGGTCCTTCCACGTGCCTGCGACACCGGGCACCTGCGCCTGACCGCCGAGCTTGCCCTCCGTACCGACCTCGCGCGCCACGCGCGTGACCTCCGACGCGAAGCTGCTGAGCTGATCGACCATCGTGTTGATGGTCTTCTTCAGGTCGAGGATCTCGCCCTTCACGTCGACGGTGATCTTCTTGCCGAGGTCGCCATTGGCGACGGCGGTCGTGACCTCGGCGATGTTCCTGACCTGCGAGGTCAGGTTGCCCGCCATCGAGTTCACGTTGTCGGTGAGGTCCTTCCACGTGCCGGCCACACCGGGCACCTGCGCCTGACCGCCGAGCTTTCCTTCGGTGCCGACCTCGCGCGCCACGCGCGTGACCTCCGACGCGAACGAGTTCAGCTGAACGACCATCGTGTTGATGGTGTTCTTGAGGTCGAGGATCTCGCCGCGGACGTCGACCGTGATCTTCTTCGACAAGTCTCCGTTCGCGACAGCCGTCGTGACCTCGGCGATGTTTCGGACCTGCGAGGTCAGGTTGCCCGCCATCGAGTTCACGTTGTCGGTGAGGTCCTTCCACGTGCCTGCCACACCGCGCACCTGCGCCTGACCGCCGAGCTTTCCCTCCGTACCGACCTCGCGGGCGACGCGCGTCACCTCCGAGGCGAACGAGCTGAGCTGATCGACCATCGTGTTGATCGTGTTCTTCAGGTCGAGGATCTCGCCCTGCACGTCGACGGTGATCTTCTTGCCGAGATCACCGTTGGCGACGGCGGTCGTGACCTCGGCGATGTTTCGCACCTGCGAGGTCAGGTTGCCCGCCATCGAGTTCACGTTGTCGGTGAGGTCCTTCCACGTGCCTGCGACACCGGGCACCTGCGCCTGACCGCCGAGCTTTCCTTCGGTGCCGACCTCGCGCGCGACGCGCGTCACCTCCGACGCGAACGAGTTCAGCTGATCGACCATCGTGTTGATCGTGTTCTTCAGCTCGAGGATCTCGCCCTCGACGTCGACGGTGATCTTCTTCGAGAGGTCTCCGTTCGCGACGGCGGTGGTGACGTCGGCGATGTTCCTGACCTGCGAGGTCAGGTTGCCCGCCATGGAGTTCACGTTGTCGGTGAGGTCCTTCCACGTGCCGGCGACACCGCGGACCTGAGCCTGACCGCCGAGCTTTCCTTCCGTACCGACCTCGCGCGCGACGCGCGTGACCTCCGACGCGAAGCTGCTCAGCTGATCCACCATCGTGTTGATCGTGTTCTTCAGGCCGAGGATCTCGCCCTGCACGTCGACGGTGATCTTCTTGGACAAGTCGCCGTTGGCGACGGCGGTCGTGACCTCGGCGATGTTTCGCACCTGTGAGGTCAGGTTGCCCGCCATCGAGTTCACGTTGTCGGTGAGGTCCTTCCACGTGCCCGCGACGCCCGCGACCTGCGCCTGACCGCCGAGCTTTCCCTCCGTGCCGACCTCGCGTGCCACGCGCGTGACCTCCGACGCGAAGCTGCTCAGCTGATCCACCATCGTGTTGATCGTGTTCTTCAGGCCGAGGATCTCGCCCTGCACGTCGACGGTGATCTTCTTCGAGAGATCTCCGTTGGCGACGGCGGTCGTGACCTCGGCGATGTTTCGCACCTGAGAGGTCAGGTTGCCGGCCATCAGGTTCACGTTGTCGGTGAGGTCCTTCCACGTGCCCGCGACGCCCGCGACCTGCGCCTGACCGCCGAGCTTTCCCTCCGTACCGACCTCGCGCGCGACGCGCGTGACCTCCGACGCGAACGAGTTCAGCTGCGACACCATGCGGTTCACGGTCAGCGCGGTGCGGAGGAACTCGCCCTGGAGCGGCCGCTCGTCGGACTCGAGCGCCATCGTCTGCGAGAGGTCGCCTTTGGCCACGGCGCCGATGACGCGCGCAGTCTCCGTGGTCGGATGGACGAGGTCGGAGATGAGCGCGTTGACCGAGCCGACGCCATCTCGCCACGCGCCGCCCACGTCGCCGATCGACACACGCTCGGTGACGCGACCTTCGGTCCCGACCACGCGCGACACACGCGCGAGCTCGGTGACCATGCGCTGGTTCAGCTCGGTGACGGCGTTGAACGCGTCCGCGATCTTGCCGTCGATGCCCGTCCACTCGACGGGCAGGCGCACCGAGAAGTCACCACGATGCAGGGCCAAGAGCGCGCGGAGGACCTCCGCGTCGTGGTCGTTGCCGTGGCTCTCGGAGGGAACGAGTGACGTCTGCATGCGCCCCCGTGTGCACGTGGCGCGCCTGCCCCGAGGCTCGTTTGCACTGGCTCCGTGCGTGATCCTTCGCCTCAGGTGAGGCGAACATGTACGTGCGTCGATATCGGTCCATCCGGTTGACCGGCTCCTCTGGTCCCGCCCGACGATGCCCTCGTGGCTCGCGCGACCCCACGCACAGCAGCAACGAGGTCGACTCTCGCTGCGGATGACGAGCGTCGAGCGCTCGCTCGATCTCGCGTTCACGGACTCGGTGGGCGTCGCGGTCGCCGTCGCGCCGCAGGAGAGCGGCGAGGAGCACGTGCTCGTGGGGACCGTCGATGCGATCGAGGCTGGCTGTTCGAGGTCAACCCCGATCTCGAGATCGTCCGGAGCGAAGAGGTCCCACTCCCGCAGTGATCACGCGGCCAGCGCGAACGGGGCGTCCTCGCGATCGTCGATCGGGAACACGCCCGACTCGAGCAGCGAGGGGCGGACGTGGCGCTCTCGCTCGTGCTCGGAGAGCGCGTGGCAGAGCGCCGTGTAGGCGCGGTCGCGCAGCTCGCGAGGAGGCAGCTCGTCCGGCATCTGCGGGCGCGCGTGGAGCAGGCGCCACGCGAGCGCCTTGGTCTCCCAGAGATCGACGCGGACCTCGTGGACGTCGTGGTCACGCAGCACCGCGACCCAGAGGATCGCCCGCTCGCAGCGATCCACGAACGTCATGCGCCTACAGCGAGGCAGCGAGGCGCGCGAGATCTTGCCGCGGCGCACGAGGTGTCGGACGAGATGATCGAGGTCGTGGAAGCGTCGCTCCGCACGTCGCACGAGCCTGTCGTAGTCCGCGACGATCTCGAGGGTCGAGGGCCAGAGCAGCTCGTGCTGCGCGCGGAGTAGGGCCAGAGCCAGCGACTCGAGGCGCGCGAGGCTCGCGTGGTCGTGGGACCCGTGCTCTCGCCCTTCACCCACCAGACGCAGCGCACGCGACGCAACGCGACGCACGCTGCCACCGGGCGCGAACACATCGTCCGCGTCCAGCGCGAAGAGGTCGGGCTGGAGGGAGACGAGCGCGGCGACGGCAGCCGCGCTCCGTGTGGCGGTGAGGAGATCGACGGCTGGGGCCGGCGTCTCGGGGGCGAGAGAAACGAGGTTCAGAGCGGTGATCGTGGACATCGGGGGTGTGCCTTCCTCAGCGGGACGTCCGCTGTGGAGGGGTTGTCGGCAGCTCCCCCGACCTGTTGCGTGCTTTCTCTCCGCGCGCCTCGGAACGCCTCAGGCGTGCGAGCGGGTCGCTTCGCCGCTGACGATCGTCGGTGCGGGTGACGCATTCAGCTTGAGCGCCCACCAGGCGCAGCTCGCGCGGGCGAGCCCCGAGAACACGAACAAGAGTCGGAACGGTCCGATGCCGAGCACGTCGTCCGGCAGCACGCGCACGAGCGATCCTGCGACGAGCGACGCGCCGGCCCACGAGAGACCGAGCGCGAGCGAGGACCACGCGAGCACGTAGGGGCGATCCTCGGGCTTGCCGATGCCCAGCGGGTGCGCGCTCACCGCGATCTGTTGACCACCCCAGAGCACACCGCTCAGCACCGCGTCGAGCGCGAGCGGCCACCACGTGTGCTCGTCGCACACGCTCCAGAGGAGCGGCATCACGCCGATGCCGAGCGAGCAGAGCGCCAGCTCGCGGCTCGCGCCGAAACGATCGACGCGCGCGCCCCACACGTGCGCGCTCATCACGCGCGTGACCACGACCACGATCCCGTGCGCAGCGATGAGGCGATAGCCGCCGTGCATCGTGGTGAGGACGTGCATGGTGAAGAACGCGGCACCAGGCGCGACGGCGATGCCCCAGAGGATCTGGTAGCGGAGGAAACGTCGCAGCGCAGGATCGGCGAGCTGCGTGCGGGCGCGCGCGAGTGAGGACGAGAGCGACTCGGTCGACGCGTCACGCGTGTGCTCGTCGGCACCGCGGAGGAGCAAGGTCGAGATCGCACCGAGGCCCACGACGAGCACGCCCAGCACACCGAGCACCGGCAGCGGCACGCGACCATCGCTCGCTTCACGCGCGACCTCGAGGCGATCACCCCGATCGAGCAGCGTCGCGATCAGCAGCGCCGCGACCGATCCGCCGAGGGCGGCGACCCACGTGCGCGTACCGAAGAAGCGGCCGCGCACGGAGGGTGGAACGGCGTCGCCGATCCACGAGCCCTGCGCGTTCTGCGCGAACATCGAGAAGATGCTGGCGATCGCACACGTCGCGAGGAGCAGCGCGCGACCTGCCGGGCCCACGTCGCCGAGCAACGCCAGCGCCGCGAGCGGGAGCCATGCGAGGCGGGCGACGAGCATCGCCGCGAGCACCAAGCGCTTGCGTGATCCACGCGCGCTCGCCATCGCCGCGGGCACGTGCATCGCCTGCGCGGCCGTCGAGATCGACTGCACGCTCGAGACCGTGCCTGCATCGCCGCCGAGCGCGAGCGCCCACGCCGTGAGCACCGAGCCGCTCGTCAGCCACAGCACACACTCCGAGGCTGCGCCCTCGAGCGCGAAGCGCCGCAGGGTGCGGCGTTGCGCCGGGTCGCGGACCTCGGAGAGGAACGACGGTCTTGGCACGGTGGCTCGGTGCTAAGGGCAAACGAAGGACGCGGCAAGAAACCAACGTCGACGCGAGCGATGTTCCCTATAGTCGGCCGTCCCGGAGGGAACCTTGACCGAGTCGATCCCCGCCCGTCTCTTCCGCGCCGCCGAGATCCACCCCGAGCGGCCTGCCTACTTCGCGAAGCGCGGTGGCGCGTGGCGATCGACGTCGTACGCGCAGTATGCCGACGAGGTGAAGCAGGCAGCGCGCGCGCTGGTGTCGCTCGGCTTCCAGCCGGGTCAGCGCATCTGCATCCTCGGCTTCAACCGACCGGAGTGGACGATCCTCGATCTGGCGACCATGGCCGCCGGGGGCGCGCCCGCGGGCATCTACACCACGTGCTCCGCCGACGAGGTGCAGTACATCCTCGAGCACTCCGAAGCACCGCTGGTGCTCGTCGAGGACGAAGGACAGCTGCGCAAGGTCGAGGCGCGACGCAGCAAGCTGCCGGCGCTCAAGCACATCGTCGCGATGCGCGGCGCGCGCATCGACGGCGCGACCGGCGTGCTCTCGTGGGAAGACTTCCTCGCGCGGGGCGATGCGACGAACGTGAAGGAGATCACGGAGCGAGTGGCCGCCATCGCGCCGAGCGGGCTCGCGACGCTGATCTACACGTCGGGCACCACGGGGCCGCCGAAGGCCGTGATGCTGAGCCACGAGAACCTCACGTGGACGGCCGACTGCCTCCAGCGCGTGGCGTTCGCCGAGGCGCCGCCCGAGGGCATGCGCACGCTCAGCTACCTGCCGCTCTCGCACATCGCCGAGCAGATGGTGTCGATCCACTGCGCGGTCACGCTCGGCAACACGATCTACTTCGCCGAGTCGATCGACAAGATCGCCGACAACCTCAAGGACTGTCGCCCGCACCTCTTCTTCGGCGTGCCGCGCATCTGGGAGAAGTTCCACGCGGCGATCGGCACCAAGCTCGCGGCCGCCACCGGCGCGAAGGCGCAGATCGCGAAGTGGGCGCGCGGCGTAGGCACCCAGGCCAGCGCTGGGCGCGCGAAGGGACAGGATCCCTCGGGCCTGCTGGGCCTCCAGTACAAGCTCGCGACGCGCGCGGTGTTCGCGCCGACGAAGCAGGCGATCGGGCTCGATCAGGCGGTGGTGCTGGTGTCGGGCGCGGCGCCGATCGCCAAGGAGGTCATCGAGTTCTTCGCGAGCCTCGACCTCTTCGTGCAGGAGATCTACGGCCAGAGCGAGGACTGCGGGCCGACCTCCTTCAACCTCGCGCGTCGGACGAAGTTCGGCTCCGTCGGCATTCCGCTGCCGGGCGTCGACGTTCGCATCGCGGAGGACGGCGAGATCATGGTGCGCGGCAAGAACGTCTTCCTCGGGTACTTCAAGGACGAGGAGGCGACCAAGGCCACGCTGACGAGCGATGGATGGCTCCACACGGGTGATCTCGGGAAGGTCGACGACGACGGCTTCCTCTGGATCACCGGCCGCAAGAAGGAGATCATCATCACCGCGGGCGGAAAGAACATCACGCCGAAGAACATCGAAGAGGCCGTGAAGACCGCCTCCCCCGTGATCGCCGAGTGCGTGGTGATCGGCGACCGTCGGAAGTTCCTCTCGATGCTCGTGTGGCTCGAGCCCGACGCGGCCAAGCGCTTCCTCGAAGGCAAGGGCGCGCCCGTGCGTGATGCGCTCCACGAGAGCCCCGAGCTGCGCGCGGAGGTTCAGCGCGCGATCGACGTGGCGAACGAATCGCTCGCGCGCGTGGAGCAGATCAAGAAGCTCACGCTCTGCGGGCGCGCGCTGTCGATCGACACCGGCGAGCTGACGCCGACGCTGAAGGTGAAGCGCAACAAGGTGGTCGCGAGCTTCGCGAAGGAGATCGACGCGATGTACGAGGGCGACTGAGTCGAGGGACCTCTGGCCCCACGAGAGGCTCAGGGTCCGCAGCCGAAGCGTCGCGATGCGATGCCGTTGATCGGCGCGTTCCAGAGCCCGAACGTGAGCGCGCGCTGACCCGCGGTGCTCGGCGTCGCCACGACAGCGTCGGGGAACCAGCCGCCGTCGAACATCTCCACGTACGGGGCGCCGGTGTCGGGTCGGAGGCGTCGGAAGTCGGGCGCGACGCCGACGTAGATCTCGCCGCCGCCTGCGTCGACGCGCGGTCCATTGCTGCTCGTGCCGATGCTCGCGACGCTCCCGACGAAGCTCATCGTGGTCGTGTCCAGCAAGCCAGCGCTGGGCGCGCCCGTCATCTGATCCCGCCACGTCATCACGACGCGGCCCGACACCGACTCGAGCGCGGCGCGCACGTCGATCTCGACCGAGCCGCCGTTGAGGTAGCCGTAGACGCTCGCAGGCGTCGCCGCCGCGTCGAACACGCGCGCCACGATCGCCTGCGCCGCGCCGCTGGCGCGATCCGACGAGATCGCGACGAACGCGCCGCCGCGGATCGGCGAGACTTGGACGTAGTCGAGCATCATGCGCCCAGCCATGATGCCGGCCGGCGGCGTGGCCCACGCGCCCGCGCGCCAGACGCCCGCGTGCACGAGCGCGGCGTTGCCGATCACGACGCCCACGTCGCCCGTGGTGCCGCGGACGGCAGCCACCGACGTGGCGCCGTTGAAGCCCTCGGCCGTCGGCGTGCTCACGACGCCCGCGGTCGACACGGACACGCGCTGCACGCGACCACCGGTGCCGCCGAAGCTCAGGTAGAAGACCTGCCACGCCGAGCCGTCCCACGCGATGGCCGCGGGCGCGAAGACCCCGAGGCCCGCTGCGGACTCGACCGCTGTCGAGGACGCGATGCGGATCGTCGAGCCGGTGGGAGAGCCCGTGTTGCCGAACGTGCGCATCGAGAGGACGTTGCCGGTGCCCGACTCGTCCCGGAACATGAGGACTGCGCCTCCGTTGGTCGCGTCGCGCCACGCCGCCGCGACCACGCGTGTGCGGAAGTCGCCGTCTGCGAAGCCGCCCACGGGCGGACGAAGCATCACGGCGCCCTCGTCGACGAAGCCATCGCAGTCCTGATCGACAGCATCGCAGAGCTCGCCCGGCGGCATACACGACGAGGGCGCACACGTGTCGTTGCACACCTGCGTGCCGACGTAGCTGCACGTGCCCGAGCCGCTCGAGCCGGTGCACGCGCTCACGCTGCCCCGCACGCACGTGAACGTCTCGTCGTCGAGGCCATCGCAGTCGTCGTCGAGCCCGTTGCACACCTCCGCGGGATAACGGCACGTCGCCGACGCGGCGGTCGCGCACGTCACCGTGGCGGTCGCCGAGCCCGACTCGCACGAGCACGGCGCGCCGACGCCGAGGCCCATGAACGAGAAGCCCTCGTCGATGTTCGCATCGCAGTCTTCGTTCACGCCGTCGCACGATTCGGAGGCTCCCGGGTACACGAGAGCGTCGGCGTCGTCGCAGTCGCCGTTCATCACGGACGTGCCCGAGGGCGGGGCGCACGCGAGCGTCCCCGCGCCCGTGCCGAAGCCATCCCCATCGCCGTCCGCGTAGAACAAGCGGTTCGTCGTCTCGCAGCCGTCCGACCCCGAGGTGCCGAGGTCGCCGTTGCAGTCCACGAACGCCCCCTCGCAGACGTACTCGCACGTCCCCATGTCGCACGCGCGACGCGTGTTGGGGAGCATCGGACAGATCGTCGTGCACGAGCCGCAGTGCGTGACGTCGGAGCCCATCACGTCGACGCACGTTCCGTCGCAGTTCGTCTCACTGCCGGTGCAGCCGCTCACGCAGGTGCCGATCGCACCGTTACAGACGGGCGTGGCGCCTCCACAGGCGTGGTCACAGCTACCGCAGTCGCTCGCTGTGTTGAGCTGCTGCTCGCAGCCGTTGGACTCTTCGAGATCGCAGTCGTCGAACCCGTCCTCGCAGTCGTAGTCGCAGCCGAGCTCGTCGCATGCTGGCGTCGAGTTGTCGCGATCGGCGCAGACCATGCCGCACTCGCCGCAGTTCGAGACGTCGAGCGTCAGATCGACGCACTCGCCGCCGCAACATTCCTCGCCGCGCTCGCAAGCAGGGTCGCACTCCGATGGAATGCCGCTGTCCGGTCGCGGTCCGGTGTCGGGCGTGGGCCCCGTGTCGCGAGGCGATCCGCCGTCGTCGTCCACACCGGTGTCGTCGGTGCTCACGCGCGCGTCGATGCCCGCGTCCGAGCCATCGCCGCCGTGGAACGAGCCGAAGTTCGTGAGCGCGGTGCACGCCGCGAGCGGAAGCGCGAGCGCACCGACGAGGGCGAGGCGCGTCATCGACGAACGACCGAGCGAAGATGAAGACATGCTCAGAACCTTCCCTGCGCGGAGACGAAACAACCGTCGGACGTGCAAGCACCGCCGAGCCCGAACGCGTCGGCGCGTGCCTCGTCCGAAGTGCCGCTCGACGACGTCAGATCGACGATGGCGAGCACGAGGCCCGTGCCGATCGCGAGCGCGCCAGTGATCCACAGCACGTCGGTCACGATGGCGAGGCCCTGACCACTCGAGCGCGTGCTCTCGAAGCCTGGCGGGCACGTGCCGTCCGCGCTGCACGTGCGATCGAGGGTCGAGCGCGCGTCGAGCGCGAGCACGCCGGTGATGATGCTCGCGACCACCAGGGCACCACCGACGCCCACGACGACCCAAGGCACGACGCCCAGACCACCGCTCGAAGAAGACTGCGTGCCGCCCGACGCCTGCTCGGAGCCCGTGCTCGTCTGCGTCTGGGCCTGCGTCTCGGTGCCTGTCGAGGTCTCGGTTGCGCTGCCAGTCGTGGTGTCGGTCTCCGTCTCGGTGCCCGTCGTCGTCGAGGTCCCGGACAGGCGCGCCTCGAGCACACGCAAGCGCGCCTCGAGCTGCGTGCGTCGCTCACCCGCCTCGAGCGACGGCACGTAGAGACGCAGCGTCTCGGCCGCATGCACGTCGTCGCCCGCGTCGCGGTAGGCGAGGAAGAGATTGTAGAGGAGCTCGGTGCGACCGCTCAGGCGATGCGCCTCCGCGAACTCCCGCGCCGCATCGGCGAAACGGCCCGTGTCGTAGTAGCGACGACCGAGCTCGAAGCGCATGCGCGCCTCTTCGTCTCCCGACAAACCCGCAGCATCTGCGGCGTCTGCGGCCGACTGCGCCGACGCCAACGACGACGCCATCGATCCCGAGAGCAAGATCAACAGCACCAACCAACCGCGACCCGAGAGGCTCATCGACATCCCTCCGAACGCCTCGATGATAGCGGAACCCCAGAGCACGGGCAGTTTCCGGCGGCTCCGCGAACTTGACCGGGGGTCGCGCCGTCGATATTCGAGAGCCATGACGGACCCCACGCCGAAGCCGAAGAGCGCGCGTCGCGGCTGGCTCCTCGCGCTCAAGGTCCTCGTGACGCTCAGCCTTCTGGGGTGGCTCGTGCGCCAGATGGTCCTTCGTGATGGCGTGGACGCCTTGCTCGAGCGCGCATCACACCTCTCTCCTGTGTGGGTCGTGGCGGCCGTCGCGCTGCACTTCGGTTCGGCGAGCGCGGGCGTCCTGCGCTGGCGCACGTTGCTCACGGCGCGCGGCATCTCGCAGCCGTGGAGCGTGCTCTTCCGATCGTTCTTCGTCGGCCGCTTCCTCGGCGCCTTCACGCCCTCGACCACGGGCCTGGACGGCTACCGTCTGTGGGACATCGGACGACGCACGAACGACTACACGACGAGCGGCGCCGTGATCCTCGTCGAGAAGCTCGTGGGCCTCGTGGGCATGGCCACCGTGTGTCTCGCGCTCCTCCCGTTCGGCTTGCTGGAGCGGCTCGGCATGATCGGCGTGCTCGTCGCGGTCGGCATGGCGAGCGTCGCGCTCGTCGGTCTCTTCGTGCTCTCGAGCCCCGCGCGCGCGAGCGCGATCGCGAGGCTGATGCCGGGCCCCTTGCGGGGACGCGCGACCAAGCTCGCCGAGGCGCTCGCCGGCGGCATCTCGATGAAGACGCTCGCGATCGCGCTCGGCCTCGGCATCGTCTCGCACGCATGCCTGTCTGCGACGTTCGCGGCCAGCGGCCTCGCCGTCGGCATCGCCCTCCCTCCCCTCGCGCTCCTCGCCGTCGGCAACGCGATCGTGATCTCGGTGCTCTTGCCGGTCTCGATCGGCGGCGTCGGTGTGCGTGAAGGCGTCGCCGTCGCGCTGCTCGTCTCCGCGGGCGATGGCACCGTGACCACCACCGACGCGATGTTGCTCGCGCTCGTCGGCTACCTCACGGGCCAGGCGCCTGCGCTCGTGGGCGGGGCGTGGCTCGCGCTCTCGCGCGACGGCGCGCGCCCGGAGACGCCTGCATTAGCGAGCCCGGCGGCCTCGAGCCCCGTCGCTTCGAGCACCGGCATCGCGTCGAGCACCCTCGCGTCGAACAGTGCGATAGCCTCCGCCTGACATCCATGGCGAGCACGAAGTCGAAGCCCAAGTCGGCGCCCCAGGCACCCGCGCCCAAGGCTCCTCCTGCCAAGCCCCGCAAGACGACGCGTCCTCCGCGCAAGCCCGACGTCTTCGACACGAAGATCAGCTCGACGCAGACTGCGGAGCTCACGGTTCGTCGCATGCACCGTCGCGACATGAACCGGGTGTGGGAGTTCTTGAAGCTCTCGTTCCGCGACGTGAACCGCGAGACCGTCGAGTACCAGCGCCCGCGTAGCAAGGAGCGCTTCGAGGAGACGTACGACGACGAGGGCGTCGAGCAGCTCGTCTTCGAGGTGGGCGACGACATCGTCGGCTACGCCGAGTGCGCGTACGAGGTCACGGGCTCGGACAACTGGATCAACCCGCGCTACTTCGAGACGCGCGACATGCAGCCGCTCTTCGTCGAGGAGCTCGCGACACATCCCGAGTACACGGGCCGCGGCGTCGGCAGCTTCATGATGGAGCAGCTGGAGCACCTGGCCCGCGTTCACGGGTGCACGCACCTCGTGCTCGAGGTCGCGGAGAACAACGAGCATGCGCTCGCGTTCTACCGTCGCCGCAGCTTCACCAAGCTCGACGCCGCGATCTTCATGGCCAAGCGCCTCGAGCGTGGCCCCGAGCTCTTGCCGCCTCGCAAGCTCAAGCCCGTGCGACCCGCGAGCGAGTAGCATCGGTCGCATGGCGAGAAAGATCGGGATCCTCACGGGCGGAGGCGACTGCCCTGGCCTCAACGCGGTGATCCGCGCCGCCGTCAAGGTCGGCATCGAGCGACACGGCTTCGAGATCTTCGGCATCGAGGACGCGCTCAACGGGCTCATCGATCTCGACTACCAGAGCCCCGACGGAAACCGCTGGCTCCGCACGCGCGACGTGCACCAGATCCTCGCGCGCGGCGGCACGATCCTCGGCACCTCGAACCGCAGCGACCCGTTTCGCTTCGTGGTGAAGGACGCGGCTGGAAAGAAGCACGAGACGGACGTGTCCGATCAGGTGATCGCGAACGCGAAGAAGCTCGGCCTCGAGGGCCTCATCACGATCGGGGGCGACGGCTCGATGCGGATCGCGCACCGCTTCCTCGCCAAGGGCCTGCCGATGATCGGCGTGCCCAAGACGATCGACAACGACCTCGGCGCCACTGATCAGACCTTCGGCTTCGACACCGCGGTGGGCATCGCGATGGAGGCGATCGATCGCCTTCGCGACACGGCCGAGAGCCACGATCGGGTGATGCTCGTCGAGGTGATGGGGCGCGACGCAGGATGGATCGCGCTCCACGCGGGGCTCGCGAGCGGCGCGGACGCGATCCTCGTGCCCGAGATCCCCTACCGCCTCGAGCCCATCGCGAAGATGATCGAGCGCCGACGTTCGCAGGGTCAGAAGTACTCGATCGTCGTGGTCAGCGAGGGCGCCAAGCCCGCGGGCGGCGAGGCGAGCGTGCTCGAGCACCTGCCAGGCGCGATGCCTCGGTTGCAGGGCGCGGCGCAGCGCGTGAGCGATGGCCTCTCGCGCCTCCTCGAGGCCGACATGCGCGTGACCGTGCTCGGTCACGTGCAGCGCGGCGGCAGCCCTTCGTCCTTCGATCGCATCCTCGGCACCCGCTTCGGTCATGCCGCGGCGGATCTCGCCGCCGCCGGCACGTGGGATCACATGGTCGCGCTGCGAGGCGACGACGTCGTCGCGATCCCGATCGTCGAGGCGATCCGTGAGCCGAAGCGCGTCGCGCCCGACTGCCAGCTCGTCGCGACCGCGCGGGCCCTCGGCGTGGTGTTCGGCGACGAGAGCTGATCCCGCACGGCGCGCACTTCGTTTGTGCGCTCCGCACTCTTTGCAGGGTCGCCGACGAGACACCGTGGTTTTCCCTGGGATCTCGCGACGCGCGATCGTGGCGCACGCCTTGCTCGACGCCGATCGGCGGGCGGGTGCACACGTGCGCCTTCCCCGTTCTTCGCATGACGCGGCCGCATGGCCCGAGGGAACACATGACGCTTCGACGAGCTTGGAAGGTCTCCGCTTGCTTGGTCCTCTTGGCCGCGCTCCCCGCATGCGACTGCGCGGGCAACATGCCTGTCGATCCGATCGACGCAGGAGACGTCGGTCCCGTGCCCGATGGAGGCATGCGTGACAGTGGGCCGACCTCGGACACTGGACCGCACGACGCCGGCCCGCCGAGGGTGGACGCTCCCGGCCTCGACACGGGGCCCTGCGTCGCGACCGGCCCCGAGAGCTGCAACGCCGTCGATGACGACTGCGACGGATCGATCGACGAGAGCACGCTGCGCCCGTGCGGCACCGACGTGGGCGAGTGCGTCGTCGGCTACGAGACGTGCACCGATGGCGCATACGGCGCGTGCGAGGGTGAGGTCGAGCCCGAAGCGACGGACGCGTGCAACGGCGTCGACGACGACTGCGACGAGGCGATCGACGAAGGCTGCACGTGCACGGACGGCGACACCCAGTCGTGCGGCTCCGATGTGGGCGAGTGCACTGCGGGCACGCAGACCTGCGCGAGCGGCGCGTGGGGAACGTGCGTGGGCGAGGTCACCGCGGTGGCCGAGAGCTGCAACGGTCGCGACGACAACTGCGACGGCGTGACCGACGAGGCGTGCGACTGCGTCGACGGCGACACGCAGCCCTGCGGCACCGACGTGGGCGAGTGCACCGCAGGCACGCAGACCTGTGCGAGCGGCGCGTGGGGCTCGTGCGTCGGTGAGGTCGCCGCGCGCGCCGAGCTCTGCAACACGCTCGACGACGACTGCGACGCAGCGAGCGACGAGACCTTCGTGCTCGGCATGGCGTGCGACGGCACGGATGCCGATCGATGCACGGAGGGCGTCACCGCGTGCGATCCGTCGGGCGCCTCGACGATCTGCTCGGACACCACCGGCGACACGCTCGAGCTCTGCAACACCACCGACGACGACTGCGATCTCGCGACGGACGAGGGCTTCATGGTCGGCACGCGCTGCGACGGCCCCGACGCCGACACGTGCGCGGAGGGCGCGTTCATGTGTGACGTGGCGGGCACAGCGTCGTGCAGCGACACCAGCGGCGACAGCGTCGAGACCTGCAACGGGATGGACGACGACTGCGACGGATCGATCGACGAGGGCAACCCCGGCGGCGGCGTGGCTTGCATGGGCGCGACGGACGTGGGCGCGTGCATCAGCCGCACGGCCTGCGTGAGCGGCTCGCTGATCTGCCGCGGCACCTTCGTCTCGAGCGCGGGATTGCCCACGAATCCGGGCACCCCGAGCGCGCCGCTGCCCTCGATCGCGAGCGCGATCGCGAACGCAGTGGTGCTCGGCGGCGGCACCGACGTGTGTGTCTGCGACGCGGCCGCAGCGGGCGCGAGCACGTTCACCGAAGACGTCACGATGGTCGAAGGCACCGATGTGAACGGGGGCTTCGACTGCGCCAGCTGGACGGTCGTCGCCGGTCGCACCACCACGATCCAGGACGTCGACGACGACGGCGTGTCGTTCCCGTCGGGGCTCACGAGCGCCACGACGTTGCGACGCATGACGGTCGACGGCTTCGATCGTGCGGGTGGCTCGGCGGTGACCTCCGCGATCACCATCACCGACGCCTCGCCGGGCCTCGACACCGTCGTCGTCAACGCGGGTGATGCCGCGACGGCGATCGGTCTGCGGGTGGTCGAGAGCAGCGGCGCGACCGCCGCGCCTGCGATCACGAACAGCACGATCCGCGCGAACGGCGTCGCGTCGGGCACGGCCGTCAGCGTGAGCATCGAGGCCGCCGCGCCTCGCTTCTCGAGCACTGCGATCGGCGGGGCCACCCCGTCGGGCAGCGCCAGCGCGGCGAGCACCGCGTATGGCGTGCGCTGCGTCGACTGCGCGGGCACCACCTTCAGCGCGGGCTCCGTCCGCGGCACGGGCGCGACGACCAGCGGCTTCGGCTTCCACGGTACGGGCGATCTGAGCGGCGTGACGGCGATGACCACGGCCTTCGGTGGCGGTGGCACGACCACGAACGGGTCCTCGAGCGTCGGCATTCGCCTCGACACCTGCGGCGGCGCGCCGACCTTCACGATGACCAACAGCGACGGCGGCTTCGATCTCGCGAGCTCTCCTCTCACTGGCACCTCCCGCACCGGCATCTCGTCCACAGGCGCGCGCTGCGCTCCCGTGATCGACGGCGGTCGTCACATCGGCTGCGAGCGGGGCAACACGTGCACCGGCATCGACTGCAACACCGGCAGCGCGTGCGACGTGCGCAACGCCTCGCTCGTCCAGGGCACGGTGGCATCGGCCGACACCGCGGCGTACGGCCTGCGCTGCACGGGCGGCGCGTGCGCCTCGATCACCACGAGCACGCTCCAGTCGGGCAACCTGCGCGGCGGCGCGACGATCGGCACTGCGCTCGATCTCGATGGCGCCTCGCCGCGTGTCGACGACTGCATGATCATCGGGCCCGGTGGATCGACGACAGCGGCCACCACCGGTCGCTTCGACGCGCTCTATCTCCAGGGCACGAGCTCCACCGTGTCGAACTGCGTGATCCGCGAGGGCTCGGGCGCAGGCACCGCAGCGTTCAACGGAACGCTCACGGTGATCCGCTTCGATCAGAGCGCGGGCATCGTCGTGATGGAGCCCACGATCGTGAACGACACCGTGGAGTACAGCGGCTGCCCGACCTGCGGCACGCGCATCGGCCTGGTGGTGAACGGCGCGATCGGCGGCGTGAGCGGACCGCTCGGCGTCGTCCGCAACACCATCATCCGCAACATCGGCACGGGCGGCACGACCAACCCCGTGGTCGAGCGCGGAAGCAACGCCGACCTCGCGTTCTTCCAGAACAACGCGCTGCGCGATCTCACCGCATCGATGCTCGCGCTCTACCTCGACGAGGGCACGACAGCGCTCGGCACCGCGTCGCAGATCAACACGATGATGATGGGCGGCACCTCGGGCGGAAACCTCGTCGCCGACTGCAACCTCACCGCCGCGTGGCGCCTGCCGATGAGCTCGATGTGCCGCAACGCCGGCACCTCGATGAGCTGTCCCCGCGCCGACTTCGACGCGCAGGTGCGGCCCAACGAGATGGCCTGCGACATCGGCGCCGACGAGTTCTATCCCTGAGCACGCGGGTCCTCGCGACGACACCGGGGCGTCACCTCCGCGACACACGAGCGTCGCGGAGGTGTAGCCTCGTCCGATGCGCTCCACTGGCTTGTTCGTCGCTCTCACCACCACGGTCGCCACCTCCTTCGCCGCCGGCTGCCCTGGCCCGAGCGACGTTCCCGACGCCGCGACGCTCGATGCAGGCACGAGCGAGGACGCGCCGATGCCCAGCGACGCGCCGCCGATCGATGCCGAGATGCACGGCGGCCTTCGTCTGCCGCGTTGTGAGGAGACCGATCCCGAGACCAGCGCGCTGCCTCACTTCGCGAGCACCCTCGAGGGCACGTACGTGCCGGGGCTCGATCGCTTCCCGATGTCGGGCCCCGAGAACCCGGCGGTGGAAGAGGGCGAGATCCTCTACCGCGGGATGGGCCTGCACGAGGTCGAGGCCGGCCCCGGCTTGGCGCACGTGCACCGCGAGGATCTCGGCGCGAGCTCGACCGCCACGACGGGCCGTCACTCGCTCGCGTGGCTCGCGCACCTCTCGGACTTCCAGCTCGTCGACGACGAGTCCCCCTCGCGCCTCGCGACGCTCGACAACCCTTCGATCCCTTCGGGCCTGAGGTCGCAGGAGGCGTACCTGCCGCGCGCGGTCTCCGCGATGAGCCGAACCTTCGAGCGCATCCTCGCCCCCGATCGTCCGCTCGACTTCGCCATCATCACCGGCGACTGCGCCGACAGCGCGCAGCAGAACGAGCTCGACTGGGTGATCGCGCTGATGAACGGCGAGCCCGGTCTCCACACCGACTCCGGCGACGACGACGATCCGGTGCCTGGGCCCGACAATGATCCGAAGGATCCGTTCGATCCCACACCCTTCCCGGCGCCGTGGCTCTACGTGCCGGGCAACCACGACGTCGAGGTCGTCGGCATCAACGCGCCGAGCGATCGCAACCGCGAGCAGGCGCTGGGCACGAGCCCCATCTCGGGCACGCGCGACTACCGCCTCTGGTACGCACCCGCGTCGCGACGGACGATCACCGCCGATCCGCGGCGCGAGATCATCGAGCGCGATCAGATCGTCGCAACGGTCCGCGCCGCGGACGCCGACGGCCCCATGGGACCTTCGGGCCACGGCTATCCGCCTACGGGCGACGTCGACACGTCGATGGGCGCGAACTGGGCCTACGACGTGGTGCCCGGGGTCCTGCGCGTGCTCGCGATCGACACGAGCGATCGCGAGGGTGGCTCGGAGGGCATGATCCTCCAGAGCTTCGTCGACGGATGGTTGATCCCCGAGCTCGATCGCGCGGTGGACGACGGCGTGCTCGTGATGCTCGCCTCGCACCACTCGACGCGCTCGATCGACGTCTTCCCCGGACAGGCCGGGGCGATGCCGACGCCCGGCGCGCTCACGGGCGAGCAGATCGAAGACATCGTGGCTGCGCGCCCCGAGGTGATCGCGTGGCTCGTCGGTCACACGCACGACAACCAGGTCCACGCGATCGCGGGCGCCGACGCGGCGCACCCGGGCTACTGGGAGATCATGACGAGCGCGATCGCCGACTTCCCCTCGCAGGCGCGCGCGATCGAGCTCGTGGACAACGGCGACGGCACGCTCTCGATCTTCGCCACGCTGATCGACTACGACACCGACGACTGCTTCGAGCGCCGCTTCCGCGCACTCTCGCAGATGGAGTGGATCTCGGCGTGGACCGACAACATCACGCGCGACCCGATGCAGCTCAACGTCGAGCTCGTGCGCGCGATCCCCGACAGTGCGAGCGAGGCCGTGAGCGCCGCGAGCATGATGGCTCCCGACCGCATCGAGAGCCTGACGACGTTGATCGGCGAGTGATCACACACCCGCCCCGGATGGGCGACGCACCTCCCGTACGGGCGACGTATGCGTCGACCCTCCTTCGATCGTGCCCGTGCTCTTGCGCGAAGGTGGTGAGCGCGTTGACGTAGGTCGCCGGGGCGAACACCATGACACCCATGGTCAAGACTCAGGTCTATTTGGAGGAGAAAGATCTCCGTGCGCTCCATCGGATCGCGAAGTCGTCCAAGCGCACCGTGGCTTCGCTCGTTCGCGAGGCGGTCGAGCGGACCTGGCTGACCCCGGAACGGCGTGGCCCGGTGGCCGTGTGGTCGGGACCGGTGCGAGCGACCGCAGCTGATCACGATTCGATCTACGACGAGGCGTGACGTGATCCGCGCGGGGGAGAGCGTCTTCGTGGACAGCGGCGCTTGGATCGCGCTCGCGCTCCAGCGGGATCCGCTCCACGCGCGCGCCGTGGACACCTGGGATGCGTTGGAGGCGGCGGGCGCAAGGCTTGCGACCTCGGTCCCAGTCGTGATCGAGACGTTCACGTTTCTCGAGCGGAACGCGAGTCGGGAGGCAGCCCTCGCGTGGAAGGACGGCCTGCGGGACGTGCGTCGAATGAAGACGCTCGAGTGCCCGAACGTCGCGCTCGAGGCGTCGTGGGCCTACTTCGCTCGACGCGATCTCCATCGACTTTCTGCTGTCGACGCCACGTCGTTCGTCCTCATGACGAGGGCGAAGATCCGCGTCGTGTTCACGTTCGATCACCACTTTTCATCCGTCGGTTTCCGAATCGTCGGCTGACGGTCCTCGGCGGAAGCGGGTGCGCATGCGTGACCAGAGTGAGGACCCTTTCGTCGAGCTCGTGAGGGACGTGATCACACACCGGCCTTGGCGAGGATGACGACGGAGACGCCGCGCGCTGGCTTCTTCGTGCTCGCGTTGCGGTAGCCGTGCGGGACGTTGCCGGGGAAGGCGAGCACGTCGCCGGTCTGGAGCACGTGCTCTTCCCCTGCGACCACGATCACGACCTCACCGTCGAGCAGCGTGAAGTACTCGCGCGTGCCCGGCAGGTGCGGCGTGCCGCCCATCACCGCCCCGGGCGCGAAGTCCATCGTCGCGAGCAGCTCTTCGGGCACGGGCTCGGGCACGAGCGGCGTCATCACCACGCCGCGCCCTCGCTTCTGCGCGCCGAGCTCCTCGTTCTTCCAGCGACGCACCTTCGCCCGCGGTGAGCTCAAGAGCTCGTCGATCGGCGCGCCGAGCGCGCGGCTCACCTTCACCAGCACCGCGAGCGACGGATTGCCCGCGCCCGACTCGAGGTTCGCGATCGTCGAGCGCGGCACGCCCGCCGACTTGGCGAGCTCGTGCTGCGTGAGGCCGCGCGCGTGACGCAGGCCGAGGAGGTTGCGCGCGAGGTGAGAGGCCACCTGGCTCGTGTCGCCGTCGCTCATCGCTTGGACGTTCTGCCAATCCGTTGGACAAGGCAAGCGCCTGCGTCCCGTTCGTCGCGCACGCTGAGGCCAACGAAACGAAGGGACGGCGCACCATGACGAGCACACGTGTCGATGGATTGGACAATCGGTCGGGAACACCCGGTCGCTTCGCGGGCCAGCGTGCGGTGATCACCGGAGGGACCTCGGGCCTGGGGCTCGCCCTCGTGAAGGCGCTGCGACGCGGCGGCGCGGAGGTCGCGTTCATTGCGAGAGACGAGGAGCGCGTCGCGTCGGTAACGCGAGAGACCGGAGCCGTCGGCATCGTCGGCGACGTGGCGAAGAAGGAGGACATCCACCGGATCGCGATCGAGGTCGGCGCGAGCGTCGGCCGGAGCGGCGCGATCGATCTGCTCGTGAACAACGCCTCGAGCCTCGGGCCCGTACCGCTGCGGCCGCTGGGCGACACGGACTGCGAGGACCTCGAGGCCGCGCTCGCGACGAACTTGGTCGGGCCCTTTCGTCTGACCAAGGTGCTGCTCGGTCCGCTCGCGAAGGCTGCGCGCGAGGGGCGGTCGAGCGTGGTGCTGAACGTGTCGAGCGACGCCGCGAAGAACGCCTACGCAGGCTGGGGCGCCTACGGCGCGAGCAAGGCAGCCCTCGCACACCTCTCGGCCATCTGGGGCGAGGAGCTCGCCGCGAGCGGCGTGCGCGTGCTCGCGATGGATCCGGGCGACATGGACACGCCGCTCCACGAGCTCGCGCTGCCGGGCTCCGATCGCGCCGCGCTGAAGCGGCCCGAGGACGCCGCGCGCGAGCTGCTCGCTGCGGTGGCCGAGGC
>JAFLCL010000050.1 GCA_017303575.1 Deltaproteobacteria bacterium
GCGCACGCCGCACGATGGAGGTCGCGCGCGCAGAGGCGCTCGCCAACGCCGGTCGTGGGCGCGACGCTGCAGAGCAATACGTGCGCGCGGCCGAGGGCGCTCACGTCGCCGATCGGCACGAGCTCCAGCGCCGCGCCTCCGAGCAATTCCTCCGCGCGGGGTACTTCGCCGAGGGCACGCACATGCTCGAGCGCGTGCTCGAGCAGGCGGGCGTCGAGGTGCGTCGCACGCCGCTTCGCGCCATCGCATCACTCGTCTCGCACCGACGTTGGCTCGCGCGCCACGGGCTCTCGCCTGCATCGCCCGCGGATCGCGCAGCTGCCGCGCGCGCCGCGGATCCCTCGCACGCGCGCGCGATCGACGCGCTGGCGTCGGGCGCGATGGGGCTCAGCGTCGTCGACTCGATCCGCTCCGCCGACATGATGAGCGAGGCGCTGCGTCGCAGCCTCGAGGCCAGCGACCGCACGCGACTCGCAGGCGCGCTCTCGTGGTGGACGGCCTTCGTCGCGAACGAAGGCGGCCCGGCCGAAGCGACCACGCGATCGATCCTCGCGAAGGCGCGCGAAGAGACGCTCGCTCACGGCGACGCCTACGCACGGGGCTGTCTGTCGGCGGCGTCGGGGATGACGGAGTTCCACCTCGGTCACTTCGGTGAGGCCCGCGCTCACTACGAGCGAGGCATCCGAACGTTCGAAGAGGAGACGCACGGCACGACCAAGGAGGCCTCGACGCTCCACATCTTCCACCACGCGACGCTCGCGATCGGAGGCCGCCTCGACGAGCTCTCGCAGCGCACCGAGGAGCGCGTGCGCGTCAGCGAGGCGCGCGGCGAGCGCTATGCGCTGGTCAACTACCGGCAGGGGTTGATGATCCTCCGCTGGCTCGCGGTCGACGCTCCGGAGCGCGCCGAAGAGGATCTCGATCGCGCCATGGACGGCTTCGGCGTGACGGGCTTCGTCGTGCAGCACTGGTTCGATGCCTGGGGCCGCATCGCGCTGCATCTCTTTCGCGATCAGCGCGAGGAGGCGCGCGCATTGTGGGAGAGGACGCGCCCGCGGCTGGTCGCGTCGCTCCTCCTCCGGACGCAGTTCACCCGCACACAGAGCTTCGTGATGGAGGCAGTGACGGCAGCGGCCCGCATCGAGTCCGGAGGACTCGGGCCGATGGCGCGGGCGCGTCTGGGCGCGTGGGCGCGTGCTGCGATCGGTCACGCGCGCGGCGAGGATCGAGCGTGGGCGAGGGCGCTCGGTGCTGTGATCGAGGCGTGTCTGCTCGGCGCCTACGGCGAGGCGACGCGCGCACGAGCCTTGCTCGAAGACACGCTGCCACAGCTCGAGTCGAGCGAGCTCGGTCTCTACGCGGCGCTCGTGCACGAGCGCTTGGGCGCGCGCGATCCATCGCACCGCGCGGTCGCGGAGGCGTGGGCCGAGGCGGAAGGCGTCACGGCGATCGCATCGCTCGCGCGTGCGCTCCTGCCCGGCCTCTCGCGCCTCGGATGACGCTCGAACGACCCCTCGCGGTGTCTTTGGTTCAAGGACCGAGAAAGAGACGCTCTCGGTCGCGGATTTGGGGCGCCATGCGGCGGGGTTTGCGCAGCAAACCCCTGGAGCAGGAGCGAGGAGGAGTCTTCGACGATCGAGCGACGGGGTGTGCAGAGGGGCCAGCGGCCCCTTTGCCCGGCCAACTCAAGCGTCGAGCTCGGTGAGCTTCGCGTGGATCGCGATGCGGTAGCCGTCGTCCCGTCGCTCGATCACGCCGCGCAGGCCCATGTTCCTGAGGCGCTTGATCGCGGCGTAGACGCGGTTGGCGCCTGCGTCCGGCAACACCTTCTCGTCGGGCCAGCCCGCCTCGAGCAGATCCCACGTGCTCGACGTCCGCCCCGGCTCCGTGCGGTGGTTGGTCAGCAAGAGCGCGAGCATGCGTCGCAGCGATGGGCCGAGGTCGACGCGCGCGCGATCCTGCGACGGGCTCTCGATCCATGCGCCCGACGCGCTCACCACCGTGGTCTCCTCGGTCAGATCGCCGGAGCGCAGATCCCAGTCCGACTGGATCGGAAGACCGAGCGCGAGATCGGAGAGGAGCCTCTGCAGCCCCTCTGGATCGGGCTCGATGCCGACGTGCGCGTGGATCGCTTCGATCGAGGCGAGCGCCGCGCCGAGCTCGTCGTCCGCGAGCGGCGCATCGGCCTCGAGCGCGCGGATGATCGACGCCAGCTCGCTCGTGGTGCCTTCACCCCGCATCGCGCTCGCGAGCGAGGGGGGCAGATCCACGTGCGGCAGGAGCGCGCGCCTCAGCGCCGCCACAGCGAGCCGATCAGTGCGGGCCGTCGCACGACCCCCCGCCGCGATCTCCGCTGTCTGGAACACGGCCTCGGTGGTGCACACGCGGCCGTCCTCATCCGTCGTCGTCACGGGATGACCGAGGCCGACGAGCTCCAGCTCGCCCGCCGCGCTCACGAGCAAGCTCGAGAGCGACAGACGACCCAGGCGATACGGACCGCCCTCGGCCTGCTCGGCGGCGCGCAGCGCGCGGAGGATCGCGAGGAGAAGCGCGCCGAGCTCTGCGAACCCGATGCGCGCGCGGGCGTCGACGAGGCGGTCGAGCGCGCTCGCGCCATCGATCACACCGCGCGAGTCGAGCTCGACGAACGCCGCGCCGTCGAACACCTCGGCCTCCGCGCGGACCGAACGCGCGACCTGTCTGGACTCCACGGAGGCGTGCGCACGCGCGAACCGCGACAGCGCCTGGCGCGCCGCAGCCTCGGCCGCGTGTGTCGAGGCGCTGATCACGACGCAGCTCGAGCCATCGCCCGCTCGCCGCGCGGCGTGTCGATGGAACGCACCGCTCCGCGCGATGACGTCCGCGCTCGCGTAGCGGCCCAGCCACAGGTCCGACATCGGCTCGGATCCTCGCGGGCCTCTGCCCCGCTGTAAAGCCTGCTCTCAGCCGCGCAGCAGACGTGTCCCACCGCTCGGACCGCTCCCGACGGGGCGATGGAGCACGACCTCCCGACCCGCGGCGCGCCCCAGCGCGTGCCCCTCGCTCAAGCGCTGGTAGCGCGTCGTTCGGTGGATCCGCGGGTGGCGGGCTCGGTAGAACCTCTCGAGCGCGGCGTCGCCGACCCACACGAGGCCCGTGCCCCGCAGGACCTCGCGCTCGCCCGCGAGCTTCTCGCCGAACCCGCGAACCACCCCCGACTGAAAGGGAACGCGCTCGCTGCCGCGGAGCCTCTGCGCCTTGCGCGCCGTCTGCCAGAGGCGCTCGGAGGTCGCGACGAGGAAGCCGAACACGTGCTCTGCCAGTGCGACGTTCGCTCGAGTCCCGCACACCTCGAAGACCACACCGTCCTTGCCGAGGGTGGCCACGTAGCTGGGGATCTCGATCACCTCGACGAAGAAGTACGTGGTGAGGATCGACACGATCTCGCGCTCAATGGCGGTGCGCCGTCGCGAAGGATCGCCGAGGTGACGCACCTCGTAGCCGGCGTCGGCCACGCGCGCGGAGTCGAGGTTGTGCCGCAGCATGAGCTCGTGCGCCTTGCGCATCGCGGCTTCGGCCTCGTGTCGCTCACTCGAGCCCGCGAGCGCGAGGAGCTTCTGCACCTTGTCGAGCACACGGCTCGTCTCGTCCGCGCCTGCCTCGGCGTTCACCAGGCCCGCGGCGCGCGCGTCGATGCCGCGCTCGCGGCACACCCTCGCGAAGGTCGGCCCGTGCGCGCTCTCGTCGATCACGTTGAGCACCTCGTGCACGAACTGGTGCGCCATCTCGTGCTTGAGGACCTCGACGACCTCGGTCCACGGTCGGATCGACACGAGCTTCCTCGAGATCTCGAGGCGACGGGTCGCGCGGTGCCAGGCCCCGAGGCGGGTCTCGGCGTCGGACAGGGCGATCAGCGGCGCACGCAGCTTGCGGTCGAAGTGGAGCTCGTTTCGCCAGGCGTGCTCGCGCGAGAGCCTTCGGATCAGCTCGGCTTCGAGCACCGCGGTGAGGTGCGAGGGAAGGGTCGGCATCGATCGCGCGGACACTACCAGCCGGCACGCGCCTCGGCCCGGCCTGCCTGCCGTGTCCGACGGGCTCGAGGTCGCGCGTCGAGCGCACGCAATGTGCGAGACCCTGCCAAGATCCCGTCGGCCCCGCGCCTCCCAACCCCATGACCGTCCTCGCCCGCCACTCTGCCCTCCGCGGCTTGATCGCCCCGCTCGTGGCGCTCGGCGCGATGTTCGTGGCGCTCCTCTTCCTCACCACCTCGTCGTCGTCGGGCGACCTCGTGATGCTCACGTGGGCTGGGGCGACCACCTTGCCCATGCTCGGCTTGGCGCTGACCGCGAAGCTGCGTGATCGTCCGGCCGTGGCGGCGGGCTCGTTCGGCGTGGTGACGTGGATCCTGATGCTCGCCGTGCTCTCCGGGCTGCAGGTCGAGTCCGACTGGCTCGTGCTGCTCCTGCTCGGATCCGGCCTCGCAGTGGCGGCCGTGTCGGGCGTGATCGCGGAGCGACCCGAGGTCCTGCGCGACACGCGCCTTCCGTCGAACCTGGCGCGAGCGGCGACCGGGGTGACGATGCTCGTCGCAGTCGCCGTCGGCGTCGCGATCGCGTGTCCGAGCGAGGCGCCGATCGCGCCCCGCACGGTGGGTGAGCGCCTCGGATCGGTCGAGATCCCCGCGCTGCCGACGATCGTGCGCGAGCGGCTCGCATGGCCCGATCACCGAAACGGACTCGAGGTCGAGGTCACCTCGACACCACTGCCGAGCGGCGGTGCGAGGGCCGAGATCGTGCTCGTCCGCGACACGATGGAGGAGGTCACCCGGTCGGCGCCGTGTCTCCTCGAGGTCGGGCCGAGCGGTCGCACGATCGACGTGCTCGCGAGCGCGGAGGCCTTCGAGGTGCGTTGGCCCGAGTCGCCCCACGGCGAGGTGTTCGGCGGCTGCACCTACGCGCAGAGCACGCTCCGGCCGATGGACGAGACGATCCGCATGCAGACGTCGCGCGTGTCGTGGGCGCTGGCGCTCGCGCCCGTCTACGGCCTGATCGCGCTCGCCCTCGCGCTCGGCCTCCGTCGTCGTCACGCACAGATCGGCCGTAGCCCCGAGGTGCGTGTGACCGAGCCCGGTCTCGCGGTGATGCCTGACGGCGCACCCGCCGTGGTCTCCGCGGAGATCCCGATGGGCACCACCATCGTCGCGCTGCGTCTCGCGGACGTGCGGCCCGACTACCGAACGGACGCGCGGCTCTCCATCGAAGAGCACGCGATCGGGGACAAGGCTGCGCTCTTGCTCGATCTCGCGCGTCGCGTGCGCACGCTCGAGCTCACGGCGCTCGGTGGCGTCGCGCTCTTGGTCTCGCTCGTCGGCGTGATGTGGATCGCCGGCACCCCGCTGGTTTTCTGATGTGATGGGGCTTCTGACGTGATGGGCATGCGTCTGGCGGTAGTGGTCGTGGTGCTCACGAGCTGCGTCTGGCCGAGCGCGACTGCCCTCGCGCAGGTTCCCTTCGCGGACGGCACCTACGAGCGTTGGTCGGCCTTCTTCGATGCGCCTTCGGGCGCGCTCGCGAGCAGGAGCACTCCGCTCTTGCCCGAGTGGATCACTGTCACGCACGCGGGAGCGACGGCGATCGTCACCTTCGAGCCCGAGCGTCGCGTCGTGTGGCGCATCACGTACGCTCCGGAGGGCGCGAGCCACAAGCGCGTGCTCGTCGACGGCGTCGAGGTGCTCGAGGCGCGCTACGAGCGCGACGTACGCGGCTACATCGCGCGCAAGCGCGTCACGGGCCTGCTCGTGCCCGCGGGGCTCGAGTACCAGTACACAACCGACGTCGGCGGACGTGTGACGCGTCGGACCCGCACGCTGCCCGACGGACGCATCGAGCGCGTCGAGGTGCAGTGGGCCGGCGATGGGAGCGCGACCGTCGCGACGTTCGTCGGTGACGTCGAGCGTCGTGCCGATCGTCTGGACGCATCTGGTCGACTGCTCGAGACGACGTGGTCGTGGGAGAGCGTCGTCTACGGGACGAGCCCGCGACAGGTGACCCGCGAGCAGCACCGCCTCCTCTACCGGCGCGATCGCGCCGGCACGCTCACGCGCGTGCTGCGCGAGGTCCGAGGTCGTCGGTCGCGCGCCACGCCGAGCGCGCGTGACTCGCGGATCGTGGCCGAGGATCTGCGCGTGATCTCCGAGGGCGTGATGGAGCGGAGCGAAGCACGGCTGCTCTTCGGCTCGCCTGTCACCGGCGTCGACCGCGGCCGAGGCGCGCAGCGCGAGCTCAGCGATTCGTACGCTGATGGCTGCTGGATGAACGAGACCGACATCCTCCAGTACGACGCGACCGGCCTCTACACGCGCGGCAGCGCGGGCTGCATCTGCGGCTTCTGCGTCGAGGCCTCGCAGCGGTACGACGCGCACGACGTCTTCGGCACCGAGCTTCACTGGACACGCGGCCCCTGGCTTCGTGTCGATGGCGAGCTGGTGATCACCGCCGAACACGAGCTCGCGACGCCGAGCGGTCCTCGTCGCGCGGACACGCTGCAAGTCGGCGATCTCGTCACGGGCAGCGACGGTGCGTCGTTCGCGATCCGATCGATCGAGCACCTCGACGACACGGAGCGCTTGGGCCGCAACGTCGAGACCACCGGCGGCACGTTCACGGTCGGCCGCTTCGTCGTGGTGTCCGAGCCGTATCCGATGACCTGTCCCGCGCGGTGACGCGCTCCTCGGGGAGGCTCGCGGTCAGCACGCTGGGCCGCGTATCGTCTCCACCATGTCCGCCTCGGCCTCGCCTCGTGTGCTCTCGGGATGGTTGTTCTCTGTGCTCGCGATCGGCTGCGGTGACACGCCTGCGAGCCCCGACGCGCGCGCGCCCTCGGTCGACGCTGCGCCCGAGATCGTCGAGGACGCCTTCGTGCCGCCCGGTGTCGATGCGCCGTTTCCCGACGCGCACCGCGAGCTCGACGCGGCGATGGCGTCGACCGACGCGCCCAGCACGAGCACCGATGCGCCCACGACCTACGATGCACCGAGCGGCAGCGTGCGTCTGCCTACCGCGAACATGTCGATCGACTACCAGCTCGGCGGCGCCTACGAGCCGCCGTCGGGCGTGCAGTGGGTCTCGCGTGATCGCAACGCGTCGATCGCGCCGGGCCTCTACAACGTCTGCTACGTGAACGGCTTCCAGATCCAGCCCGACGAAGAGTCGTTCTGGCTCGAGGATCACGCGGACCTGATCCTGCGTGATGCGAGCGGCGATCCGGTGATCGACGCCGACTGGGACGAGATGCTCATCGACGTGAGCACGCCCGAGAAGCGCGCCGCGGTCGCCGCGATCGTGGGCGGATGGATCGAGGGCTGCGCTGCGGCAGGCTTCGATGCGATCGAGATCGACAACCTCGACACCTACGCGCGCTCGGGAGGCCTTCTCTCCGAGGACGACAACGTCGCGATGATGCGCGCGTTCTCGGATCGCGCGCACGCGCTGGGCCTCGCGATCGCGCAGAAGAACTCGGCCGAGATCGTGGGTCGCAGGGACGAGCTGGGCACCGACTTCGTCGTCGCGGAAGAGTGCAACCGGTACGACGAGTGCGACGTGTACACCGACGCGTACGGCGATCTCGTCTTCGTGATCGAGTACCGACGCGTCGACTTCGATCGAGGCTGCGCCGATCATCCGGGGCTCTCGATCGTGCTCCGCGATCGGAACCTCGTGACGCCCTCGGCCGGCGCCTACGTGTACGACGGCTGCTGAGCCGGCGAACTCAGTTGCCAACCGCTCGCTGGGCGAGCCATCGAGATGAAACCCAGTGGACGGGTCACGCGGGCGGGGGCCTCCGCTCCGCGTGTTGTCTCCGCACCGACGCTGCGCTGCGACCCCCGCCCGCGCGCCCCTCGCGGTGTCTTTCTCATCAGGGAGCGAGAGAATCGTGCTCGGTCGCGGGATTGGTTGGGGCGCCACGCGGCGGGGTCTGCGCAGCAGACCCCTGGAGCGGGAGTGAGGAGGAGTCTTCGACGATCGAACGACGGGGAGCTCGAGGGGCCAGAGGTCCCTCGACCCAGGCCAACTCAATTCCTGACGCAGGCGTTGCCGTAGATCGTGCGAGCGCTGGTGCTCGCGATCTGTCGGCAGGCCCAGCCTTCGGGGCAGCCGCTCGTGTCGGTGCACGCCGCGGTGCAGTAGCGCGGGCTGCGGCTCGAGTTGCGGATGCAGAGGTTGCCGAGGTCACCGCAGTCGGTGTTGGCGGCGCACGCCTCGCCCATCATCTCGCGATCCGCATAGGGGTGGAGGCGCGTGTTGTCGTCGATGCCGTGGAGGCCGTACATCGTGTGGAAGCCCGAGCCCGCGTTGTCGTCGGCGTCGCGGAGGAAGGTGCGGACCGTCTGGGGGCGATGGCGACCGCGGCTGTCGCGCTCGATCAAGCGCGTGATGAAGTCCTGGATCGTCGTGGGCTCGGACGCGTCGGAGAACGAGGTCGTGGTGACCACGTCGAGGTTCGCGAGGTCGGGGTGCGCGGGGTTGCGGCCGAACGCGCTGCCGATCTGGTAGGTGTCGCAGCCGTCGGCGACCACGATCTGGTAGCGATCGCTCGGCATCTCCACGCTCGAGAGCTCGCTGTCGTCGAGGTCGCCCTCGTCGGTCATGCGCCAGTTCGCGAGCGCGAACCCGTAGAAGGGGCCCGAGTGGCCGCCGTAGACGATGACGTCGCGGTGCGCGAGTGAGTCGCGCATGTCGGCCTCGAGCTGACGGCCGCCCTCGGCCGTGTCGGGGTTCGTGCTCGAGCCGGTGCCGTGACCCCAGAAGAGACGCACCTCGACGCGCACCGTGCGGCCGTTCGCCGTGATGTTGCGCGTGAACGCGCCGCTCGTGCGATCGAGCTGCTCGAAGCGCGACACCGGCGAGGTGAAGCCGCGATCGCGGAGCCAGCCGTACATCTCGCGCGCGTGAACCTGGTGGTAGGCCGCGTGGTAGTCCCAGCCCAGGTGGACGTCGATGTCGAGCACGCCGTCCTCGAAGAGTCGCGGGTAGTCGAGCCACGCATCGACCGACGCGCGCTCGGGGCGGATCGTGAGCGTGAGATCCTCACGCGCGCTCGCGGGCTGGGTCGTGGGGTTCCACGCCTCGAAGGGCGCGCTCCGGTACCACTCGGCGTTGGTCTCGAGCTGCCCGAGCTGCGTGTTCGTGGGGCGGCCCATCTGGAGCACGAAGGTGCGTGTGCGCGTTCCGTCGGCGAGCGTGGTGCCCGTCATCGTCGGCAGGCGCGACATGAGATCCACGCGGCCCGCGATCACCTGCTCGAAGTCGAACTGGTAGGTGAGCGTGGTGCCCATGCGGCGGATGTTCGCGCTCTCGAGGTCGCCGTTCTTCGCCATCGCGCCGAAGCCGCCCCAGCTCGCGTTCGCGTCCTCGTGCTCCTTGTCGACGAGGTAGAGGTTCAGGAACCAACTGATCGCGACCTGCTTGAGCGTCACGAGCTCGGCCACACGCGCGAGCCGCTCGCTCTCGGTGCGGCGCTGCCACTCGGGCTCGAGCGTCACGCTGGTGGTGCCCGAGATCACGTACTCGCGCGCGGTCGCGCTGAGGAAGTCGTCGGCCTTGCCCTCTTCGACGACCTCGCCGTCTTCCACCGCGTCGAGGCCATCGAACGCCTCGGGATCACCGGTCGGCTCCTGGGCGCAGCCCGAGAGCGTGAGGAGCGAGGAGGCGGCGAGGGCGGAGAGCGTGCGGCGCATGCCCGCCCTTGTGCAGTGGGCGTGCCGCGCGGACGATGGCGCGAAAGAGGCTGTTTCGTGGGCGATCCGAGGCAGGCGGCGACTCGATCCGCCGCCCGTGGGGTGACGCCTCCATCCGCCACCCCCACGCGACCGCGACCCCCGAGGAATCAGATCAGCGGTCCCGGACAGCCGAAGTCGATGTTCACGTCGGTGACGTCGCCGCTCTCGATCGTCGTGCACTCCGCGCCGTAGAACGTGATCGTGTTCGTGCCCGCGTCGTAGTCCCAGCCGCGGCCGTGCGACTCGTCGCGCGGAATGAGCGGGCCGCCATCGAAGCTCACCTCGAAGAGCGAGGGATCACGCGTCGCGCCTTCGAGCATCACGGTGCAGCTCGGCGGGATGACCTCGGCCGCGATCATGTCGAGCGCACGATCGAGCTCGGTCGCGGAGCGCGCGTTGTAGGGACGCGAGGTGCCGCCCGCGACCGCCATGCGCATCAGCGCCGGCCCACCGCCGTCGAGCCCCGAGCCGAAGCCCAGCACGTAGGTGCGGATGCCCGCGGCGTTGAGCGCCTCGATCGCGGTCACGGTCTCGTTCACGGTCTCCGCGGTGCTGCCGTCGGGCTGCTCCGCGCCACAGTTCGGAAGGCCATCGGTGGCGAGCAGCACGTAGCGACCGATGGGGTTCACCGGCACCGTCGCGTAGTAGGCGCGCGCGGCATCGAGCGAGACGTGCGTCGGTGTCGCGCCGGTGTTGGCGGTCGCGCAGCCGAAGAAATCATCGCGGATCGCGCGCAGGCGCCCCGAGATTGCGGACGCGTTGCGCATCGCGATCGGGTTCGTGACGGTGCCCGCCCCGCACGTGCCGTCCCCGGGGAACAGCATCATCCCGAAGTTGATGCGCGCGTCCCACTCGGTCACGAGGCTCGTCAGCGACGCCTTCATGATCTGCATCTTCGTCTCCATCGACGTGGGCGGGAACGTCTCGATGAGCGGCGTGCACATGGATCCCGAGACGTCCATGACGATGAGCATGTCGGGCGGATCGCCGACGATCTCGTTCTCCACGGGCGTGCGGCTGTCACAGCCAGTGTCCATCTCGGGGCCCATGTCGGGCCGCTCGCCGGTGGAGTCGGGGAAGGGCGCGTCGAGGAGCTCGCTGCCGAACGCGTCGATCTCGACGACGGGCATGCCCGAGTCGGTGCGCCGCATCGGCCGCGGGTTGTCGCACTCGCAGCCCGCGATCGCGAGCGTCGAAGCGAGGAGCAGGACGAGCGCGCGAGCGTTCACGTGACCTCCGAGCGAGCGAGGGTAGGCCGCACGCGCCGCGCGCCACAACCCGTCCGCGCGCGGAGGGCGCGAGATCGCTCACCACACGAAGGGAATCAGCGCGCGCCGTTCCTCGGGGTAGTCGGGGAACTTCTGCTGGTACCAGCGGTGGTGATCACGGGCGCGCGGCGCGAGGTTCGCGATCGTGTAGAGCGCGAACGCGAGGCCCGCGAGAGACCACGTCGCGATCGCCCAGCCGGTCCACTCGAGGATCTCGCCGAAGTAGTTGGGGCACGTGATGCGCTCGTAGAGGCCGCCGCGCGGGATCTTGTAGCCAGTCTCGCCCGGCTTGCGGAGGTTCATCAGCACCCAGTCCGCGTGCTGGTTGATCGCGAATCCCGTCACGAAGACCGCCGCACCGAGGAGGAAGCGCGCGTCGTAGAGCCAGCTCGCGGCGTAGCTTCCGTACTCCGAGACCCAGCGCGCGTTCACGTACGCGTTGAGCGAGTTGAACACCACGGCGGTGAGCACGATCGAGATCGGCGTCTTCTTTCCCTCCGCCTTGATGCGGAACGGAAACACGAACGTGCGGTTCACGTAGTGCGTCTGCCAGATCACGAGCAGCGCGAGCGGCGCGATCTCCCACGCGTGCGTGCCGAAGGCGTAGATGCCGATCCAGAGCGCGACGGCCGGCAGCTCCATGAGCACCCACGCGAGGCGCTGCGAGATCTCGGGCCCCCATCCTCCGCGGCCGTGACGGCCATACGGCGCGGTGATGAAGAACAACGAGACGAAGGTCAGCGCGGCGAGGCCGATCTCGGCCCAGGTCGCGTACGTGTGGATCAGCGCTTCGGACACGCGCGCACTCTACACAGGGACCGCAGAGTTTCGATCGGCGCGTCTTTCGGGGCGCCTTGCGGCCTCGACCCAGACCACTCAGCGCTGGCGGTAGTCGAGCGTGAAGTGCATCGGCACCGGCATCATCGGCCCCTGCTGCGTCGCGCTCACCGTCATCGTGCGGCCGTCCTCCGACAGGCGATAGACGCTCCAGCGACGACCGAGCGTGGCCTCGAAGTACTGCTCGAAGTGATCCTCGCGGAAGTACTGCCGCACGTTCACCGAGCTACCGTCCGGCAGGTCGAACTGCTGCGCCACGCCCGGGCGCGTCGTGTACGAGAAGCGCTGATCGAAGTTGACCGTGATCGACGACGTGCCCTCGAAGCCGATGTCGATGCGTCGGTTGATCGGCGTGTTCTCGCGCATCTGATCGCGTGCGACGCCCTGGAGGAAGTAGTTCATCTCGCTCACGCAGCGCTCGATGCCCTGATCGATGCGCTGTCGCGCCGTCGCCTCGGACTGCACGAGGTGCCATGCGCCCCCGAGCAACGTGCGGAGCTGCGCCTCGGTGCGCGGCCCCGCGGAAGGAGCGGCCGTGGTCGGCGGCGTGTCCTGCGTCAGCGCGCGATGCGGGACCGCGAGCGCGAGGGCGGCGAGGGCGAGGCCGAGGAGTCCGAGGCGAGACGCAGGCGAGCGCATGGGCCTGAGACTGCCCCTGGGGGGTGATTTCTTCAACGCGATGTGCGGGCGCGATCGCGTGCGTCTGCAACCGTTCGAGAGACGCGTGTCACTGGCGCAGATCGCGGAGGCGCTCTTCGATCTCTTGCTCGTGTCGCACGTGCTCTTCGTGAGCGCGGTACCAGAACGCAGCACCGAGGATCAGCGTGGCCACGAGCACCGCGGCGATGATCATCACGATGCCGCCGAAGCCCCCCGTCGCAGGAGGCGCCTCCGCCGGAGGCATCGGCACGATCGCTGTCAGCGCAGGCGCACGAGGCGGCGCAGCGTGCGGCGAGGGCGCCACGGGCTGGAGCGCGGGCAGCGGTGCACCGCTCGAGGGAAGCTGCGTGTGCTCCCACGCCTGCCGAGCCTTCGCGGGCTCGGGTGTCGCGGCGATCGCGCTCGGCGTCGCGGGCGCAGGCAGCGGGCTCGCGTTCTTCTTCTGCGGCACCGTTCGCGCGGGCTCGATCGCCACGAGGTCGAGCTCCTCGGTGCGACTCACGGCCGCCTTCACAGCGCCGTTCTTCGTCGGCATCGGCATCGCGTGCTTGGGCGTGCGCGCGGGCATCGCCTTGGGCGACGCGGCTGCGGTGGGCGTTGGCGCCGGGATCTCGCCCATGGGCTGCGTCGCTCGGCCCGTGCGCGGAGGCGCCTGGTGCTGCTTGGGCGCGACGTGCGCTTCTTTGGCTGCGATCACGGCCTTCTGGATCTGGTTCGCGGAGAGCGGCACGAGCTCGTCGTCGCCCAGCTGGAAGGTGCCGGTGCCCGAGATCGCGGAGGCGGCCTTCGCGATCGCGACGAGATCGGGATCGAGATCCGAGCCGCGCTCCTTGGGCTCGATCTTCGCCCGGTCCGTCTGGTCGCCGAGCGGCAGGAGCTCGCCGTCGGTGAGCTGGTAGCTGCCTGTCTCCGTCGTCGTGCCAGTCGCGACGAGCTCGTCGCTCGAGCTCGTCATGCCGCCGATCAGCACCAACCGATCGCGGTGCTCGGGGATGGGCAGGTTCGCGCGCGCGGCGAGCGCATCGACGAGGCCGCGCAGGGTCGCAGGGCGGGCCGCGGGATCCGGATCGAGGTAGCGCACGAGGATCGCGCCGAGCGCAGGCTCGGACCGACAGTCCGCCGGTCGCACCGACGGGGGTGGTGCGACGCCCTCGAGCGCCTCCCACGCGAGCGCAGCGACAGCGTGTCGATCGGCAGGACGGCCGGCGAGACCGTCCGCGAACTCCGGCGGCAGCGTGCGCCTCAGCACGACGTCGCGCGCGAGGATCTCCGCGACGGCATCGCCTGGCAGTGCGGCGAGGAGGAAGCCGCCCGTGAGCGACATGCCGTCGGGGTGCACGAAGATGCGGCTCGCGCGCAGGTCGCCGTGGTGCAGGCCCGAGAGCCCGCCGCGATCGGGCAGGCCATCGAGCGCGGCCGCGATGCGGCCCACGAACGGCAGGAGCTCGGCCGCGTCGAAGCGCTTCTTCTTCGCCCGCCTCGCCTCGAGCACCGCGCGGAACGACGTGCCCTTGGGCCACGTCTCGACGGTGCTCACCAGCGAGCCCTCGCGATCGACGTCGAGCAGCCCGGGCCAGAGCGACGCGCCCTCGGGCTCGCCGCGCGATCCCACGAGCGGTCGCAGTCGATCGACCACGCGCTTGGCCTCGCGCTCACCGAGCAGGCCCGGCGTGGCCACGCGCACGAGCACCGTCGCGTCCGTTTCCTGATCGACCGCGCGATAGCTGACCACCAGCGCGTCGCCCTCGACGACGTCACGAATCTCGAAGCGCTCGCACACGACGTCGCCCGGCCGAGGCGCCTTGAGCCCCGCTGGCGATCCCGTCACGAGCGTCGAGTCCGACTCCATGAGGCCGCGAGGATATCAAGCTCTCCCGCCAGGATGCACGGCCCCACGCCAGGGAGCGAAGCGACCGAGCCCGCCCGAGGAGCGCAGCGACGAGCCAGGGCGTCTGAGGCCCGCGCCCGTCCTGCCGCTCACACCCTCACAGACCGCGCTCGATCAGCTGCTTGAGGATCGTCTTGGGGGCGGCGCCCTTCTGCGTCGCGACGGCCTCGCCGGCCTTGTACATGATGAGCGTGGGGATGTTCTTCACGCCGGCCTTGGCCGCCGCGTTCGGACCCTCCTCGACGTCGACCTGCACGATCTTCACGCGGCCTGCGTACTCGGACGCGAGCTGCTCGATGAAGGGCTCGATCTGCTTGCAGGGCGCGCAGTACTGGCCGGTGAAGTCGACGAGCACGGGCACGTCGGACTTCGTGACCTCGCTCTCCCAGTTGAGATCGTTCACCTGCGCGAGCTTCTTGCTGGGCATCTCGATCGCCTCCTGTGTCGCCTCGCGAAGGCGAGCGCGACGAAGCCCGATAGTGGGAAGCGCGCGCCCCAGTGTCAACGAAGTCCTCCGCGCTCGGCGAGGCAGATTTCCTCGCGATTCACGGGAGAATGCGGAGGAGCACGTACGTGCTCGCCAGCAGCGCGAACGTGATCGACGCCGCGCGCGGCCAGCCTCCCGCGCGAATCCCCACCCAGCACGCCGCCGGCGGCACGAGCACCGCCCACTTCCAGTCACGCGGCACCCTGCTCGCACGCACGACGACGACGACGAGCCACACGTAGGACGCGATGGCCAGCGCCATCACGATCACCCACGCGAGGAAGAAGCCGAGCGTCATGTGGCGCGGAGCCTAGCAAGAGCGAACGAGGCGCGGGCTCGCCGTGGTAGGACGCTCCGCATGCGCGCGATCCGGATCGGGCTCCTCGGCTGCGGTGTCGTCGGGCAGGGCATCCTCCGCTTGTTGCGTGAGCATGCGGGGAGCCTCGAGCGGAGGCTCGGCGCGCCCATCGAGGTGCGGCGCGTCGTCGCGAAGACGGAAGGCAAGGCGCGCTCGTACGTGGCGCCCGAGCTCCTCTCGTACGACCCGGAGACCGTGCTCGGTGATCCCGAGATCGACGTCGTCGTCGAGGTGATCGGCGGCCTGGATCCCGCGGGCCGCTACGTCCGCACCGCGCTCGAGCGTGGCAAGAGCGTCGTCACCGCGAACAAATTCCTCCTCGCCGAAGAAGGCCACGCGCTCTTCGAGCTCGCGGAGGAGCGCGGCGCCGACCTCTACTTCGAGGCCGCTGTGTGCGGCGGCATCCCCGTGATCCGCGTGCTGCGCGAGGCGCTCGTCGCGGACTCGGTGGTGGCCGTGCGCGGCATCGTGAACGGCACGAGCAACTACATCCTCTCGCGCATGCAATCCGAGCAGATCGACTACGGCGTGGCGCTCGCCGCCGCGCAGGAGGCCGGCTACGCGGAGGCCGATCCGACGCTCGACGTGAACGGTGGCGACGCCACCCACAAGCTCACGATCCTCGCGACGCTCGCGTTCGGCGCGAAGCTCCTTCCTTCGCACGTCACGACGGAGGGCATCGAGCACATCACCGCGATCGACATGAAGATGGCCGAGCGCTTCGGCTACGTGATCAAGCTGCTCGCGACGGCGCGCTCGCTGCCCGTCGGCATGCTCGATCTGCGTGTGCACCCCGCGCTCGTGCCCAAGACGAGCGTGCTCGCGTCGATCCACGGTGCGCTCAATGCCGTCTACCTCGAGGGCGCCATGCTGGGCCCCTCGTTGCTCTCGGGCTACGGCGCGGGCGCCATGCCCACGGCGATGAGCGTGGTGTCGGATCTCGTCGACGTGGGCCGCAACATCCTCCGCGACTCACGCGGCCGCGTGCCGCAGCGCACGGTGCCGAGCGGGATGTTGCTGCGTCGTGAGGTGCAGCCCGCGGGCATGCACGTCTCGCCCTACTACCTGCGCTTCGCGGTGATGGATCGCCCCAACGTGATCGCGAAGATCGCGAGCGTGCTCGGCGCGTTCGACATCGCGATCCACCAGATGATCCAGGAGGCGAGGGCGTCCGGCCCCAAGGCCCCGGTGCATGTCGTGGTGCTCACGCATCCCACGCGCGACGACGCGCTCCGCTCGGCGCTGAGGGAGATCCAGATGCTCTCGGGCATCGTCGAGCCCCCGCGCGCGATCCGCATCGAGACCGCGGCCTGACCGTGCGCGCCGCGTGGCGGGCCCACGGACCGAGGTCCGGGGCATGGGCGATCCCAGAGAAGCCCTCCGGGCTCGTCTCGAGGCATCAACAGCGGTCGTGACCTCCCTCGAGCTCGAGGGCGGCCAGCCATCCTTCCTCCGCGCGTCTCGGGTCGTGGCGGTCGCGCTGGTGATGGATGTAGTCGGCCAGCGCGCGGGCATCGAACGGTGACACGGACTCGGCCCAATACCGCTCTTGCCACTGGAGCGGCCAATCGGCCGACGCGAGATCGTGGGAGCTGGCGCCTTTCAGCCGCTGCACGAACACGGACAGCGGAATGGTCGCGCGGAGGCGTGCGAGGACGTGCGCATGGTCGTCAGCACAGCCGGAGGAGACGACCAGACATCCGAGCTCTGCGGCCTTCGCATGAAAGAACCGGCGGAGCTCGGCGTCGCGACCGACAGGCAGGAGTGGGCGACGTCCATGCGTGGCCCAGACGATGTGGACGAGCTGGTGAACACGAGAGCGTTGTGACATGCGCCCTTCTCGGTCCCCGGGCGCTCCATGTTGCGTCGAAGTCGAACGAGGGTGACCGCCGGCTTCTCGAGCCCGCGCCGGCGGGCTTCTCGGGGATCGCCCATGCCCCGCGCTTCAGCGCGTGGGATCGCAAGACGCTCGCTCAATCGCTCGTCGTCACGAAGATGCGGCCGCTCGAGCCGGCGAGGATCAGCTGACCGGGGCCCACGATCTGCGTCTCGTACCAAGTGACGTCGCCGTCCTCGAGGCGGAGGTAGCCCGCGTCCACGGGCGCGTCGCCGTCGATGCGACGCACGTGGTGCTCCGCCACGTCGGTGATCTCGTTGCAGTAGCGCGACCCGTCGAACCATGACGTGCCGCAGCTCGAGTGCGTCTGCTCGGTGTACTCCACCTCCCAGCGCTCGCCGTCGAAGCCGGGCATGCCCTCGATCACGCGCGCCGCGTCCCCCTCGATGCGCGACCACACGAACGAGGTCTCGCCCGCCGACGACACGTACACCGCGTCGGGCCGTGCGAGGAGCGAGGTGGCCTCGGTGCCGTCGGGGACGCGCGCGATGCTCGTCCAGCTGCCCTCCCCGATCGAGCGAAAGCGGATCACCCCTTCTTCGTCGAGCGCGAAGAGGCGCCCGTCGTGCTCGACGAGATCCGTCACCGTGTGATCGAGCGGCTCGCGCGACACGAAGTCGACGCCGTCGAACAGACACAGCGTGCGCTCGCCCAGGCCGCGATCGAACGACATCACCCACGCGTGATCCATCGCGGTCGCGTCCATCAGGCTCGCCGACGAGAGACTGGGATCACAGCCGCGGAGATCGAGGCTCGTCCATGCGCCGTCGCGAAAGACGTAGAGGCTCGACGCGAGATCACCCACGAGCGCCTCGCCCTCGAACCACGCGACGCTCTCGAAGCCCGGCACGTCGCCCGAAGGGATCGTCGGCGTGAGCGTCACGTACGCGCCGCCCTCGATCCGTCGGAGCGTGGTGTCGTAGCGGCCATCGGGGCGGAGCGCGTCGACGGCGAGCACACCGGTGCGCGAGTCCATGGCGCGCGGGATGGGACCCGGAGAGGCGACCTCGATCATCGTGGTGGCCGGAGCCTCGCTGCAGCCGGTGAGAGCCACCCCCGAGATCACACCGAGGCCCAAGCCCAGAAACGTCGCGCGCGAGACCATGTCGTCCTCCTGCCTGGCGCTCATCGCCGAGGTCGCGACCAGACATTGCAGGGTCGGTGCCGGCCGAAAGTTGCGTTGAAATCGCGGGGTCGCGCGCACGTGTGCAGCACCATGCACGTGCACACGCGCGCCGGTCTGCACGGACTGAAATCCCCCGCGCGGCCGGTGCGTAGAGGGGCGGTGAGCTGGCGTGGAGGACGTCGTCGGGCGCGCGCATCGATCGCGCTCGCCACGGCGTTGGCGGCTCACGCGATCGCGCTGGTCGCCGGCGCGACGTCGCGCGTCGAGCGAGCACCGCGGGCTCACGACGTCGAGATCAGCATCCTCTCACTCGCGCCGATGGACGACGTCGAGGAGCCCGTGACCCCACACGACGACAGGCCTCCGATCGATGCGCACACACCGCCTCGCAGCGTCCGACCGCGGGTCGATCGAGGAACGATCGCTCCTTCGGTGATGACCACGCAGACGGGACCGAGCGAGGCCGACGCAGAGCAGCGCCTCGGTGAACCGGAGTGGGAGGCTCCCGCTCTGCGATCCGAGGCGACGGTGGATCTCGACGTGTCGATCGACCCGTCGAGCGTCGCGCGCACGATGGTCCTCTCGGAGGCGACGGGGCCGATCGACGTGCCGCAGACGGGCACCCACGTGGGCCCGCGGATCCGAGGTGAGCGCGCGACCGAGCGGCGCTTCGACGACGATCTGCGCGGCGCGGCGATGGCCAAGGCGTATGTCACCCGACGTCGACCGATCCGCGTCGCGCCTCACCCCGATGGCACGTTCACCTACGACGGCTCGGGCTTCGACGCGACGATCCGACCCGACGGCACCGTCGTGTTCCGCGATCGCGACGACGCCACCCTCGACCCGCCGACGATCGGCCAGACCCAGCCGCTCACCGACGTGACGGGCGCACCGCTCGACTCGGCCTCGCTCTTTCGCGACGTACCGATCGCAGGCATCAGCGTGGGCGGCACGTTCGACGCCGACTCGCCGCTGAGCCGTGCTCGAGGCGAGGACCCACACCGCTTCGAGCGCGAGCGCTTCCTCGAAGAGACGCAGGAGCTGCGCGAGCGGTTGGAGGACGAGGCCCGCGCCCGCGAGCTCGCGTGCCGATCGACGACGTCGTCGCCGAGCCGACGCGGGCCCCGAGTGATCAGCCCTCGGTGTTGCTCGCGGCCTCGCGGGAGCGGGGGGCGCTCATCGTGCAGCGGCCCTCGAAGACGCAGCCCTTGGCGAGGTCGATCGTGGGTGCGGTGATGTTCGCGTAGACCTTCGCGTCCGCGTGCACCTCGATCAGCTCGCGCGCCTGCACCTCGCCGCGCAGCGTCCCGGCGCGCACCACCAGCGTGCCGACCTCGATGCTCGCGTCGACCTCCGCGCCCTCACCGAGCACGAGGATCCCTTCGCCCCAGATCTCACCCTTCAGCACGCCCTCGATGCGCGCGCGCTGCTCGAACACGAGGCGTCCCTCGAAGCGCGTGCCGCGACCGACGAGCGCGCGGATCTCCGTGCTCATCGGAAGCCGTACCCGAGCATCACGCCGATGCGGATGCCCTGATCGGTGCCGCTCGTCGCGGTCTGCAGCGTTCCGCCGCCGGAGAACGAGTGCCAGTAGCTCGCCCACGAGAAGTCGGCTCGGTACATGAGGCCGAAGTCGAAGATGCCGGTCACGCCGAGGCCGGCGTCCATGCCGAACGAGTCGCCACTCGGCCCGAACGCAGTGCTCAGGCGATCACGACCGAACAGCGAGCGGAAGCCGACGTCCGCGTCGAGCACCACCATCTCCTCGAGGATGCGGATGCGGCCTCGGATGCCGGGGCGGAGGTAGGGATACTCGACGCCCGGCATCACGCGGTTGTCGGCGATCTGGTACGCGTCGTAGCCGAAGCCCAGGCCTGCACCGAGCTCCACCACGCGGCCGAGATCGAAGAGGAAGCCCACGTCGCCGTAGGCGCGGAAGAACGTGGTGTCGTAGCGCTGGCAGCTGCCCGAGCCGCAGTCCTGCGTGCCCAGGCCCACCGCGTGGGCGTAGCTGCCGCGGATGAAGAGACCGCGCGCGAGGCCGGGATCGTGCGCGAGCGGACGGATCTCGAGGCCCACCGCGAGCTCCACGTAGAAGCCCGAGTCGTAGATCTGGCTCCCGCCGTTCTCGAGGCGCACGTCCGAGGTGCGGTTGCGGAAGACGGCACCCGCGAGGATCGCGACGATGGGCGGATCGGTGGCGGGGTTGCTCGTCGCGGGGCCGGCCGGCGTCGGAGTGGGATCGGCGGGCTCGACCTCGGTGGTCGTGGTCTCCGTGTCGGTCCGCGTGGACGAAGGCGGCGGAGGCAGGCGCGCGATCGCCGCGTCCATCAGGGCGCGCGTCGCGTCGGCGACCGCACGACGTCCTGCCGCGCCACGCGCGATGCGACCCGACTGCGTCGCGAGCTCGGTGCCCTCGGCGTCGGACGCGACGAGCTCGAAGGTGCGTCGCGTGGCCCGCCCGGACGTCGAGCCCGAGACGAGGACCTGCGCATCCGAGGCGCCTTCGTCGAGCGGCGCGACGACGAGCCGGGGATCCTCGGCGAGCGCGTCGTGCACCTGACCGCGGACGGCGTCCGAGCCGGGGCCATCGAAGGGCATCACCACCGCGCCGATGCCACGCTGCGCAGAGACTGCGGACGGAAGCAGGAGAGCGACGCTCGCGAACATGAGCGCGAGCCAGGAACCAGAGCGCGTCGTAGGCATGGCGCGCGAGCATACAGCGAAGCGTGCCGCGCGCTGCTCGGGAGCGGACGCTCGACGCTGGAACGCCCTGTTTTGCAAGGCTTTCGCGAACTCCGCGATCCTTGACGGCCTTGGGGCCCGTGCTAGGAAGCGCGCGCCTCGGCCCCCCCTCGGCCCGGGCGAAGAAACTCAACCGCGTGACCGAATGAAGTGAACGCCCCCGAGGTTCAGCCCGCGGGGGGTTCGCAGCACGACGGGGTCCCCATGCAAGCTCTCTCGTTCGGCCTGGTGCTGTCGGGCGCGATCATCGACCTGGACGGAACCTTCCTCATCCAGCTCGCGATCTTCTTCGCCCTCTTCGGCATCCTCTCCACCTTCCTCTTCAAGCCTCTGCTCGCCGTCTTCGACGAGCGCGAGAAGGCGATCGACGGCGCCAAGGACTCGGCGCGCGATCTCGAGAAGTCGGCGGACGAGAAGTTCAAGAAGTTCGAGACCGAGATGAAGAAGGTCAAGGTCGAGGCGAACGCCGAGCGCGACCGCATCCAGCAGGAGGGCGTGGCCCTCGAGCGCGATCTCCTCGCCAAGAGCCGCACCGAGGCCGACAAGATCCTCCGCGACGCCGAGGCGGACCTCGCGCGCAAGGCCACGGAGATCCGCGGCGAGATGAAGAACAACGTGCCGGCGCTCGCGGCGGACATCGCCGCCAAGCTGCTCGGCCGGAGGGCGAGCTGATGTCGACGCTCCGTTCCCACGTCCGTGGCCTCTTCGTCCTCGTGGCGATCGCGCTCGGCGCCTTCACCGCGTCGCCGCTCCTGGCGCAGCACGGCGAGCCCTCGCACGGCGAAGAGGTGGTGCACGAGGCGGGCGAGCTCGCCGACGAGACCTCCGAGCACGGCGAGCATCACGAGCCGCACTGGGACTACTTCCAGTTCGCGGGTCAGCTCACGAACTTCGCGATCTGGCTGACGCTGCTCTACATCCTCCTCAACCGCGTGATGCCCAAGCTCCTGGCGGATCGCCGCGCGGGCATCGTCGATGGCCTCGAAGAGGCCAAGCGGATGAAGACCGAGGCCGAGGCGAAGTTCGCCGAGTACAGCAAGCGCATCGACACCATGGACGCCGAGCTCGATCGCGTCCGCGAGGACATGCGCAAGGCCGGTCAGGCCGAGCGTGATCGCCTCGTGTCGGAGGCCTCCGAGAAGGCCGCGCGTATGCATGCCGAGGCGCGCTTCCTCGTCGAGCAGCAGATGAAGCAGCTCAAGGAAGAGCTCACGCGCGAGGCGATCGAGTCCGCGGTGGTCGCTGCCGAGGCGATCCTCCGCCAGGGCACGTCCGCCGCCGACCAGCAGCGCCTCGCCGACGAGTACCTCGCGCGCCTCAAGACGAGCGCCTCCAAGAACCCGCAGCCGGGAGCCAGCTCGTGAGCGCCTCCTCAGTCGCCGCCCGCCGCTACGCCAAGGCCCTCTACGAGCTCGCCTCGGAGTCCAAGCAGGTCGAGAAGGTCCGCCAGGACCTCACCGATCTCGCCAAGACCTTCGAGACCAACGCCGAGCTCCGCCAGCTCGTCGAGAACCCGGCGTTCGGCCCCGAGGCGAAGAAGAAGGCGATCGTCGCGCTCGCACAGCGCATGGGCGCCGCGCCGGTGCTGATCTCCACGCTCAAGCTGCTCGTCGATCGCCGCCGCATCGGCGCGCTCGGCGACATCTCCGAGGCGTTCACGACGATCGCGGAGCGTAAGTCCGGCCGCGTGCGCGCCGAGATCATCACCGCGACGCCGCTGCCCGACGCGTACTACGCGCAGCTCGAGAAGACGCTCAGCGAGGTCACGGGCCGCCAGGTCACGATCCTCAAGCGCACCGATCCGTCGATCATCGGCGGCGTCGTGGCGCGTGTCGGTGACACCGTGTTCGACGGCTCGATCGCGAACCGTCTCAAGGACATCAAGCAGCAGCTGCTGGAGAAAGCAGCCCCGTTCGCCTCCTGAGGCTCGACCCGAGCCTCGTTCTTCCCTCCAGCCCCGAACAGGTAGAGACCATGCAGCTCCGCGCCGAAGAGATCAGCGAGATCATCAAGCAGCAGATCGCGTCGTACGACAAGTCGGTCGACGTGATGGAGACGGGCACCGTCCTCTCCACCGGTGACGGCATCGCGCGCGTCTACGGTCTCGAGAGCGCGATGGCCGGCGAGCTCGTGCAGTTCGCGTCGGGCGTGCAGGGCCTCGTGCTCAATCTCGAGGAGGACAACGTCGGTACCGCCGTTCTCGGCGAGGCCACGCAAGTCCGCGAGGGCGACGTCGTCAAGCGCACGGGCCGCATCTTCGAGGTGCCGGTGGGACCCGCGATGGTCGGCCGCGTCGTCAACGCGCTCGGCGAGGCGATCGACGGCAAGGGTCCGATCGAGAGCAAGCTCCGTCGCCGCGTCGAGCTGAAGGCGCCCGGCATCGTGCAGCGCCAGCCGGTCAAGGAGCCTCTCCAGACGGGCATCAAGGCGATCGACGGCATGATCCCGATCGGCCGCGGTCAGCGCGAGCTCATCATCGGTGACCGCCAGACGGGCAAGACCGCTGTCGCGCTCGACGCGATCATCAACCAGAAGGGCCTCAACGTCTTCTGCATCTACGTCGCCATCGGCCAGAAGCAGTCGACCGTCGCGAACGTCGTCACGAAGCTCCAGCAGTACGGCGCCATGGAGTACACGACGGTCGTCGTCGCCGGCGCGTCCGAGAGCGCCCCGCTGCAGTTCATCGCGCCGTACTCCGGCGTCACGATGGGCGAGTACTTCCGCGACAACGGTCAGCACGCGCTGCTCGTGTACGACGATCTCTCCAAGCAGGCGGTCGCCTACCGCCAGCTCTCCCTCCTGCTCCGCCGCCCGCCGGGCCGCGAGGCGTATCCGGGCGACGTCTTCTACGTCCACAGCCGTCTCCTCGAGCGCGCCGCCAAGATCGCCGAAGAGTGGGTGGTGGTGAAGAAGGACCAGGAGCCCAAGCGCGAGGGTGCGCACGTGCACCGCGGCGAGGACGCCAAGAAGGAGGCCGAGGCCGAGGCGAAGACGAAGGGCGGCGACTACGTCGCCAAGAAGATCCCGGACTCGGGCGGCTCGCTCACCGCGCTCCCGATCATCGAGACGCAGGCGGGTGACGTCTCGGCGTACATCCCCACGAACGTCATCTCGATCACCGACGGCCAGATCTTCCTCGAGACGGACCTCTTCTACTCGGGCGTTCGCCCCGCCATCAACGTCGGCATCTCGGTCTCGCGCGTCGGCGGCTCGGCCCAGACCAAGGCGATGCGCGCCGTCGCCGGCAAGCTCCGCCTCGAGCTCGCGCAGTACCGCGCCATGGCGGCGTTCGCGCAGTTCGCGTCCGACCTCGACAAGGCCAGCCAGCGACAGCTCGCACGCGGCGCGCGCCTCGTCGAGATCATGAAGCAGGACCAGTTCGTCCCGCTTCCGTTCGAGAAGCAGGTCGTCGCGATCTTCGCGGCCACCAACGGCTACGTCGACGACATCGCGACGGCTGACGTGCGCCGCTACGAGACGGACATGCTCGCGTTCGTCGAGGGCAGCCACAAGTCGATCCTCGACAAGGTGCGCGAGTCCCGCGATCTCCCGAAGGATGCCCAGGAGGAGCTGCACAAGGTCCTCAAGGACTTCGGCAAGATCTTCGCGGGCGGCGCGGACAAGAAGTGATTGTTGAGGAGGCTCGCGCTCGCGCGTGAGCCTCCGACGGAGTCTTCATGGCGAACCTCAAGGCGATCCGCAGCCGCATCGTCAGCGTCAAGAACACGCAGAAGATCACCAAGGCCATGAAGATGGTCGCGGCGGCGCGTCTTCGTCGTGCGCAGCAGGCGATCACCGAGCTGCGTCCCTACGCCCTCAAGACCATGGAGGTCCTGTCGAGCGTGGCCGCGCGCGCGGGCGACGACGAGGTGCATCCGCTCCTCGCGCGCCGTGAGCCCAAGAAGGTGCTCATCGTCGTGCTGACCTCGGACCGCGGCCTCGCGGGCGCGTTCAACGCGAACATCAACCGCGCGGCGCTGACGAAGTGGAAGGAGCTCGAGGCGCGCGGCGTCGCGGTCTCCTTCGCCGTCATCGGCCGCAAGGGGCGCGACTTCTTCCGCCGTCGCGACGCGAAGATCGAGTTCGACTTCACGGGCGTCTTCGAGAACCTCTCGGTCACCAAGGCCGGCGAGATCGGCCGCGCGATCGTGGCCGAGTACGGCGCCGACGGTCACGACGCCGTCTACCTCGTCTACAACGAGTTCAAGAGCGCGATCTCGCAGAAGGTCGTCTTCGAGCCGCTGGTCCCGATCACGCCGCACGTCTCCGAGGCCGAGGCCGCGGAGGCCAAGGCCGGCGATGCCAAGGGCGGCGGCGCGAACGTGGACTTCATCTACGAGCCCAACAAGCGCGCGCTGCTCGATCGCTTGCTGCCGATGTACGTCGAGGTCGAGGTCTTCCGCGCGCTCCTCGAGTCCGTCGCCTCCGAGCACGGCGCCCGCATGACCGCGATGGACAACGCGACCAAGAATGCGTCCGAGATGATCGGCCGCCTCACGCTCATCTACAACCGCGCGCGTCAAGCTGCGATCACCACCGAGCTGATGGAGATCATCGGCGGCGCCGAGGCGCTCAAGGGCTGAGCGAGCGCGCCTGCGGGCTCGCCGACACGAAGGAGATCCGATGAGCACGACGTGGAAGACGGTCTCCCTCGTGGCGGTGTGCGCGCTGTCTGGCGTCGCGGTCGGATGCGGCGGTGGCGCCTCGTCGAGCGCACAAGAAACGACGCCCGCGCCCGACACGACGCAGCAGCAGAGCGCCGCGAATTCGGGCGGCGAGGCCGAGGCGTATCCGATGCCGCTCCCGAACTTCCTCGGCGCGGTGACGCGTGAGGTGCTGCCCGATCTCTGCTCGGACGCGAGCCCGCTCCGCACCTGCTACCCGTCGATCGACGCAGAGCTGTGTGCCAACGCGTTCGCGACGGCGATGATGCTCTGCGGAGAGAACATGCAGAGCACGTTGCCGGCCGAGGTGACCGAGGAGAACGCGGACCCGGTGGCGACGGCCGTCGCGACGTGCGCGCGCATGGCCTACCAAGCAGGCCTCGAGCAAGCGGGCGTCGTGCGCGCCACCGACTGTCCCCTGGCGCGGTGATGGAGTCGTGACCGACGTCGAGATCGCGCTCTTTCGGGCCGGGCTCGTGGCGATCGGGCTCCTCACGTCGGTCGAGTTCGAGAAGCGCACGGGCGAGATCCCGAACCTCGTGCCCCTCGTCGCGATCGTCGCGGGCATCGCCGCAGGCGCCTACGCAGGCACCGCGCTGGCGTCGCTCGCAGGCCTCGCGATCCTCGGCCTCCCCGCGATCCTCGCGTACACGAGAGAGGCGCTGCGTCCCGACGCGGCCAAGCTCGCGCTGGGCCTGGGCGCGTGCCTCGGCACCGAGGGCGCGCTCGTCACGCTCGTGTTCGGCGCGATCTGGGTCAACGCGCTCGCGGGCCGCAAGGCCGAGTGGAAGAAGCTCCACAAGCCCATGCCCCGCATCGACGCCGCGCCCCGCATCGCGGTGCTCGCGACGATGGGCGCAGGCTCGAGCCTCGCGTACGCCCTCGCGACCTGATCGCTTGTCGTGACTGTCGGGCTCGGGCCCAATGAGGCGTGCTCGTCACGAACGGCCAGCTCGTGTACCTCGCGATGGCGTGCGTGATCACGTGCGCGGCGGGCGCGCTGGCCGTGCGGCATCGCGCGTCGTTCGCGCTCTTCACGCAGGGCTATCGCGCGCAGCTGCTCTCGCGGCCCCGTCTGGCGCTCTTCGCGACGGCCTGGGCCGCGTTCGTCTTCCTCGCGCCGCTCACGGGTGATCCGACGTGGGACGCCATCGACGCCAGCTTCATGTCGATCGGTTGCTACGTGCTCGCGCCGTGGACGCTCGGCGTGCTCTACCGCGCGACGAAGAGGTCGATGCGTGAGGTCGTCGTCGCCCTCGTGTCGTCGCTGTTCGTGTCGAGCTGGTCGTACGACCTCTACCTCGTCGTGCGCGACGGCGTGTTTCCGCCCACCTCCGTCCCGAACCTCTTCGCATCTCTGATCCTCTACGTGCTCGGCGGCCTCTTCTTCAGCCTCGGCGAGCATGGCGAGCGGGGTCTGGTGTTCGTGTTCATGGACTCGCGCTGGCCTGCGTGGAGCGGGGATCGATGGACGTTGCGCGTCGCAGGCCGCGCGGCGGTGCTCGCGAGCTTGATCGCTGCACCCGTCGTCGTGTTCTTGGTGTGGGTCGTCCTCTCGGAGCTCCAGCTCTGGCCCTCCTGACGCCTCGCACGAGAGGCTCGCGTCATGCGGCTCGGTGTCTCGGCGTGGGCGCCGCGAGCGCTTCGCCCTGATCGCACGGCTGGCGATGGTGCGCTCCGCACGATAAACGCCGCGCCGTGTCGGCTCGAGCCCTCGTCCTCGTGTGCGTGGCCGCTGCGTTCCTGGGCGCGGCGGTGAGCGGCGCCGGCGCACAGCAGCAGCGCTGCGTGAGCGGCTTCACCTGTGACGATCCCGAGTGGCGCTTCACGTACGCGTCGCGTCGCGTGAAGGTCGTCTTGCTCGCGGGCTCGATCGGCGCGTTCCAGGACGAGCCCTACGGGCGACTGATCCACGAGTGGTGCGAGAACGCCGAGGTACGAAACCTCTCGCACGTGGGCTTCGGCGCCTACCAGCTCCACCAGGTCTGGACCCAAGAGGTGCTGCGCAACCCGCGCTATCCGATGGGCGCGCAGGGCCTCGAGCTCTGGGTGTGGTGGAACGGCGGCCTCAACAGCGCGGCGTCCGCGAACCGAACGAACCGCTACATCCGACGCCTCTTCACCGAGGCGCATCGGCGCAACATCCGCGTCGTCGGCATGACGCTGACGCCCTGGGGCGCGCTCGACGACGAGCGTCGCTGGGGCGGCACGCGCGCGCTCGACACGCTGCGCAACACGCGTCGCATCGTGGACTTCGTGATGGGCCGCGCGAATCCGCGCGACGCGCTGGGCTCGTTCGTGAGCGATCGTGGCGCGACGCCCGACGGTCCGTGGACACCCGCCGAGCTCGCCGACGTGCGCATCGATCTCTTCGACTCGAGCCTCCGCAATGCGAGCGCGCCCGTGCGCGACGTGGCCGAGATGCGGCGCATGCTCGAGCGTGATGCGCGCTACAGGCAGCAGCTCGCCGACCTCGACGAGGCGCAGCGCACCGCGCGCATGGACGGGGATGCGCGCACGCTGAGCGAGCTCCCGCGTTGGTTTCTTCGTCCCGAGATCCGCGGCTTCGATCCCGTGCACCCGAACCGCGCGGGTCATCGCGCGATCGCGCTGCTCGCCTGTCGACAGATGCCCGCGAGCTGGGGCTGTCACTGTCCGACGCAGTGATCGCGCTTCGTGCCAAACGGCACGACTCCACGCATCATCGGGGGATGAGCACGCACTCGTTCTCTCGCGTCGCGACCGCCTCTGCCCTCGCGATCCTCGGCGGCTGCGCCTGCGGCGACGATCCCGGCACCGGCGATGGCGGCCCTGGCTCGCGCGTGGACTCGGCGATCGATGCACCGGGCCTCGACACCGGCCTCAGCAGCGAGATCGACGCGACGAACGTGTGCGCCGCGCAGCGGGTGACGGCGCGACGCGTGACGCCGAACGTGGTCCTCGTCGTCGATCAGTCCGGCAGCATGACCGAGGACTTTGGCGACTCCGATCGCTGGGACTCGCTCCGCAACTCGCTGCTCGACGAGCCCGACGGCCTCATCGCGACGCTCCAGACCTCGGTGCGGTTCGGCCTGGCGCTCTACTCGTCGGAGGCCGGCGATGACGGCCCGGCGGTGGGCATGTGCCCGATGCTGACGTGGGTCGATCCGGCGATCGAGAACTACGCCGCGATCCGCGACGTGTACCGGCCCGCGGATCCGCTCGACGAGACGCCGACCGGCGAGAGCATCGACGCGGTGCTCGCGCGCCTCGCCGACGTGCCCGATCCCACCGACGATCCGACCATCCTGATCCTGGCGACGGACGGCGAGCCCGACACGTGTGCAGAGCCGAACCCGCAGAACGGCCAAGAGGAGTCGATCGCGGCGATCGAGCGCGCGTACGACAGGTCGATCCGAACCTTCGTGATCAGCGTCGGCAACGACGTGGGCATGGAGCACCTCCAAGACGTCGCGAACGCAGGCGTGGGCCGTGGTGCGGGCGATCCCGACGCGCCGTTCTGGGTCGCCGGTGACGACGAGGGCCTGCGCACCGCGCTGCTCGAGATCGTGGGCGGTGAGCTCTCGTGCGTGATCACGCTCGAGGGCCGCATCGAGGATCTCTCGCAAGCGTGCACGGGAACCGTCGTGCTCGACGGCACCGAGCTCGACTGCGACGACCCCAACGGCTGGCGCGCGATCGACGAGACGCACATCGAGCTCCAGGGCACGGCCTGCGATCGCCTCCAGAGCAACCCCCGCGCGACGCTCGAAGCGACCTTCCCGTGCGGCGTGATCTTGATCTGAGCATCGGCATCCGATGTCTCGTCGCGGTCCTCGCGACGCTCCTCATCGCGTGCGCGCCACAGACGCAACTCGGTGAGGCGTGTGGAGAGCGCCCCGACGACGAGCACGTGACCGGACCCTTCGTGCCCATCGCGCTCGACGTGATCGTGGTGATCGATGACACGCCCGCCACGCAGCCCTTCGTCGGCGAGTTCGCGGACGCGCTCCCGATCTTTCTGCGCGCGTTGCTCTCAGGCGATCACGATGGGGCCGGCGTGCCCGAGACGGTCGCGGTGGACTCGCTCCACGTCGGCGTGATCACGGGGGAGCTCGGCGGCGGAATGCGTCCGATCGAGGGCTGCGAAGGACCAGGTGGCGACGCGCGTCTTCGCGTGAACAGCACGGACGCGAGCTGTCGCGGCATGCTCCCAGGAGGCTTCTTGTCGCTGCGTCGCGACGACGACTCCTCGGCGCTCGACGCGCTCGCCTGCGTGGCGCGCACGACCGGTGACGGGTGCACGATTTCGCAACCGCTCGAGGCGCTGCTTCGTGCGGTGACCGATCCCGAGGTCCACAGCTGGGATCGCGTCGGTCTCGTGCCGCCCAGGTTCCTCGATGCTTCGGGTCTCGAGCTCGCGAGCGGTCACGCGTGTCCGCCGGGCGGAGGCTGCCCGCACGAGGGCTTCGTTCGCCCCTACGCCCAGCGCCTGGCGATCGTGCTGACCGCAGGCGACGACTGCTCAGTCGCGGACCCGGGGGTGCTCGATCCGGACGAGGCGCGCCTCGCGGACGCTCCCCCGCCGATGCGCTGCGCGATCGCCGATCGACGCGGCCTCTTGCGTGGGCCGAGCCGAAACGGCGACGCCTCGTCGGTGTGGCCGCCCTGGTCGCTCCACGTGATCGCGGGCGTCCCGAGTGACCTCGCCGTCCCTCCGGGATCCCCTCCTCGGGGCGTCTCGGCGCTCGCCGATCCTCGCATGGAGGTGCGCCTGACCTCGGACGAGCGATCGCTGGAGCCCTCGTGCGTGAGCGCGGATGGGTATCCCGCGACGCCGCCGCGTCGTCTCGTCGCCGCGGTCGCCGACGCGATCGCGGGTGACGCATCCCTTCAGTCGATCTGTGCGCGGGAGCCTCGCGCACAGCTGCTCGACATCGCGTCCGCCGTCGTACGCGACTGGGGTGCGCAGTGCCTTCCCGTCGCGCCGAGTCGACCTTCTTCCGCGCCTGACGAGTGTGTGCTGTTCGAGGCCTTGCCCGTGGAGCGAACGCTCGGCTGCGACGCGCTGCCGGCTCGACGTCTCGAGGGTCGGTACACCGACGGCCTCCGCGCGTGGGAGCTCTGTCGGATCGACCGTGTCGAGGGTGCGATGGACGAGCGCGCCGGTTGGTACGCGGACCAGACCGTCGAGTGCACGCGCGAGCCACCTCGCCTCGCCTTCACCTCGACGTTCGAGCCCGTGTTCGGTGCGAGTCTCGAGCTGCACTGCTCGGCGTTCGACACGATCGAGCTTCGCTGCGACGAGGACAACGATGCGAGCCGGCCGTGTGCGCGAGGCATGCGCTGCACGCCCGGTGAGCGCGATCGTTGCAGCTCGGGCTCGACCGTCACGGCGCCGTTGCGATGCGATCCCGTGGCGAGGACATGTGCCATCGCGTGTACGACGGACGAAGACTGCGCTGCTGCGGGCGCCGCCGAGCGACGTTGCGACCGACGTCTCGTGCGGGAGGCGGACGCCGCCGAATTCGTGCGTGCCCTCGACCCGATCGCGAGCCAGACGCGCGGCGTCTGCGTGGCGCCCTCCTGCTCGCCCTGACTCACGAGCGCTCGCGCGGCTCGTCGGCTTCGCCGCGGAGCGTCCGTCTTCGCTGACGCATGCCCATCAGGAGGTCGAGCACACCCGCGTAGCGCATCGTGGGGTCGACGTAGCGCTCGAGGACATAGAAGAGGAAGTAGTAGAAGCGCGCCGACGACCATGCGAGCAGGGCGAGCAGGAACGCGACGCGGAGGTTCGGCGCCTCGAGCCACACGATGGCCGCGGCGAGGATCGCGATCACCGCGAACATCACACCCTTGGCGACGATCCACGTCTTGGAGGTCAGGTCCGTCATCTCGCCCTCAGTGAGACGAGGATGCCTGATCGGCCCGGTGGGGACGCCGGTCGCCACGCTGCGCGCGCGGGTACGGTGTGCAGGCCCCGTCCGTCGTACGGATTCGCGGACGTTTTCGAGGACGCGCGTCCCGATCCTGCGGGCACGCGCCTCGCAACGACACGTGCGTGAACCACCGACGCGTGATCATCGGTCGCCTCTCGACGAGTCTCCTCCTCGTCTCCCTGTCGGCCTGTGCAGATCCGAGCGCGCGTCCATCGCACGACGCAGGGCCACCGCCGAGCGCGGACGCGCACGCGACCGACGCGCGCGTGGCGGAGGGTGTCGATGCACCGCTCGATCCCACCCTCGATGCGTTCACGAGCGACGACGCGTGGATCGCCCCGTCCGAGCCGGATGCGTTCACGCCGTTCGGGCCGCCGCTCGCGTCGCCGCCCTCGGGGCCTCCCGATCACGCGTACGTCATTCACGCGCTCGCGTCCGAACGGCCGGACCTGCTCACGGGCTCGTGCCTCGCGATGGGAGGCACGCGCGAATTCCTCTTCGAAGCGGTGCGTCGTCTTCGCGCGATCGATCTGCGCTACGGCCTCGTCGTGCGAGGAGGCGTGCTGCTCGAAGATCGGGTCGGCTACTACTGGGGCTCGGGCAGTGCCGAGGGCTCGAGCGAGATCTACGCGCTCGACGTGATCGTGCGGCACTGCGCGCGCCCCGGGATCGACGATCCGGCCGCTCCGGGATGGGGCGACGACACGGGCGCGGGCGGCACCTGGACGATCGCGCCGCTCGTGGGCGTGCTGCCCGAGCACGACGCCGGCCCGCCGATCGACGCGAGCCTCGATGCACCCGCACCTCCCGCACCGCTGCCGTTGCCGGACATGCGCAGCGTGGTGGATGCGCTCGCGGCCGAGAGGCCCGATCTGCTCGCGGCCTCGTGCGTGGACACGGGCGGCAACAACGAGTTCCTCTTCGAGCTCGTGCGCCGGCTGCGCCGCATCGACACGCGCTGGGGCCTCAACTGGAAGCGCGCGCGCATCGGCGACATGTCGCAAGACGTCGTCGACTACTACTGGGGCACGCCCGGTCCGATCGAGGACGGCTTCGACACGTACGTCGTCGACGTGATCGGAGGCCACTGCGGCCCCGATCCTCGTCCCGCGTTCACCGACGTGACCGACTTCGGCAGCACCGGCGCGCGATGGACGCTCGCGGGTCGAAGCGATCTCGGCCCGTGAGCGACAGCGTCGAGCCCGCGATCAGATGCCGCCGCCGATGCCGATGCGGCGCTCGACGAAGCCCATGCGGCTCGAGCCCACGCGCACGGTGGCCCAGCCACGGCCGAGCGCTGTGAAGCGCAGCGTGTGGCTCGTCTCGCTGCCGCCCGAGGCCTGATGGAAGATCGCCTGTGAGCCGGCCTCGAGGCCCTTGCCCCAGCCCTCGAGGTGACCGACCGACAAGCGCGTGCGCAGCGGCTCTTCGAGCGTGCAGCCCTCGCACGAGATGTCGGCGTACGCGCCCTCGTTGAACGGACGCGTGAGGCCGTGCTTCATCCCGTAGGTGGGCAGGTACCCGTGGTTCTCGACGGTGACCGACACGCGCGTGACGTTCTCTCGAATGGGGGCTACCTCGACGCGGCTGATCACGAGCCTCGGCAGCATCGCGGCCACGCGCAGCATCAGCTTCGTCTGCGCCTGACAGATCGTGTCGAGCTCTTCGTAGGGCGGGTTGTAGAGACCGACGCGTCGATCGAGGCCACCGACCTCGACCTCACCGAGCTGCTCGTGACGGATGCGCTTCCACGGCTGGAAGATGCGGCCTTGGTTGTGCTCCGCGTCCCAGCGCGCGAGCTTGGCGAGATCCTCGCGCGTGAGCGACGTGTAGTAGTCCACGAAGCGCTTGGGCCGCTTCATGCCCAGCCGCGCGAAGATGTCCCAGAGCTCGCACACGTACGACAGCGTCGCGCGGTGCTCGTACGCCCACTCCGAGAGCGCGCCGTAGAGCGGCTTGTCGGGCTCGTAGAGGAACTCGGCGTAGCCGCTCACCATCGGGTAGGTCGTGATCTCCTCGGCCCACGCGCCGACCTGCCTGTACACCGCGAGATCGAACGGCTGCATCTTGCCGTCGGGCACGTCACCGGGCGGACGGATGAAGCAGCCACCGAACGTGTGGAGGTTGAGCCACGCATAGAGGTTCGGAAGGCGGCTCGCGGCCTCGATCACCGCGCGCGACTCGGGCTCGCTCCCGGGGTAGCTGCCCGCGCCCGCTTGGTCCGGCTCGCTCGTCCACCGGAACGGGAAGTTGCGGTTGAGGTCGGGGTAGTTGTCGCCGAGGAAGTAAGGCGTCGGGATCTGATCACCGTCGAAGTGCTCGATGCGCCCCTCGGGCCAGAGCTTGTAGAACGGACCGACGTCGTCGAGCGTGCGCGGCACCATCAGACCGGGCACCGATGGATGCTCCACGAAGTCGCCCGTCGGGTCCTGCTTGCGCATCAGCAGCATGCGGCCGTCGCCGTCGAGATCGGCTGCGATCCAACGCGAAGCGCCGCCGTTCGTGCGCTCGTCGCGCGGCACCGAGCGCACGTAGCGGCCCGTGGTCAGCACGGCCTCCGCGCCATCGGGCGAGATGCGCGGCACGACGTAGAAGAGCGCGCCCTGCACCGCGCGCTCCATGTGATGCGGCAGGCCGAGCCCGGACGCGGGGCCACCGCTCTGGGCGATGTGGATCGAGATCACGGCCTCGGCGATCGCGAGCGCCACGGAGCTGCCTGCGACCTCAGCCGCGTGCATGTTGCCGTCGATCCACACGCCGGGGCGGCCATCCTCGGGGTTGGCCCCGATCACGAGCATCCACATCTCGCGGTTCTCGCGCGTGCGACCGATCTCCCGCAGCGAGACGAACGCAGGATAGGCCGTGGCCCACGCGCGCAGCTGTGACGTGATCGCGGCGTGGTCGAGGTAGCTCTTGCGGAAGCCGCGTGAGAGAGAGGCGAGGTCGATCATCGCCGCGAGGATGCCAGACCTCGGATCCGTCAGCGGCCCCGAAACACTGGAGATTCCAAGCTCGGCTCGGACACTTCGCCGCGCGCAGCGTCTCGGCAGAGCCCAGCTCACCGAATTCGCTGCCCCGAGCGCCTCGCGGCTGCGCGAGACGCCTGCGCGACCGATCGCGCCAAGCTCAGCTCACTCGGGGATTCGTCGAACCGGTCGCCAAAGCGGAATTCGAGAGCCGAGCTCAGACATGTCGTTGCGCGCAGCGATCGGCGAGAGCCGAGCTTGCCGACGAGACGCCGCGCAGCGATCGACGAGAGCCGAGCTCGAACACAGTGGTCGCGCGGACGACGGGCGAGAGCCGAGCTTGGCGACGAGCGGTCGCGCAGCCGAGGCCCTGCGAAGCATCGGGTTCTCCGACGTGCGGTGGTGGTTGAACCGAGGGGCCGCATGAACGGGGCGGACGCGGAGTTGGGGCTCTCGTGCTCCTCGCGTACGCAGCCTTCGCCGCCGTCGTCCTCGCGCTCGTCGCGCTCGACCTCGGTGTCCTGCACCGGAAGTCGCACGCGCCGTCGCTCAAGGAGTCGCTGGGCTTCACCGCGCTCTGGGTCGCCGTCGGCGTGAGCTTCTCGGCGGTCGTGTACTGGGCGTACGAGACCCACGTCTTCGGGTTGGGTCTCGCGGTGGATCAGCTCTCGGGGCACGCACCGCGCGACGTCGGCGGTGGCGAGGCCACGCTGCTCTACCTCACGGGCTACGCGCTCGAGAAGGCGCTCGCGCTCGACAACCTCTTCGTCATGCTCTTCATCTTCCGCGCGCTGAAGATCGACGAGCGCTACCAGCACCGGGTGCTCTTCTGGGGAATCCTCGGCGCGCTCGTCTTGCGCGGCGGCATGGTCGCGGTGGGCGCCGCGATGATCCACCGGTTCGAGTGGATTCTCTACGTGTTCGGCGCGCTGCTCGTGTGGAGCGGCCTCAAGCTCCTGCGCCCCAAGCGCGAGAGTGAGAACGAGGCCGAAGAGCTGCCCGCCGTCGTGCGATGGCTGCACCGCTTCGTGCGCGTGGAGCGCGTCGACAGCCCCGCGCTGATCGTGAAGACGCCGACCGGCTGGGCGTTCACGGTGTCGTTCCTCGCGCTCGTCTCGATCGAGCTCGCGGACGTGGTGTTCGCGATCGACTCGATCCCCGCGATCTTCGCCGTCACGCTCGATCCATTCGTCGTGCTCACGTCGAACGTGCTCGCGGTGCTCGGCCTGCGCTCGCTGTACTTCGTGCTCGCCGTCGCGGCCGATCGGCTCGTGTACTTGGGTCGTGCGCTCGCCGTCGTGCTCGTGTTCGTGGGCGTGAAGATGATCGCGCTCCACTGGGACCTGCATGTGCCTCCTCTCGCGTCCCTCTCGGTCATCGCGCTCACCATGCTGGTCGGCGTCGTCGCATCACTCCGGGCCTCGAAGGCGCGCTCGAGCGACGACGGAGCTTCGCCCCTCACGTCCTGAGTGCCGAACGCACGAGCCACCGAGTCGAGCACGGTGGTGGCAGCTTCGCCTCGGTGGGGCGCAGATGCCTCAGTCCAATCTGGGTCCTCCGCGGTGCCGACCGCATGGGCCGTTGGCGCGCGGCCCGCTACGCTCAGGATCGTGCTCGCCGCCTACGCATGCTTCACGGCCCTCGTGATCGCGCTCATCGCGCTCGATCTGGGCGTCTTGCACCGCAAGGCGCACGCGCCTTCGATGAAGGAGTCGCTGGGCTTCACCGTGCTGTGGATCAGCTGCGGTCTCGCCTTCAGCGGCATCGTGTACTGGGGATACGAGTCACACGTGTTCGGTCTCGGGCGCGACATCGCGCAGCTCTCGGGGCACGCGCCGCGCGATGTCGGCGGCGGCGAGGCCGTGCTGCTCTACCTCACGGGCTACGCGCTCGAGAAGGCCCTCGCGCTCGACAACCTCTTCGTCATGCTGTTCGTCTTCCGCGCGCTGAAGGTGGACGGCCGCTACCAGCATCGCGTGCTCTTCTGGGGCATCCTCGGCGCGCTGATCCTGCGCGGCGGCATGATCGCCGTCGGCGCTGCGGTGGTGCACCGCTTCGAGTGGATCCTCTACGTGTTCGGCGCGCTGCTCGTGTGGAGCGGCGTGAAGCTCATGCGCCCCAAGAAGGAGGGCGCGGGCGACGAGGAGCTCCCCGTCGTCGTGCGATGGATCCACCGCTACCTCCCGGTCGAGCGCTCCGACAGCCCCGGCTTCTTCGTGAAGACCGAGCGAGGCTGGGCCCTCACGGTCTCGTTCCTCGCCCTCGTCTCGATCGAGATCGCAGACGCTGTGTTCGCCGTGGACTCCATCCCCGCGATCTTCGCGGTGACGCTCGATCCGTTCATCGTGCTCACGTCCAACGTGCTCGCGATGCTGGGCCTCCGCTCGCTCTACTTCGTGCTCGCGGCCGCCGCGGACCGTCTCGTCTACCTCGGTCGCGCGCTGGCGATCGTGCTCGTGTTCGTGGGCGTGAAGATGATCGCGCTCTACTGGGATCTGCACATCCCGCCGCTCGCGTCGCTCGCCTTCATCGCGCTCACGATGACGATCGGCATCGTCGCCTCGCTCCGTGTCGCCGCGAAGAAGAAGGATGCGCCCGCACCGGCCGCGTCTCCGGCCGCACCCATCCATCCGACTGCCACGCAGCCCTGATCGCATCGCGGCCCGGACGCCGCGCTCACGTCGCGCTCACGTCGCGCGGATCACCATGCGCAGGCCGGGCGCGTCGCCGAGCACGAGCTGGATCGGCTGCTGGCGTTCGCGGTAGCTCGCCGTGCGACCCGCGAGATCGAAGCGTCGATCGCAGCGATCCGGATCCCACGTCTGCCCCAGCACCTCGAGGGTGTCGCCCTCCCGGATCTCCAGCGCGCGCCCCGCACCGCTCGACGACACGTTCGTGAGCGCGCTCGAGAGCGCGGGATGACAGAGGTCCGCGACGTGCGCCTCGAGCGAGCGCTCACGCGGCGCGCCGATCACGAGCGGCATCTGCGCGAACGCGATGGCGATCGGCGCGAGCCCCGGCGTCTCGAGCGCGAAGTGGATCGAGTCGAGCAGACGCGCGGCGCCGAGCCACAGATCGCGAAGGACGACATCGTCGCTGGGCTCGCGAGGCGACAAGCACACGACGCGTCCCGACGCGCGGCGGATGGATCCGAACGGATCCTCCTCCCCGTCGAGCACCTCGGTGCGAGCGTCGAAGAGGCCGAGCGCGTCTCGCCCCGCCGTGTCGAAGGGGGTAGCGAGCTCGAGCGTGGGCTCGGCCCCGAAAAGGCGCGCCCAGAGACTGGGCTCGGCGCGTCGCAGGTACGGAGCTTCCTCCACGAAGCCGAGGATCTCGGCGCGCTCGTCCCGCGCGCGGTGCTCGACCGCGCGGGGCCCCTCGATGTGCATCCAGTGCAGCGTGCGCGTCATCGCGACGCGTCGATCACTCCGCTTCGACCTGATGGAACTTCACGTACTCCCAGTCGAACGGCTTGTTGTCGACGCCCTGCTTCGGCGGTGCGATCCAGTTCGCGATCTTGCCGCGCTCGTGCACCGGCACCATCAGCGAGCGCACGTACGCGCGGTCCGCGGCGGTGGGCAGCCACTCGTCACGCTTCGCCTCGAACTGCTCCTTCGTGATCATCTCGCCGCGGAGATCGAACGCGAGGCCGGCGTACATGCCCATCGAGCGGTTGAAGCGGCGGTTGGGGATGAAGAGCTCGTGCGTGAGGCCGCTCTTCTTGATCGTGTGGTTCCACTTGCGGACCGCGCGCTCGCAGTCGGCGATGTACTCGTCGCGCAGGACCTCGTTCATCGCGTTGCGGAGCGGGACGTCCTTCGAGCTGAGTCGACCCTCCGACAGCACGTTCATCGTGTAGCTGCCCTCGAGCGCGGTGTGGTCCTGGTACTTCTCGCGCTCGCGGAAGCGGCCCTTGAGGCCCGTCGCGAAGTAGTCGGCCGCGTTCGAGCTGATCTCGCCGCCGAAGAGCTCGACGGCGCTCGAGAACCAGAAGTTGATCCACTTCTGGATGGTCGGCAGATCGATGCCACCGAGCGCCCGCGCATCGCCGTTCGGATCCTGCTTCGTGAGCTCGGCCGCGCGCTGCACGATGCGCTCGATGCCCGTCTCGCCCGTGAAGAGATGGAAGCTCTCCTCGGTGAGCATGAACTGCGTCGCGCGCGCGAGCGGATCGAAGCCCGACTCGCTGAGCGCCGCGAGCTGGTACTTGCCGTCGCGGTCCGTGAACATCGTGAAGCAGAAGAACGAGAGCCAGTCCTCGGTCTTCTCGTTGAACGTCTGGAGGATGCGCGGCTTGTCGGCGTTGCCCGAGCGGCGCTGCAGCAGATCCTCTGCTTCTTCGCGACCGTCCTTGCCGAAGTACTGGTGGAGCAGGTGAACCATCGCCCAGAGGTGGCGGCCCTCCTCGACGTTCACCTGGAAGAGCGAGCGCAGGTCGAACATCGAGGGCGCGCACTTGCCCAGCAAGCGCTGCTGCTCGACCGACGCGGGCTCGGTGTCGGCCTGCGTGACGATGATCCGTCGCAGGATGCCGCGGAGCTCACCGGGGACCTCGTTCCACGCCTTCTGGCCCTGGTGGTCGCCGAAGCCGATGTCGCGCTCTTCGCTGCGCGGCGTGAGGAAGATGCCCCAACGGTAGTCGGGCATCTTCACGTATTCGTAGTTGGCCCAGCCTTGGGGATCGACGGAGATGGCCGTTCGCAGGTAGATCTGATCCTGCTGGAAGCCCTCGGGGCCCATCTCCAGCCACCACTTGATGAAGTCGGGCTGCCACTTCTCGAGCGCACGGAGGAGCTTCTTGTCCGAGCCGAGATCGACGTTGTTGGGGATCGAGTCCGTGAGCGACATGGCTTCTCCGAGGGCGTCTCCGAGCGTGCGCGCCCAAGAAGGACGAGCTGCGCTGGAGGCCGAGCATAGGAGCCCAGTCTCGGGGTGGGCCGTGTGCAGCCTCACGACCGAGGCCTCGCGCGTGGTCGCGCGTGCGAAGCCTCACCCAAGGTGTCGCAGCTGGGTCGGTGCCGTCCTCGCGTGTGGGATCGCGGCGTGCGATGCGCCGGCCGTCGTCGCGACCGACGCGAACGACGTGTTCGATGTGTCGCGCGGGGCCGACACGGGCGCGCTCGAGGCCGACGCGACCGCCGCGCCCGACGCGCGC
>JAFLCL010000500.1 GCA_017303575.1 Deltaproteobacteria bacterium
GGCGGCTGCGGGCCGTGCAGGCATCGAGAGACGCACGCGCTCGGCGGCGTCGGCGAGCGGCCTCAAGCCGGGCGCGTGCTCGCCGTACTTGTCGGGCATCACGCTCTGCGCGCGCTTGATGCTCGCGATGAGCAGATCGACGTCGTCGTGCGAGGGCAACACGGTCTGCCCCTCGAGCTTCAGCACCGCACGACCGACGAGCCAGGTGATCGCGCTCGCGCGGCCCTTGATGCGGGAGACTGGCGGGAAGATGCCCTCCCACTGCGTCTCGACGAGCGAGGTGATCGCCCAGAGGCCGGTCGCGAGGCCCGACACGCCGCTGCGCTCGTACATCGCGATCGTGAGCCACGCGAGGACGAGCACGTCCTTGCTCTTCTGCGTCGTGATCTGCGTCGACTCGCGCTCGACCTGCGCCCAATCCGGCGGACCGCCCGCTGGATCTTCGAGCTTGCCGATCTCCTTCTGGAGCGCTTCGAACTGCGGGTCGTAGCGCACGTCGGCGCCACTGGGCGGGCTCTGCGTGGTGGGCGCGACGAGCGTCGCGGCGCGGCCCTCGAGCACGGCCTTGGGGTCCGTCATCGCTGCTCCTCCCACGATCCGAGCAGCGCGAAGAGCTCGGCTGCGCTTCCCGACTGGATCGGCTCGAGCACCGGGCCGAGCACGGCGTGCGCCTGCTCGAGCGCGACTGGACGCTTCGTGGTGAGCGGCCAGATCTGCTGCACGTCTCGGTTGGGCTCCGAGATCGCCACGAGCGTAGACATCGACGGCGCGCCCACGCCCACGATCACGCGGGGCAGCGGCTCCTCCGTCCAGAACACGCTGAACGCTGCCGCCATCGCCGAGGAGCGGGCGCCGAGCCGCCGCGACAGCTCGAGCCAGAAGAAGAGATCGACGTCGATCTCGATCGGGCACTCCGCCGCGCACTGCGCGTTCGCGAGCGCGCTCTTGAGCGTGCGGAACGCATACGCCGCGCGCTCGAGCGTGCGATCGGCGCCGAGCGTTCGCTGGATCGGCTCGAGCCACGGCGTGCGCACGAGCACGTCGCCGCACAGCTGATCGTTGCGCACGAGGTCGTGCTCGCTCGGAGACCAGAGCGACTCGACACGACGTCGCACGCTCTCGGGGTCGAGGTGCGCCGCGTCCCGCAGGAGCTCACCCCCTGCCTCGAGCGCAGGCGACATCGCGAACGGGAGCCCCGACCAGCGATGCTCGACAGCGCGCCAGTCGAGCACGCGAAAGAACGAGAGCGGAAAACGACGACCCACCGAGTCGCGGCTCCGCGCCATCGCGCCGACGAGGACGGTGGGCTCACCCGCGAAGCGCACGAGGAAGTGCACCGGCACCTCGGGCAGCTCCGCGCCGACCTCGCGCAGCCGAAGGCAGGCCTCGTCGAGCCAGCTCTCGAACTGGCGCGTGTGCCCGTCCGAGTAGCCGAGCCTCGCGAAGTCGGCCTTCGAAGGGACCTTGCCGAACGCTCCGTTCACGCGCGCCTCGATCGTCTCAGGGACGCCACGAACCTCAAGGACGACAGAGCTGCTGGCCCGCGACGATCTCGCGCGGCAGGCCGACGCCCGTGTTGCGCACCGGCTCGAGCAGGCGCGGATGTGCATCGCGACCGACGATGCCGAAGAAGGGATTGTCGCCGCGAACGGGTCGCACGCTCATGCGGATCGAGACGTCGTGCGTGCGGAGGCGGTACTCGAGCGTGAACACGCGGCCGTCGTTCTCGACGACGGTGCCCTGCTCGAGCAGGTGCATGAGGCCCCACTCGCCTTCTTGCTCGATGTTCTCGATCATGCCGTTGGCGCCGCGGATCTCCATGGTCGCGCCGGCCTCGGGCGACTCGCCCGGCCACCACACGCGCTCCCAGCGCTCGGGACCGTTCTCGTAGCTGAGGGGCGTCTCCATCCCGCCGATGTTCAGCTCGATCGTCGCGACCTCGGGGCTCGGATGGATCTGGATGTCGAAGTCCGCGCGCGGCACCTCGGAGCCGGGCGGGAAGTACGCGGCCGTCACGTCCTGCGCGCGCTGGAGGAAGGTCGGCAGCGTGCGGAGGTAGACGATGCCCGTGTCGCGACCGAGGCGCGTCGTGAAGGCGAAGCCATCGCCGCGACGCTCGACGTCCGCGTCGAGGTTCTCGCCGTAGTACGTCCACAGCGTTCCTTCACGCTTGAAGAACTCCGTGAAGTCCGCGAGCGCGACGTCCTGACCGTCGGCGTTGAAGGGGTAGCGGTTCGCGACGTTGCGCGAGAACGGCTGCACGACGTCCGAGCACCACGCGCGTCCTGCGCCGAGCGCGCCTGCGCGTGTCGATCCGAGGCTCGTGCCGTCGATCGGCGGCCACAAGAGGGCCTCGAAGCGAGGACGCCAGCCGACCTCTTGCTCTTCGATCAGCGCGCGGATGCGAACGCGTGCGGTCTGGAGGTGCGCGACCAGCGGGTCGCGGTTGCCCGGGTTCTCGAGCGTCGTCTGCAGCGCGTCGCGCACGAAGTCGAGCTGCTCTTGGTAGACGTCGAGCGACGTCGGCTGTGCCTGCTGACCTTCGGCCGGCGCCGTCGACGGCACACCGAAGACCGTGAGGCCGTGGAACGCTGTGGCCACGTCTTCGGCGACGAGGATCTGCTCGCCACCGCCCGCGGCCTGCTCGCCACCGGCACCCATCGCGCCGCGCAGCGCGTTGGCGACACGCAGCGCGTTGGCCGCGCGCTGGCTGCGGCGCACCACCTCGCGCTGCGCCTGCTCGGCGAGCACGCTGAGCACGCCCTCGGCCTGCGCCTCTTCGGCGGGCGGCTCGGGGTAGGTGAGGTGAACGTTGTAGTGGACCTGCCCGAGGAGCCGTCCGAGCGGCGGCGGCTCGCCGCGCGTGAGGTCCTGCAGCGTGGTGAGCGACTGCACCTCTCCGTTGGGCGCCGCGACGCGCACGCCGCGCACGAACTCGAGCCACTCCTCGATGTACTGACGGAAGTACTCGGACGAGAGGCGCACCAGCGTCTCTTCGCGCGCTGCTTCGTCGGACTGCTGACGTGCGGCCTCGGGGCCGAGCACCCAGCCCTCGCCCGTGAGCGAGTCCGGCGGTGCGCTGAGCAGATCCCTGACCCGCGTCTCCCACGCACGACGCGTGAACGCCGCGCGCACGGTGCTGCGGCTCGACATCGCCGAGACCGAAGGTCCGACGAGAGAGCGCAGCGTGAGCCCGAAGCCGGTGGGCTCCATCTCCTGGATGAGGCGCTCGAGCACGAGGTTCGACTGCGGGATGCGTGTCAGCGCGACGCGCGTGCGCTGTACGAGGGCTGCGTCGCGTGGGAACGCGAGCGTCGGCTGGGTCGACAGCAGCGAGACGAACACGGTCGCGTGCGTCGTCATGCGCGCGCGGTC
>JAFLCL010000501.1 GCA_017303575.1 Deltaproteobacteria bacterium
TGAAGGCACACGTGCGGGTGACGTCCTGGCTGTCCTTGAAGCCGGCGATGCGAATGCGCGCGCCGACGCCGGGAGCGATCGAGCCATAGTCACCAGAACGAACGCCCTGCGGCGTCTCGCCGGTGGTGCACTCGCGTGCGCCGCCGGCGCCACAGGTGCGAACGGTGCCCGTGTAGTCCGAGCCCATGCGGTTGCTGGTCGCGAGAAAGAAGAGGGCCGGCGAAACGCGCTCACCGATGTCGAAGCCGATCTCGACGAGGGCCGCCTGGCCGGGCGAGAAGTACTGCGCGCTCATGGCGCCCGCGGGCGGGTTGATGGTTCCCCAGAAGCCGCCCGAGACGCCGAAGAAGAAGCCGCGCTCGATCTCGCTGTAGGTGATGGCCTTGCGATCTTCGAGCGGCTTGCCCTGCGCGGCCGCAAGGGAGGAAACGAACGAGAGCACGAACGCCAGCGAGCGCGTCATCATGAGGCGCGCACCCTATTCCCAGCGGGCCGCTGCGTCGACCCACAATCGTCGTCAGCTCGCAGCGGCGTTCGGCCCCTCGACGGGCGCGGGGCGAGACGCCTGCGTGACGCCCGTCCAGCGCTCGAGCCGATCGATCCAGCCATCGAGCGTGGCGTGGAGGCCAGCGCGGCGCTCCGCGCGTCGTTCGTGCGCGAGCGCGTCGAGCGCCGTCTGCATCGCGTGCACGACGATGCGATGGCAGGCCTCGACGTACGCTTCATCGTGGGCCGCACGCTCTCCGGCCCGCGTGAAGTGGAGAGGCGCGAGCGCCCTCACGCGCACCCGCGCGAAGACCGGGATGTACGGAGGCGGCACGCCGAGCCAGAGGCCGAACGGAACGCTCAGCGTGATGGGCAGCACGCCCACGCGGAAGAAGCGTGCGAGCGGAAAGCGTGCGGCGAGTTGGTGACCGTCGCTCAAGCTGACGAAGCCGGACTGCATCCCCGTGGTGACGACGGGGATGATCGGTACGCCGTGGCGGATCGCGAGCTTCACGTAGCCGCGACGGTCACCGAGCGCGATCGTGTCGCGATCACGGAACGCCCGGAACGGCTCGCGATCACCGCCCGGATAGACGAGCGCGCGGCCACCGCTGGCGAGGATCGCGTTCGCGTTCTCGGGGCTCGCGCGCACGGCGCCCAGCCGCTCGAGCAGCGGCGCGAGCGGCGTGCGCCACATGATCTCGTGGAGGAGGAGGTGCGGGAGCTTGGTCACGGGGACGCCCGCGCGATGCGCGACGAGCGCGAGCAAGAGGGGCTCGAGCATCGCGAGCGGACCGCCCGAGTGGTTGCCGACGACCAGCGCGGGCCCGTCGTGACCGAGGTGATGCAGATCGCGGCCCCGCGCGCGCCAGAGCCAGTCGAGCCATGCGGAACAACGCGCGAGCGCGCGGGCGAGCACTTCGGGACGACGGACGGACGGGTCGTCACCGACCCGCTTGGACGGAACGGACATGGCGTGCCTCCTCGGGCGCGGGGGCTCGCCGTGAGCCTCGTTCGCGCCGGCGAAGAGGGGTGTTCGCAGCCGCGCGGGTCGTTCAATCGATCGCGGGCGTGGCGCGACGATTTCGCCCGCGTCGGGCGCGCAGACGGCGACCGACGCCGCGCGGTACATTCGCCACGTGCCCGTCCGTGCGTTTCTCGGCGCGCTGCGGCTCGAACAGTACGTGCCGCTGTTCGAGGCGAACGACATCGACGCCGAGCTGCTCGATGGCCTCTCGGACGCGGACCTCACGACGATCGGCGTCGCCTCGCTCGGGCACCGCAAGCGCATCCTCGCGGCGATCGCGATCCGCCGCGGAGATGCAGGCGCCACGCTCACCGCCCCGCGCGCATCGATCGAGGTGGGACGCGAGGAGGCGCGGCCCGAAGGGCACGTGCTTCAGGGCGAGCTGGGCCAGGCGATCGCAGCGCGCGGCTACGAGCTGCGCGATCGCGTCGGGCAAGGTGGGATGGGCGAGGTGTTCCTCGCGCGACAGGCGTCCGTCGGCCGCGACGTCGCGGTGAAGGTGCTGCGTGCTCGCTCGGGCGCCGACGATCGTGCGCGCTTCACGCGCGAGGCGCGCGCGATCGCCGCGCTGAGGCATCCGAACGTGGTGCACCTCTACGACTACGTGCTCGCCGAGGACGGCGGCGCGTGCATCGTGATGGAGCACGTCTCGGGCGGATCGCTCGGTGAGCTCTTCGCGCGGGAGGGTCGACTGCCGCTCGCGCGCGTCGTCCCGCTCGCGGTGCAGATCTGCGACGCGCTCGCCGAAGCGCACGGCAAGGGCATCGTGCACCGCGACCTCAAGCCCGCGAACGTGCTGGTCACGCGCGTCGAGGGCTACGGAGACTTCGTGAAGGTGCTCGACTTCGGCATCGCGCACTGGCGGGGCGAGGAAGGCGGAGGTCAGGACCGCCTCACGCAGACCGGCATGATCTACGGCACGCCGCGCTACCTCAGCCCCGAGCAGATCCTGGGCACGGGCATCGGACCACGCAGCGATCTCTACGCGCTCGGGGTCGTTCTCTTCGAGGCGCTCGCCGGTGAGACCCCGTTCGGCGGATCGATGGACGCTGCGTTGTTGTTCAAGCACCTGAAGGAAGCGCCGCCGCCGCTGCCCGTCGATGTGATCCGTCCGCCCGCGCTCGATGATCTGCTCGCGCGCCTGCTCGCGAAGTCACCCTCGCTGAGGCCGCCGTCCGCGGTCGCGCTGCGCAAGGAGCTGCTCGCGCTCCTGCCGACCCACGTGACCGCCGTCACGCGGCCCACGCTGACGCCGTCGGGTGCTGTCGCGGAGCGTCGACGCGTGGTGGTGCTCGACGTGTCGTTCGTCGAGCGTTCGCGCCTCGCGAGCGCGCCCGATGTCGCGCACACGATCGCACGCCGCTGTCAGACCGTGATCGACGGCATCGTGCGTCGTCACGCAGGCACGGTGACCAGCCGCACCGCGACCGGCGTGCAGATCGTGTTCGGCGCGCCGATCGCGAGGAACGACGACCTCGCTCGCGCGCTCGAGGCCGCGCTCGCGCTGCCCGTCGCGCTGGTGGCCGTGGATCCGGACGTCGTCGAGGTCCGGGTGGGCGTGGCCGAGGGCGCGGCGGTGTCGGGCGCGCTGCGCGAAGGCGTCGAGGGTGGGCTCTTCGTCTCGGGGGCGCCTGTCGCGGAAGCCGAGGATCTTCGTGCGCTCGCGGGCGCTGGCGAGGTGCGTGTGTCGCGCGCCGTGTCACGCAGCGCGCCGCCCGGGATCGCCTTCGCGCTGGCGGCCGATGGCGCCTCTGCGGTGGCGTCGCGCCTCGAGCGCACGACCGCGCGCGAGCAGCCGTTCGTCGGTCGCGAGCGCGAGCAAGCGCAG
>JAFLCL010000502.1 GCA_017303575.1 Deltaproteobacteria bacterium
CGAGGCGCGATCGAGCGCGACTACGACGACTCGCTCGGGGTCATCGTGTGAGCCGTCCTGGCCGCTCATGCCGCGCATCGCGCCCGGACGCGGCGCCAAAGGGGATTCTTTCTCGGTCCCTGAGTTTCCCGCGCCTCCGGCGCTCGATGCGGGGGCCCGACCCCCGCACCCCCATCGGTCCATCGTCGCTTCGCTCCTCCATCCCTCGCGCCTCAAGGGGGCTTCGCCCCCGCCGGCTGGCGCCCCGAGAGCGACGTCTCGAATCTTTCTCGGTCCCTGAGTTTGCCTGGGTCGAGGGACTTCGAGCTGCTCGCGGGGTCGGTTCTTCCGCTCGCCCCAGAGTGAGGGCCCAACGTGCCGCGTGAGAGGCTCTGCGGGCCTCTTCGGTGAGACTGGTCGCCGACAGAGCTGGACGTCGGCGAGCATGCGGACAGACCGTGGCGCTGCGGGCATCATCGCTGCCTGGGGCGAACGAGACGCCACGTATGCCGACACTCTCCGACGAAGCCTTGGATCGACTTCCTTTCGTGGCCTTTCGCGTCGACGAGATCGAGCGCGTCTCGTTCGCGAACCACGCCGCCGGACAGCTCGCCGGCCGGACACCCGCGACCCTCGTGGGCCTGTCGCTGGCAGACGCGTGGGCCCCGCTGGCGCACGCGAGCATCGGTGAGGCGCTCGCCCGCGCTCGAGCGACCAAGCAGCGTCAGGAGGTCCGCGTCGAGGACACGCGGCACGACCTGGGCGTGTGGATCGATCCCGACGAGGACGGCCACTGCCTCGTCTACGCGGTGGTCCGCGCGCCGCACCGCGAGACCGACGCGCTGAGCGCGCTGCGAGCGAGCATGGTGCGCGAGCGACGTTCGTTCGAGGCGATCCTGAGCGGCTCGCCCGACTTCGCGTACATCTGGAGCCTCGACTACAAGTTCCTCTACGCCAACGCGTCGTTGTTGAGGCTCTACGGCGTCACCGCCGAGCAGTGCATCGGTCGCGGCTTCCGCGACGTGGGCTACCCCGAGTGGCACGCGCGGATGCACGAGCAAGAGATCGACGAGGTCGCGCGCACGGGTCAGCCGGTGCGAGGAAAGATCCCGTTCTACGGTCAGGGCGGGGGCGGCATCTACGACTACGTCTTCGTGCCGGTGCTCGGCCCCGACGGCCGAGTGGAAGCCGTGGGTGGCGTGACGCGCGACGTGACGGAGCTCGAGCGCAGCACCGAGGCGCTGAAAGAGGCCGACCGTCGCAAGGACGTCTTCTTGGCCACGCTCGCGCACGAGCTGCGCAACCCCATCGCGCCGCTCGTCACGGGCCTGCGCCTGGTGCGGGAGTCGCCAGGCACCGAGAGCGCCGCGCAAGCGCTCGCCACGATGGAGCGCCAGGTCACGCACATGGTGCACCTCTTGGACGACCTGCTCGACCTCAGCCGCGTCAGCAGAGGCGCCATCGAGCTGCGGCGCGCGCAGCACGACCTACGCGAGGTGCTCCAGCGCAGCATGGAGCTGTCGGCGCCGCTCGTGACCCAACACGCGCACGAGCTCGTGCTGCGCCTGCCCGACGGCGAGCTCGCCGTGGTGGGCGACGACACGAGGCTCACGCAGATCTTCAGCAACCTCGTGAACAACGCAGCGAAGTACACGCCGCCGGGGGGGACGATCACCGTGGAGGCTCACGTCGCCGAAGGGAACGTGCGCGTGGCCGTGAGCGACACGGGGCGAGGCATCGCCGAGGAGGACCTCCCACGACTGTTCGAGCTGTTCACGCGGCTCGAGCCCGCGGCGCAGCAGAGCGGCCTGGGCATCGGCCTGTTCCTCGTGCGACGTCTGGTCGACATGCACGGCGGCACCATCACCGCCGCCTCGGGCGGGCGAGGTCGAGGCAGCACGTTCACGGTCTCGCTGCCGCTGGCCGTCCGCGAGCCGAAGCTGGACGTCGCGCCGGCGATGCCCTCGCCGACGCGGTCCCGTCGTATCTTGGTGGTCGACGACAACGTCGATGCGGCGTTCCTCTTGAGCCTCCTCCTCAAGCACAAGGGACACGAGGTCCACGCCACGTACGGGGCGAGCGAAGCGCTCGATCTCGCGCGCACCTTCAAGCCCGAGGTGATCTTCCTCGACATCGGCATGCCGGAGCTCGACGGCTACGAGGCGTGCCGCCGCATCCGCCAGATGGACGACCTCAAGCACGCCTACGTGGTGGCGCTGACCGGCTGGGGCGCCGAGTCGGATCGAGAGAAGACCCGCGAGGCCGGCTTCGACGCGCACCTCGTGAAGCCCTGTCAGCCCGAGCGCATCGACGCGCTGTTGGCGGACCTACCCGAGCGTCCTGCCACCCACGGTTCCTGAACCCGCCAGGGGGAGGTCGCACGGCCGCTCAGGCAGGCAACAGCAAGCGGGGTTGGGGCCCCGCGCGCAGACCCCTCAGGCAGGCAACAGCGCGCGAATGCGCTTGAGGCCCGGCGAGAGCAAGTGTCTGCGGATCGCGCTCGCGGCCGGGCGCACACCGTCGGGGAGCGGGCGGAACGTGACCTCGAGGTGATCGTCGTCCGTCTCGAGGCCGTTCGCCGTCACCACCGGCGTGATCAGCGAGAGGATGCGGCGCACGCGCGGGTTGCCCGCGATCTTCGGGTCCTTCATCAGGTCGAGCACGATGCGGTTGTCCTTCGTCTCGACGACCGTCGGCGGCAGCGGCAGGTACTTCGCGAGGTTGCCGGGCTTGGAGAGATCGAGCGCGCCCGAGCTGATCAGGGCGGCCACGGGGCCCGTCGCGCCGTTGAGCACCTCGGCCCAGATCTCCTCGAGGCGGATGTCGATGCGGATCTGATCCGGCGTCACGTGCATGCGATCGATGTAGACGACCGCCGACGCGCGCAGCGGCGTCTTCATCGCGTCGATCGTCGCCGTGACGCGCAAGCCCGGCGGGACCTCGGTCACCACCGGATCCTTCACCTTCCCGCTCTTCTCCGCCTGCGTGAGCATCCAGCGGATCGCGTCGATCGGCACACCGACGCGCAGACCGAGGAGGTTCCACACAGCGCGCGTGATCTCCTGCGGACGCTTGCGGAGGTACTTGCGCGCTGCGTCCACCGCCTGCTTCTGCATCGACATAGGCGGCGAGGATAACGGGGCTCTGCGAGGAACGGAAAGAGCGATCGAGCGCCGCAGCGCGTCATCTCGGTTGGGCGCTGCTCCTACTGCGTTCGTCCCCTCGCGGGGGGCGCGCCCCTCGCGGCTACCGGAGCGTGGGCGGAGGCGTGGAGACCACGCCTGCGGCCGAGGGCGCGCTGATCGGCGTGGGGCTCGTGCGGCTGCGGAGCACGACGCAG
>JAFLCL010000503.1 GCA_017303575.1 Deltaproteobacteria bacterium
GCGGCCCACGTTCCCGAGCCGCCGCCCGTTCTGGGCGCTCGACTGGATCCTCGCGACCCCGGATCTCTCGTTCGTCGACGTCGAGACGCGCGCGACCCGGAGCTCCGATCACGCCGCGATCGTCGCCACGCTCGCTCTCGCGTGAGGTGCACGACCGCTGGTCGCGGCGCGCTCGCGCGGCTCACGTCGCGCTCGCGTCCCCGAGGGCGCGCGCGTCGAGCACGATCTTGCCGCGGACGTGGCCCGCTTCGAGGAGGCGGATCGCGTCGGCGGCCTCCGTCATCGGCATCACACGATCGACGATCGGGCGCAGCGCGCGGCGGGCGACGAGCGCTCGGATCTCGGCGAGGTCTGCAGCGACGCGTTCGGGATCGAGCGTGAGCGCCTCGACCCGCTTGCCGCTGCGCCACGCGTGGAACGATCCGAAAAGGAGCGCTTCGAAGATCTGTCGCGAGCTGCCGCCGATCATCAGGTAGAGGCCCCCGCGGCGGACCAGCTCGAGCGATCGCGCGAGCGGTCGATCGCCGTTCACGGCGAACACGACGTCGAACGAGGCGGGCGCGAGCGCGTCCTCGTGGATCGCGAGATCGGTGGTGTGATCGATCACTTCGTCGGCGCCGAGCGAGCGGACGAGCTCGAGGCTCTTGGGGCCGCAGACGGCGGTCACGTGTGCGCCGTACGCCTTCGCGATCTGGACGAGGCTCGTGCCCACGCCGCCGCCCGCGCCCCACACGAGGACGCGCATGCCCTCGTGCACCTTCGCTCGATCGCGCACCGCCTGGAGCGCGGTCTGGCTCGCGAGCGGCAGCGACGCCGCTTCCTGCGCGGTGAGGCCTTCGGGGATCGGCGCGACCGAGCGCTCGCGCAGCGTCACCAGCTCGGCGAACGCGCCCATGCCGGTGACGGAGGTGTCGCCGAACACGCGCTCACCCACGCGGCGCGCGCGCACGTCGGGACCGATGGCCTCGATCACGCCCGCGACGTCGGCGCCGAGCACGCGCATCGTCGGTCGCAGGAGGCCGCTCGCGAAGCGCACGAGGAACGGATCGGCGCGGAGCAGCCGTCGATCGGCGGCGTTCACTGCGCTCGCCTCGACACGCACGAGCACCTGATCGCCCTTCGGCGTCGGTCGTGGAACGCGCGTGACGTAGAGCTCGTCTGGCCCGCCATAGCGGTCGTAGACGATGGCGTTCATGGTGGTGGTCTCCGTGCTCACGCTGCGCGTCGTCACGTCGCCGCTCGTCGCGTCGCCGCTCGGCGCGCGGTGGCGCGCGGCGACGAGGATCGATCGCTCGGCGACGCCCAGGCTCACGGCCCAGCCCAGGGCCATGCCGATCGTGAACGTGGCCTCGGTGTCGATGCCCAGCCCGAACGCGAGCGGCGCGAGGAAGAGCGCCTGCACGCCGGGCGCGATGCCGAACGCGTACGCGCGCGTCATCCACGCGCGGTGCGTGGCGAGGTCCTTCCGCACGATGGCGCGTGTGCCGAGCGCGAGGCTCGCGAGCAGCGCGAGCGCGGATGCGATGCGCATCGTGTGGATCACGGGTCCCGCGGTGGGCGCAGCGGCGTAGACGGCCATCGTCAGGAGACCGCTCACTGCGGTGAGCGCGCCTGCGGGTACGAGCAATCGACCGAGCGCGCGGTGCACGCGAGGTCGGTGTGCGCGCAGACCGGGCCAGAGCTGGAGCGCGCCGAGCATCGAGAACGTCAGCGCCGAGACGATGTGAAGGGCCAGCGGCAGCGGCTGATCGGCGAAGCGTGCGTCGTCAGGCAGGCGTGTCGCGCCGCCGAAGCTCGCGAGCCGGAGCACGCCTGCGAGCGCGGGGAACGCGCCGAGCGCGACGAGACCGAGAGGGTTCCACGCGCCCTCGAGCAGACGTGTGCCGTGTGTGCTCTCGGGGAGCGCGGGAGACAGTGTGTCGTGGGACATGCGCCCGACGATGGCGGTCGTCTCGCGCGCTCACCATCGGCCCGAAGGACGCTTTCGCCTCGGCCGAAAGGACGAGACGCGACTACCGCGCGATGCGCTTGGTCTCGTAGGCCCAGAGCGCGATCTCGACACGATTGCGCGCATCGAGCTTGTGCATGAGGCTCGCGAGGTGGGTCTTCACCGTGCTGAGGCTGATGTGCAGCTCGGCCGCGATCTCCTGGTTGGTGAGACCCCGCGCCACCGTGAGCAGCACCTCCTCCTCGCGCTCGGTGATCGGCTCGCTCGGCGTGCGAGGTGGCGGGCCGAGGTCGGCGAAGCGCGCGAGCAGACGCGCCGTGACCGAGGGCGCGATCAACGCCTCGCCGCTCGCGGCGGCGCGGATCGCGGCGGCGAGCATCGCAGGTCCTGCGTCCTTGAGGAGAAAGCCGCGCGCACCTGCCTTGAGCGCGCCGTGCACGAGCTCGTCGAGATCGAAGGTCGTGATGACGACGACGGGGATCGGATCGACGACGTCCGGACCTGCGATGCGCCGCGTGGCCTCGATGCCGTCCATCACGGGCATGCGCACGTCGAGCAAGCACACGTCGGGGCGCAGCGTGCGCGCGAGCTCGACCGCGCGTCGACCGTTCGGGGCCTCGCCCACGACCTCGAAGCCCTCGGCCTCGAGGATCAGGCGCAGTCCCGTGCGCACGAGATCCTGATCGTCGGCCACGAGGACACGCAGCGTCATGCCTGCGCTCCTTCGCGTCCGTCGCGAGGCAGGATCGCCTCGACCTGCCAGCCTCGCGAGGGAAGGGGGCCCGCCTCGAGCGTGCCGCCGAGGAGCAAGGCGCGCTCCTTCATGCCCACGAGGCCGAAGCCGCTGCCGCGCGTCGCGGAGCTGCCCCGACCGTCGTCTCGCACCGTCAGGCGCACGCGATCGGCGTCGGTCTCGAGGCGAACGTCGATGCGCGTCGCCTCGTGCGCGTGTCGCGCGGCGTTGTGAAGGGACTCGCGCGCGATGCGATGGAGCGCGAGCTCGACGGCCGGCGCGAGTGGTCCGATCGCGTCGCCGCGGTGGAAGTGCGCGTGAACGCCGCTGTCGCGCACGAGCGCCTCGAAGCTCGCGGGGCGGTTGTAGGTGTCGGGCGCGAAGTAGCGCGCGAAGCGGTAGCGGCCGTCGTAGATCCCGCGGAGGAAGCCGCGCTTGCTCGTGTCGGGCGTGCCCACGACGCAGGGATTGCCGAAGGGCTGCGCGAGACCGCTCGCGTTGGCGATCGCGAAGTCCGCGTCGACCGTGGAGAGCGCGTCGTAGGTGAACAGCGCGCCGCTCGCTGCGCGCGGTCCGGGATCGCTCGG
>JAFLCL010000504.1 GCA_017303575.1 Deltaproteobacteria bacterium
AGCCGGCCGTCGCTACGGCGCCTGCCCGTCGCGCGACGGCCGAAGACGAGCCGGGAGTGGGCGGGGCGCAGGGACGCTCCGCACCAGCCACGCCCGCTGCGACGACGACCAGCCCACACCACACCGAAGCGGCCTCGGCCCCCGTGGGCGAGACGCTGGATCGCGCCACCGTGCAGTCCGTGATGGCGAGCGTGGAGCCCGCCGTTCGCGCGTGTGCAGGCGAGCGGCACGGCACCGCCGCGGTCGATGTCGTGGTGCAGGGCACGGGACGCGTCACCTCGGCGACCGTCACGGGCAACTTCCAAGGATCGACCGAAGGCTCGTGCATCGCACGCGCGGTCCGTGGCGCTCGCTTCCCGGCGTTCACCGGTGAAGCGCTGCGCTTCCGCTATCCCTTCGGCATCTGACGGGGCAAGGCTCTCCGCGGAACGGTTCGCGATCGGAGCGACCTGATATAACCGCGCGCGGTGTCGGAACGGTCCCGTATCGGAGACTACGAGCTCCTCGATCGCATCGCCGAGGGCGGGATGGCGGAGGTGTGGCGCGCACGGGCGCGCGGCGCCGCGGGCTTCGAGAAGACTGTCGTGGTCAAGCGCGTGCTGCCCGCGCTCGCGGCGCGACCGGGCTTTGCCGACCTGCTGATCCGAGAGGCCAAGATCGCGGCGCGCCTCTCTCACCCCAACATCGTCCAGATCTTCGATCTCGGGGAGTCGGACGGCACCTACTTCATCGCGATGGAGTACGTGCACGGCACCGATCTGGCGCGCGCGCTCACGCACCGCGGATCGGCCGAGCACCTGCCGCTCGCGCTGCGCGTGTGGATCCTCGCGGAGGCCACCCGCGCGCTCGACCACGCCCACCGCCGCAAGGGCGACGACGGCCGGCCGCTCCACATCGTGCATCGCGACGTCTCGCCGCAGAACGTCCTGCTCGCGCACGAGGGCGTGGTGAAGGTCGCCGATTTCGGCATCGCGCGCGCCGACGAAGTGGGCCTCGGTCGCGGCGAGGACCCCAAGGTGCTGCGCGGCAAGTACGCATACATGTCGCCCGAGCAGGCGCGCGGTGAGCCGCTCGATCGTCGCTCCGACGTCTTCGCGCTAGGTGTCGTGCTCTTCGAGGCGATCACCGGTCAGCGTCTCTTCCGCGCCAAGAGCTCACACGAGACGCTGCAGCTCGTGCGCGCGGGCAAGGTGCCGGCGTTGTCGGCGGCGGGTGTGCCCGACGAGCTCGTCTCCACGCTCACGCGCGCGCTCTCGCCGACCAAGGAAGATCGGCACACGTGGGCCGGCGAGATCCACGCCGAGCTCATGGGCTTCCTGTACCGCCGCGGCGAGCCGGTGGGCGAGGCAGAGCTCGCGAGCGCGATGGAGCGGATGTTCCCTGCGGAAGAGCACCTCACGCCGAACAAGCTCCGCGTGGACGTGATGCTCCGCGCCTACGACGACGCGACGGGCCTGAGCGCGCCCGGGGGCGAGTTCCCCGAGACCACGCCGCCCGCGGATCTTCGCACGCAGTCCTTGCCGATCGCGCGACGTGCGCGGCTCGAGCAGCGGCGCGTCGCCATCGTGCTCGTCGCCCAGCGCGCGGAGAACGAGTCGATCTTCGCAGAGGTCGTGGAGGCGAACGGAGGAACGCTGCTCGCCTCCTCCGACGGCGCGTTCCGCGCGGCCTTCGGACAGCTCGCGGGGGTGGAGCGCGCGCCGGTGCATGCCGTGCGCGCCGCGCTCGATCTGCGTCATCGACTGCGTGCGCTCGGTGCTGCGCCCGAGGGCGCGGCGATCGTCGTCGGCGAGTGTCGGGTGTCCGAGGGTGTGCTGCTCGAGCCCGACGAGATGCTCTCTCGCGTGGCGGCCGACGCGTTCCGCGACACGCGCAAGGACATCACGGTGCCCACCTCGCTGGCGCCCGAGGTCGATCGCGTCTTCGCGATCGAGCCGCACCCCAGCCAGCACGACGTGCTCGTGGTGACGGGCTACCGCCGTCGCACCGATCGCGATCTCTCGACGCAGCGCGCGGCGGGCCCGCTGGTCGGTCGTCGTGCCGAGCTCGATGCTCTGCGCGCCGCGGTAGAGGCGTGTCAGAGCGCACCTCACCTGCCGGTGCACCTGTCGGGCGTGCCCGGCGTGGGCAAGACGCGCCTGCTCGCCGAGCTGCGCGCCGCGCTCGATGGCGTGGCGTGGGCCGTCGGTCGCGCGGACGAGTCCGATCTCGTGCACGACCACGGCATCCTCGCCGACCTCGTGCGCGATCTCTGCGGCATCGAGCACGACGACACCCCGGCGGAGCGTCACGGTCGTGTCGATCGCCTCAAGGTGCTGGGCCTCTCGGCGTCCGAGGTGCGCACGCTCGGAGAGACGATCGGGCTCGCGTACCCGCTCGCGCCGATCGAGCGCGAGGGACGAGCGCGCAGCATCGACGTGATGGTGGCGATCCGAAAGGCAGTGCTCGCGCTGAGCCGCGATTGGCCCGTGGTCGTGGTGCTCGAGGATCTCCACTTCGCCGACGACGCGAGCCTCCAGGTGCTTCCGCTCTTGCTGCGCGGCCTCGAGCACCGTGGCGTCTTGTGCATCACGTCGCGTCGTGCGGGCGCCATCGTGCCCGTCCTGCCGGGCAAGGTGACGGTGCTCGCTCCGCTGGACGTCGAGGCCACCGGCAAGGTTCTCGCGGGCGGTGTGCGCGCGCGCGCTTCGGTGGCGTCCGTGTCGCGCTGGGCGCACGAGGAGACGGGCGGCGTGCCCGAGTGGATCGAGCTCCTCGCGCGTGTCGCGCCGGCCAACGCGATCGAGACGATGGACGGCGAGATCACGGCCGCGCGCTTCGAGGCGACGCTCGACACGCCCGCGCGTCAGAAGGTCGCTGCGTGGCTGGACCCGCTTCGTCGGGTCGAGCGCCACGTGCTCTTGCTCGTCGCGCTCTGCCCAGGCGCCGTGGCGACGCCCGTGGTGCTCGCGGCCGCGGAAGAGGAAGGCGACGCGGCCGAGCGCGCGGTGCACCGCCTGATGGCGCGTGGATGGATCGTCGATCCGCTGCGGGCCGCGACCACGGGCGTGGCCGACGAGCGCACGGTGGGCCGCTGGGGCGGCACCCACAACGAGCTCCCCGCGCGCGTGGCCGTGGCCTCGCGCATGATCGCCCGCGCGGTCGAGACGCTCGTCGATCTGCCCGAGCGATCGCGCGCACACCAGCGCCTACTCACCGTGCTCGAGGCGCGACCG
>JAFLCL010000505.1 GCA_017303575.1 Deltaproteobacteria bacterium
GCACGGTGACGAGCGCTGGCGGCGCGGCGTCGACGAGCTCCAGCGCGGGACAGCTGGCCGCCGAGCAGCGCACGCACTGGTTGCTCGACGTCCTCTCGCACGAGATCGAGATCGAGACGGACGTGACCCGCCGCGTGCGGCTCCGGGTGCGGCTCGCGGACCTCCTCGCCAACACGCTCGGGCGCGGAGACGAGGCGATCCACACGCTCCGCGCGGCTCAGAACGAGGCGCCCCCCGAGCTCGAGGTGGACGTGCTCTCGGCGCTGGCCGATGCGTTCGAGCGCGCCGACGATCCTGCCTCGCTCGCGATGGTGCTCGAGCGCTGGGCCGAGCACGCCGTCACGCTGGGGACTCGCATCGCACTCCTCACGCGCATGGCCGAGGCGTACGGACGCGGTGGCGAGGCCAGCCGTGCCGATGCGATCCGTGCGCTCGAGCGCGCGCTCGCCGCCGATCCGACGCACGTGCCGACGCTGCAGTCACTGGGTCGGCTCTACCGCGAGCTCGGATCGTGGGAGCAGCTGGTGCGCATGCACCTGGCCGAAGCGGACGCGACGCGTGAGCCAGCGCGACGCGCGGCAGCGCATGCCCGCGTCGCGGAGATCCAGGAGCGTCAGTTCGGCTCCGTCGCCGAGGCGATCGCGCACCACCTCCGCGCCCTCACCGCGCTGCCGACACACACGCCGTCGTTCCACGCGCTCGCGCGCCTCTACCGCCGCGCGGGCATGCACCGTGAGCTCCTCGAGCTCCACCGCCGCATGCTCGACTCCGCGCCCGACGATGGCCACCGCGTGGCGCACTGGCTCGCGGTCGCGACGCTGCACGAGGATCTTCTCGACGAGCCGACGCGCGCGATCGAGGCCTACGAGGCAGTGCTCGCGATCGAGCCGAAGAACCGAGTCGCCATCGCGTCGCTCGAGCGCGTCGGCGAGCGCGCCGACCGCAGCGACGTCGTCGCGTCTGCGCTCGATCGCGAGGCCGAGCTGGAGACCGATCCCGCGCGACGCGTGTCGCTCCTCCATCGCAGCGGTGAGCTGCTCGCATCGACCGATCCCCACGCCGCCGTCGCGCGCTTCCGCAAGGTGCTCGAGCTCGACACGGTGCACCGACCCACGCTCGCGAGCCTCGGGCGTCTGCACCACGAGCTCGGCCAGTGGGACGACCTCATGGACATCCATCGACGTGAGCTCGAGCTCGCGCCCGACGCGATGCGGAAGTCGCTCGTGGCCTCGACGCTGGCGCGCCTGGCGGGCGATCAGCTGGGCCGCGCAGACGAGGCGCTGAGCTGGTCGCGGCGCGCCTTCGAGCTCGATCCCACCAACACCGCTTCGGCTCGCGCGCTCGAGCGACGCCTCCGCGCGCGCAACGCGCTGGCGGATCTCCGCGCGCTCTTCGAGACGGAGCTCGCAGCGCTCGAGGCCGCACCGCTCGCGGACGACGAAGCGGCCAACGAGCGAGGTGCACGCGTCGCGCGCACCGCGTTCGCGCTGGGAGAGCTGTCCGAGCGCTCGGTCGCCGATCCCGACAAGGCGCTCACCGCCTACCGTCGCGCGGTCCTCGGGGGCGCGCTCCGGCCCGACGCGCTCGACGCATCGGTGCGGCTCCTGTCGCGGCTCGATCGCACCGCGGAGCTCGTCGCGCTGCTCGAGGCGGAAGCCGATCGCACCGACGGCGCACGTGCGACCGCGCTGCGGAGCGACGCCGCGCGGCTCTCCCTCGAGAAGCTCGGTGATCACGCCCGCGCGCAGGCGCTCTACGAGCGCGCCATCGATCACGACCCCACCGCGACGGCCCCGTGGATCGGCCTCGAGGATCTGCACCGACGCGCCCCACCCAAGGACGGCCAGTCGCCCGATGGGCTCGGTCGTGCGCTCGCGGGGCAGGCGCGAGTGCTCCGCGATCCGCGCGCACGCGCCGCCGCGCTGTTCGCGCTCGGGCGCATCCAGTCCAAGCGCGACGCGAGCACCGCCGACGCCAAGAGCACGCTCGAGGCGATGGCCGCGCTGGCGCCCGACGATCCGTTGGCGCTCGAGGCACTGGCGACCTTCGCGACGCACGACGGCGACAGCACCCTCCGCGCGCGCGTGGAGGAGGTCCGCGCGAGGACGACGACCGATCCGACGGCACGCGCGACCCACGTCGCATGGCTCGCACGTCGCGCCAGCGAAGCCGAGAGCGACACCGCGCTCTCGCTGTGGGGCCAGGCCGCGGCGCTCGATCCCGAGTCGCTCTCGATCGCGCGCGGCCTCGTCAACGCAGCATCCCGCGCTGCGGGCGGCGCTGAGCTCGCCGAGGCGCTACGCCGCTGCGCCGCGCTCGAGACCGACCCCGCCGAGCGGGCACAGCTGTGGTTTCGTGCCGCCTCTGCCGTGGACGAGACGGACCCTGCCCGCGCGGCGACTGATCTCGAGCAGGCGCTCTCTCTCGCGCCCGAGCGCGAAGACGTGGCCGAGGCGCTCACGCGGTTGCTGGTCGCGGGCGGAGAGCCCGAGCGCGCGATCGATCGACTGCGGCGCGCCGCCCAGGTGACGAAGGTCGTCGGTCACCACGCGCGCATCGCATGGATCCAGGCAGAGATCTGTCGCGACGCGCCGAGCGCCACGGCGACGCTGGCGCGCGCGGTGATGCAGCTCGGAGAGACGCCGGAGCTCGTCGCCCTGCAGGTCGATTACTGCGAGCAGGATGCGCAGTGGGCCGCGGCGCTCGATCGCTGCGAGCGGTTGACCGAGATCGCGACGAGCCCCGAGGCGCGCGCGGAGGCGCACCTTCGCGCGGGCCTGCTGGCGCTCCATCGCCTGCGAGATGCCGCGCGCGCCAAGGAGCACCTCTCGTCGGCGTTGGCGATGAGCGACGACGTGCGCGCGCTCGCTGCGCTCGCCGAGGCCGCGTTCCTCCGTGGTCAGCTCGCCGAGGCGCGCGAGCTCCTCACCGCGGCCGTGATCGGCCCGCGCAGCAAGATCGTGTGGCCTGAGGCCGACAGCGCGTCGGCCTGGCCGTTCGGCGACGAATCGCTGAAGCTCCTCCTGAACCTCATCGTGCTCGGATCCGAAAGCCTGCCGCGCGGCGGCAGCGTGGAAGTGTTCGTCGAGCCCGGCCCGCAGCTCCTGAAGCTCACCGTGGTGGCGTCGGGGCAGGGCGTGCGCATCGAGGAACTCACCCTCGCCGCGATGATGAACGCGGCGCCCGTGGAACAGCTCACCCC
>JAFLCL010000506.1 GCA_017303575.1 Deltaproteobacteria bacterium
ATCGTCGACCGCGACGAGCGCTCCGTCGCGACGCGAGACGGTCACGAGGCCGCGCTCTCCGCTCGCGAGGGCCACATCGATGACGACCCGACCGACGTCCGCGCGCTCGGTGGGCGCGTCCAGGGCGTCACGCGCCGCGACCAGCGACGCGCGCCATCCGCCCTGCCCGCTCGTCCGTTCGCTCACGACGCTTCCTCGCGGGCCAGCTTCTCTCGCTCGCGCCGGAGGGCCTGTCTGAGCGAGGCAGGCACGCGGCGCAGATCGAGCGCGAGCACCTCGTCGAGCAGCCCCTGCGCGACGTCGCGGCGTCCCTCACGCAGCGTGGCCTCGGAGCGCTTGAGGAACGCCCGCGCGACGGCCCGCACCGCAGCAGGCGTCCGCTCGACGAACGCGCGATCGATCTCGATCGCACGACGGAACACCACGAGCGCCTCCGCGCTCGACCCACGCGACTCGAAGAGCCGCCCCTTCGCCACCCAGGGGCTCGCGAGATCCCGCGCCCTCACGATCGCGCGATCGAGACGCTTGAGCGCCCGCGCGTGCATGCCGATCCGCGCCTGGAGCTCGGCAACGGCCACGTGGAGCGTCGCGAGCGCGCGCGCCCACCATGGGCTCGCGGTGCGGCTGATCACGGGCGTGATCGCGCCCTCGGGCACGTCCTTCTCGCCGTGGAGCTCCATCTGCGCGCGCACGGCGCGGAGCGCTTCCTCGACGTCGACCGCGAGGGCAGGCCCGCGATCGCTCGATCGGATGCTGCGCAGCAAGCGCACGGCGCGCGCGTCGCCGAGCCAGCCCAGCGAACGCACCACGGCGCGATCGAGCGCGAGCGAACCGCTCCCCAGCAGGCTCGCGAGCGGCTCGAAGTCGGCGCTCGTCGCGATCGGACCGATGGCTTCCACCGCCGCGAGGCGCGCGCGTGGATCCTCCGCGCGCATGGTCTCGCGGAGCTCGGCGAGCACCGACGTGTCGCCGTGCAGACCGAGCATTCCTCCGAGCACCGCGCGATCGGCGGGCGTCTGGCTGCGCCGGAACGCAGACGCGAGGAGGATGCGTGCGCTCTCGCTGTCGATGCGACCGAGCGCACGCGCTGCCTCGAGGGCCACCGTTCGTGCGCTCGCGTCGAGCAACGCGCCGAGCACGGGCACCAGCCGCGGATCGCCAGCGCTCCTCAGCGCCGCGAGCCACGCGACCCGCGACTCGAGCGCGTCCTCGCTCGCATCGCTCGACTCGAGCAGCGCCGCGAGGTGCGCGACGACCACGCTCGAGGCGCGCGTGAGACGCACACCGACGAGCGCGCGTGACTCCGCGTCGAGCTGCGTGAGCGGATCCCGCTCGAGCTCACCCTCGTAGAAGCGCGGGATCGCGTGCTCGAGATCGCGGAGCACGCCTGCCGCGAGCGCATCGTCCGCCGTGATCTCGGGCACGTCCGCGAACCCGATGCGCTCGCGCGCCCCGCCGATGTCCATGGCGAGGTCCTCGTCGCGCACGGCCGCGAGCGCATCGTCGATGCGCTTCTGCAGATCGTGCTCGGCGCCGGTCGCGAGGACCGCGAGGCGCTGCACGGCGGCGCGACGCTGACGCAGGCTGCCGCCGCGGAGCACCGCGAGCAGCGTCGTCGGATCCTCGATGCGATCGATGCCGCGCTCACCCTCCGAGCTCAGGACGGCGAGGCGATGGAGGAACGATCCTTCGACCGAAGCACGCGCGGCGAGCTCGGCCGGACGCGTCCAGCGTCCTCCTGCGTCACGGCGCGGATCCTTCGCGACGGCCTCGGTGAGCGCCCGCGCGAAGCCCACCTCGTCGAGCACCGAGACCGAGAGCGTGCGTGCGATCGCCGCGTCGTCCGCGCCCGTCCCTTCGCGAAGGCGTCGCTCGAGATCGGCCACCCGCGCATCGTAGAGCAGCGCGCCCGAGCACGCGCGAAAACGTCTGTCCCACGCCTCGTGTGTCCCAGTCCTCGCCCGCTCTCCGATCAGATCAGCCCAGCTCGAGCTCGTCGGGGTAGGCCTCGTCGCCGGTCTCGGGTGGACGCGGCGGAAGCTCGAGCTCACCCACGTCGTCTTCGAGGCCCTCCTCGCCCGCATCGCCGCTGGACTCGTCGTCGCTCGAGTCGTCGAGATCGAGCGGCGTCGAGGTGTCTTCTTCGGAGCCCTCGCGCCACGACTCGGACTCGCCCGGGGCGAGCTCGTCGTCGGCGTCCACGTCGTCGTCCTCGCTCGTCTCCCAGCCTTCGGACTCGAGGTCCGCGATGGTGTCGATCTCTGCCTCGGCCGCCTCTTCTGCCATCGCGTCGTCGAGACCCACGTTCTCGTCCTCACTCGGCTCGACCACCTCGTCCTCGGGCGCGCTCTCGCCCGCGGCCTCGCCATCGAGCGCGGGCAGCGACACTGCATCGTCGAGCGCGAGATCGCTCGCCTCGCCCTCGACGTCTTCGTCGTCGCGCTCCTCGGGACCACCGGCAGGCCGCACGCTCACGCCTCTCCTCCGCGCGCGGCACCGAGGCGCACGGTGACCTTCTGGAGGTCCTCCCACACGGGACGCTTCATCTCTGCGTTCCGCAGCAAGTAGGCGGGGTGGTAGGTGGGCATGACCGGCACGCCTCGGTACTCGCCCCAGCTTCCGCGCCAGCTCCGACCTGCCTCGGCGCATCCGAGGCGCTCTGCGGCACAGCGACCGAGCGCCACGATCACGCGCGGCTTCACGGCGTCGAGCTGTCCATCGAGGAAGCGGCCGCACGCGGCGGCCTCGTCGGGCAGCGGTGTGCGGTTGTCGGGCGGACGGCACTTCACCACGTTGCAGATGTAGACGGCGTCGCGCGCGAAGCCCATCGCCGCGACCATCTTGTCGAGCAGCTGACCTGCCGCACCGACGAAGGGCTCGCCCTGCTTGTCTTCGTTGAAGCCGGGACCTTCACCCACGAACACGATCTCGGTCGCTGGGTTGCCGCGCGAGAAGACGCTCTTGGTTCGCGTCTCGTGGAGGCGACATGCTGTGCAGCCCGCCGCGTCCTTCGCGAGCTGACCGAGGATCGCGAGCCGTCCCGCGTCGTCGACGAGGCCCGTCGAGGACACGCTCGCCGCGGGCGCGCTCGGTGCCGCGGCCTCCACGGTCTGCTGCGGCGGCGTCGGTGCCGTGCGCGCACGCTTGGCCTGCGCGAGGAGCGCGTCGAGCTCGCCCATCGACACCTCGAC
>JAFLCL010000507.1 GCA_017303575.1 Deltaproteobacteria bacterium
GCCACCACCCGCGACCCTGCGCGGGCGTGAGGCGATCCTCGCCCAGCTCCGCCCGCACCTCCGGCGCCGCGCACGGCCCAGCGTCGTCGCGCTGCTCGGTCCGATGGGGATCGGCAAGACTGCGCTCGCGAGCCAGCTCGCGCGCGAGCTCGAGCGCGAGGGGCTCGTGGCGTGGCTGTCCGAGAGCCGACTCGGGGACGCGTTCCCCGGCTACGACCTCCAGCTCCGCGTCGCGGAAGCGCTCGGGTTCGTCGCGCGCCTGCCGCCCCCGACAGCCGCAGCGTCGGCGATCGACGCGATCTTTCGGACGCAGGCGTCGCGTCACCTGCGCGCGATCGTGCTGGACGACGTCCGCACCGAGCGCTTCGCTGCACACTTCGCCGTCGGCGCGACCGTCGTCTGTACGACGCACTCGCGCGCGATCGCGGAGGCCATCGCGACGATCGTGATCGAGGTCCCGCCGCTCGCTCCCGACGATGCCCTCGCCGTGCTCGACACGTATCTCCCGCGCGCTCGCCTCGCGGCGGATCCCGAGGGCGCGCGGCGCTTGCTCGATCGACTCGGCGGCGTGCCCCGCAGCCTCCACATCGCCGGTCGTGCGCTGCGCGAGCTCGCCTTGGTCGGGCCCGGCGAGTACGCGGCACGGATCGACGTCGATCCATCGACACATGCTGTCGGCGCCGAGCGCGGGCTGAGCGATCCAGACGAGCGCAGGAACGCGAGCCAGGTCGTCGGCTACGAGGAGCTCGAGGCAGCGCTCCCGAGCTCGGCGCGCGCGCTCTTCCGAAGCCTCGCCGTCTTCGAGGACCGCACGTTCTCGCTCCGCTGGGCTGCCCACGCTGCGGGGGTGTCGCCGCACGAGGTGGCGCGCGATGCCTCGCTGCTCCGCGATCACTTCCTGCTCCGCGACGCGCCCTCGACCGACCACGAGCCGCGCTTCGTCCTCGACGACCACGCAGCGTGGTACTGCCGATCGCGCGCGGGAGACGTGACGCCCGTCCTGGCCCGCCTGCGCACGCTGGCGCTCGAGGAGCTGCGCATCCTCGCGAGCCTCGACGAGCGGACGCGCGGCGAGCGGTACGCGGCCGATCGTGACGCGTGGTCGATCGTGCTGCGCCCTCCGACGATGGGCTCGCCGTGGCGGCCGCCGGGCGCGCTGGCGAGCGCCCTCGAGCCCGGTGGGCCCGATCCCACGCTGGCGATCGGCCTCTGGCGTGTGCTCGCCACGCGCCCCGGTGTGCTCGAGGATGCGGTGCTGCAGCACGCGTACGCGACGGCGCGCGCGAGCGCATCGGGCACCACCGCTGCCTCGGTCGCGCTCATCGCGGGCATGCGCATGACCACGGTCGCGCGCGAGCAGACGCTGGCCGCGAGCTACCTGTCCGAAGCCGCGGAGCGGCTCTCCGAGGCTCACCCGCGGGCGGCCGTCAACGTGTGGAGCGGCGCCGCGCGGCTCGTGACGGTGAGCGAGGGACCACCCGCGGCGCTCGCGATGATGTCGCGCGCGAAGGACGTCGCAGACACCGTGTGCTCCCCGCTCGAGCGCGCGCTGCGGGTGCTCGATCTCGCGCAGATGCGGGTGTGGGCAGACATGCTCTCGCCGCCGTGGGACGACATCGAGGCCGAGCTCGATCGCGTCGTCCACCTCGCGCGCACGCTCCCGGGCCCGCGGCGCACGGCCATCGAGGCTACCGTCGTGGTCGTGCGCTCGGTGTTCGCGTTCAAGCGCGGCGCGGACCTCGTGGGGTCCGAGCTCGTCGAGGCGCTCGATCGGCTCGACGCCGCGCTCGACACGAGCACGTTCACACGCGGCGCGCTCGCGGCCCTCCGCGCGTGGGCGAGCGGACCCCACGGCAGCGCCGAGCGGCTCGAGGGCATGGAGCGCGCGCGCGCGCAGTTCCGGCGCGGGCTCGAGGAAGCGCCCACCTCCATGAACGACTACGGCATGGCCGAGGTCGTCTGGCTCGTGTGGCTCTTCCGGGGCGTGTCGTGGGACGAGACCACGCGCCGCGGGATCCTCGGGGCGCTCGATCCGTGGGTGGGCCTCGCGCCGGCGGCCTACGATCCCGCGCTGCCCGAGGACCCTCCGCGCTTCGGACACTTCCTCGGGGTTGCGATTCCCGTCGGATGTCTGTACGACCTCCTCGATGCTCCGCTGCTCGACGAGATGCGCGCGCACGTCGAGGCACGTCGAGGTCGAGACCACGGCGACGTGAGGTGTCTCGCGGAGCTGCGGGCGCTGCGCTGAGCATCCGCGCCTCACGTGGGTGAACGCCGTGTAGCGATCTTTTTTCGGTCGTTCTTCGGTCTGGTAGTCCGGCGCTCGCCTCCGCTATGCCGGGCGGCATGACTCACCCCCTCCGTTCGCGCACCGTCGCGGCCGTCGTGGTCGGGCCGCTCGCCCTCGCGGGCGCCGCGGTCGCGGCTGCGCAGGCCCTCCCCACCCTCACCGTCGGCGCTCCACCGACGGCGATCACCGCGCCCGCGCTCCCCACGCTCGCGCTCACGCTCACAGCACCCTCGGAAGTGCAGATCGACGCGATGGGCGCGCCGATGGACGCCCAGCTGCTCCTGCTCCAGAACGACTCCGTCGTCACGCAGGACGCGGACTCGGGCGCGGGCGTGGACGCCCAGATCGTCACGTTCCTCGCGCCGGGCACCTACCAGGTCCGCGTCGGTGAGTGGCGTGGTCGTGCGATGAGCGCACGCCTGCAGGCGCAGGTGCTGCCTCCGATGACGCCCGCCGCACAGATCGCGCCCGGCGCGCCGCCAGCCGTGATCAACACGCCCGCTGGTGAGTCGCCGCGCACGGCGAGCGCCGAGGCCACCCTCACGATCGCGGCCGCGGGCAACTACCGCCTCGACGCAGTCTCGAGCGGCGACGCCGAGCTGATGATCATCCAGAACGGCGCGATGGTCGTTCAGGACTCCGACAGCGGCGACGGAACGAACGCCCAGATCACGCGGCAGCTCGCGCCCGGCTCGTACACGCTCCGCGTGCGCGACTACGGCAACCGTGCCTCCGCCATCACCGTCACCGTCGCGCCCCTGTGAGGAACGCCATGCACCACGCACGAACTGCCGCCCTCACCCTCGCGCTGCTTCCCAGCGCCATCCTCCCCTTCGCGCTCGGCTGTGGCTCCGAAGCCCCCGCGCCTGCACCCGTCGCGCCCACGACGCCGGCCGTCCCG
>JAFLCL010000508.1 GCA_017303575.1 Deltaproteobacteria bacterium
CGCCACGCGTCCGCCGCGCTCGCGAACGCGAGCACCGCGCGGCCTCCTTCGCGCACGTAGGTCCAGCGCGCGAGCACCGCGCGCCCGTCGCCGTGATCGCTCCACGGCTCTTCGCCACGCGCGCCCGACGAGAACGCGCGCCCGAAGAACGTGAGCGGCAGGCGCTCGACGAGCGAGGCCTCGCAGCCTTCGTGCACCACGCGCGGCAACGCGCGCACACGCTCGAGCAGCGAGGGGAGGGCCTCGTCGGGGTCGCCGTCGAGCGCGACGCCCAGACCGAGCAGCGTCTCGTCCACGCCCTCGGCCGACAGAGGACGCTCGAGCCACCACGCGTCGCACTTGCGCGTGCTGCGCAGCACCGCGAGTGGATCGAGGATCGGAGCGGGCATCACCACGAGCCGCGGCCCGCCCTCGAGGAGCGCCGCGAACAGTGTGTCGCCCGGGCTCACGACGGGCGGGCCTCCTTGCGCCCGACGTACAGGTTGCAGACACCGAACGTGAGGGGCGTGATCGTCGTGCGGAGGCCGACGGCCTCCATCATCGCGGCGAACTGCTCGGGCTCGGGGAACGCTGCGATCGATCGCTGGAGGTAGCGGTACTCCGTGGCGCCCGACAGCAGCGCGCCGAGGCGCGGCACGACGTGACGGATGTGGAACCTCGCGAAGGGGCCGATGAGACCGCCGCGCGGCTCGCCCAGCTCGAGCACCGCCACCGTGCCTCCGGGGCGCGTCACGCGCGCCATCTCGGACAGCGCTCGCGCGCGATCGGGCACGTTGCGGATGCCGAACGCGATGGTCACCGCGTCGAGGCTGGCGTCGGGGAGGGCGATCGCCTGCGCGTCCCCGGTGGTGAGGCTCACGCGTCCATCGAGGCCGCGCGCGCGGACCTTGTCGACGCCGATCGCGAGCATGTTCTTGGAGGGATCGGTGCCGCGCACGCGTGCCTCGCCGTGCGACCGCGCGATCGCGATCGCGAGATCACCGGTTCCCGTCGCGAGGTCGAGCACCTCCGGTCGCGCGATGTCTCGGAGGCCGAGGCTCGCGACGGTGCGCCGACGCCAGCCGTGATCGATCCCCATCGACAGCACGCGGTTCAGCATGTCGTAGCGGCGCGCGATGCGGTCGAACATGTCGCCGGAGCCCAGCGGCGCCTCGGGCGCGGGCGCGTGGGTGTCGTGGGTCGCGGTGCTCATGCGCACCTCGCGACCGTCGTCTCGAGCACCGTCGCGAGCGCGTCGCGGGCAGGACCCGGACGAACGATGGACAGCGCCTCCCGCGCCCGATCGGCTTGGTCGCGCGCGAACGCGCGGGCCTCTTCGAGCGCCCCCGTGCGACGCAGCGCCTCGAGCACCTCGCGCGCGAAGACGTCGTCGTCCACGCCCGCGCCGAGCTGCGCGGCGAGGCCCGCGTCTCGGCGGGCGGCGAGGATGAGCGGGTAGGTCGTCTTGCCTTCGCGCAGGTCGGCGAAGAGCGTCTTGCCCGTGCTCGTGGGATCGCCGTCGAAGTCGAGCACGTCGTCCACGGTCTGGAACGCGGTGCCGAGCAGCATGCCGAAGCGCTCGAGCGCGGCGACCTCGTCCTGCGTCAGCTTGCCCGCACGCGCGCCGGCGACCATCGCCCACGCGAAGAGCGAAGCGGTCTTTCCCTCTGCCACGCGGCGCCACACCGACTCGTCGAGCACCAAGCGCCCGCGGTTCTCGAGCTGGAGCGACTCGGCGAAGATCATCTGCTCGATCGCGTCGAGCAGCGGCACGAGCATCTCGGGCGAGGTCTGCCGCACGCGCCGCAGCGCTTCGACGAGAAGCCAGTCGCCCGCGAAGATGCTCGCGGAGTTGCCGTAGAGCGCGCGCGTCGTGGGACGACCGCGGCGCGCGTCGCCGAGATCGACGACGTCGTCGTGGAGCAGCGTGGCGCTGTGCACGAGCTCGACGGCGACAGCGAGCTCACGCGCGACATCGTCGACCGGTCCGCCGAGCCGCGCGGCGAGCACGACACACGTCGGTCGAAGTCGCTTGCCGCCGGCGGCCACGAGGTGCGCTCCGCCCCGCGCGACCACGCGCTCGCTCGCTCCCGCCGGCGCCACCGACGCCAAGAGGTCGCGCTCGATCTCCGCGAGATCACTCGACACGAGCGTGGCCAACGCGGACAGGCGCTCCCCCAGCGGCGCGAGATCGTTCGTCCGGCACACGGTCGTGAGCCGATCCAGGACCTGACCCATCGCGATCTCGGACATGATACACCCCGTCGTCAGCCGGCGGACTGTCCGCACGGATGTTTCAAGAACTTTTGAAACATCCGACTATGCCGCGCGACGCAGTGGGGGTCAAGGTCGCGGGACGATCACGGGTCGAGGGTGACGCGGAGGATCGGGTCGCCGACCTGCAGCGCCTCCACGTGCTCCAGGCCGTCCACGACACGGCCGAAGACGGTGTAGCGGCCATCGAGGTGATGCTGCGCGCCGGTCGTGATGAAGAACTGGCTGCCGCCCGTGTCTCGCCCCGCCAGCGCCATCCCCACGGTGCCCGCATGGTAGCCGAGGGGGCTGTCCTCACAGCGCTGCCACCACGGTGGGCCGCCATAGCCGTCGCCGCGCGGATCGCCGCCCTGAGCCACGAACCCGGCCACCACACGGTGGAAGGTGAGGCCGTCGAAGAACCCCTCGCCCACGAGCTGGGTGAAGCGCTGCGTGGTGGTCGGCGAGGCGTCCACCAGGAGCTCGATCACGATCTCGCCCCGCTCGGTGTGGAGCGTCGCGCGGTGCGGGGTGTCGGCGGCGGGGGTGACGGGCTCGGGCACCGCATCGACCTGGGAAGGCACCTCGGCCCCGAGCGCGGACAGCGCGGAGCGGGCCTCGACACGGACGCCGTGGCTCGGGTGAGAGGCGAGCGGGGTCAGCGCCTCGATCAGCTCGTGCTGGTCGGGCTGCGCCCCCGGATCGGCCAACACCGTCGCGACCCCGGCCAGCGTCACGCGACCCTCGAGGGAGTCTCCCGCGAGGAGGGACGCCGTGGCCGCGCGCAGCGGACCATCGAGCTCCGTGAGGAACCGAGCAGGCGGGTGGGCCTCGCCGCGGAGGGACGCTGCCAAGGCCGCCTCGTCGCGACGACGGCGCGCTCCCGGCGCGAGCGTGCGCACGAGCTGCTTGGCGGCGCCCTTGCTCACGACGTAGCCGA
>JAFLCL010000509.1 GCA_017303575.1 Deltaproteobacteria bacterium
CGCATCCTTCGCGCGCTCGCCGCGCCCACGTTGCTCGCGCTGGTGCTGCGCGTCGTCCTCCTCGTGTGGCTGCCGCCTTCTCCCGCGTGGGATGGCGTCATCTACGAGCGCGCGGCCGAGGATCTCGGAGCAGGCCGCGGCCTCACGCGTGCGATCTTCTCGCGCGATCAGCCCTCGATCCCCACGGCCTTCTTCCCCGTCGGCCTACCTGCCGCGCTCGCGCCGCTGCGCGCGCTGGGTGCGGGGCGCGCAGGCGACCTCGTGTTCCAGTGCATCGTCGGCGTCGCGCTCGTGCCCGTGGGCTACGCGCTCGGACGCCGCGTCCGAGGCCCCAGCGCGGGCACGGTGACCGCGTGGCTGCTCGCGCTGTGGCCCGGAGGCGCGCTGCTCTCGGTCTCGTGGATGACGGAGCCGCTGTTCTCGCTGCTGGTGGGGATCGCCGCCACCATCGCCGCGTGGTCTTCGGCGCGCTCGCGCGCTCGCGCGCAGGCCATGGCGTTCGCGTTCCTCGCGCTCGCGGCGTACGTGCGGCCATCGGCGCTCGTGGTGCTCGCCGTGCTCGCCCTCGGCCTCGCCTGGATCGATCGACGCCGCGCCCAGCCGATCCGGCGCGCGGCCAGCTACGTCGGGGTGGCGATGCTCGTCGCGTCCTCGATGCTGACGCCGTGGGCGCTGCGCAACGAGGTGGAGATCGGCGCGCCCGTCGCCGTGTCGACCAACGGAGGCTTCAACCTGCTGCTCGGCACCACGGGCGACGGCCGCTACGGCGAGATGCCGACGGAGATCGACTGTCCGCACGAGCTGGGCGAGGTCGCCAAGGATCGCTGTCGCGCCGATCGTGCAGTGGCGCGGATCGCCGATCGCCCCGCGCACGCGCTCGCGCGAGGCACGCTGAAGCTCGTTCACACGTTCGGGCACGAGTCCTCGCCCTCGGAGCTGTGGGCCGAGTCGCTCGATGTCGAGGACGAGGATCGCGAGACGGCGCGCCTCTTCGCGCTCGCGGCGTCCGAGCCGTTCTGGCTCCTCTTGTCCTCAGGCGCGCTCGCAGGCGCAGCGCTGCTCTGGCGTCGGCACCGCGGAGGCGCCGCGGGCGTCGCGATCGTCGCGTGCGTGACGGGCACGGCGCTGGTGCACGCGATCTACCTCGGCGGCGATCGCTACCACGCAGCGATGGTGGCCCCGATGGCCGCGCTCGCCGCGCTCGCGCTCGTCGAGCTCCGCCGATCGCGAAGCGCGCGGTGAGCACGCTCGGCACGGCCGCGCCCGTGTGCGAACGCCGAGGGTCGTGTGTTAGCGTCGCGCCCCGTCGTGAACGACGAGAGACGGATGCGAGGGGTGCTGCTCACTGGCGCGTTCTGCGCGCTGTTCGCGGGCTGCGTGTCGACGGGGCGCTTCCGGGCCGGCACGTTCGACACGCATGGCTACCGCCATCCGTTCCTCGAGTACCGGATCGCCTCGCTGCCGCGCGGTGGCGTCGTCACGCGCGAGTGGACGCTCGAGAACTTTCGATCGGCACGCGAGCTCAAGCGAGGCGGCCCGTACGTCGTGCGGCGCCTGATGGACCTGAACCACGACGGCCGCCCCGAGGACCTCGGCGAGCACCCCGCGTTCGACGTGCTCTTCCGCTCCGCCGATCACGGCGGGGAGCTGTGGGTGCGGACGATCCCGCTGCCGCGGTCCCACGCGCGCCGCGAGCTGCGCGGGATGATGAGCGACCTCATCGAGCGCGCGTCGGGCACCGGCTTCACCACGCTCGAGGTCGGCGACGCGACGTTCGGCGCCGCGGAGACGTTCGCGACGCGACAGCTGTCGTCGCGCGAGCAGGTCGTCGACGGGCGTGAGGCGTTCGAGTCCGTGTTCGAGGTGGCGAGCATCGCGCAGCTGCAGCTCTCGCCCGACGCGCGCTGGGAGCGCGTGCGCCTCACCCTCGTGCGCGTGGATTTCCAGATGCCCGCGCGACCCGAGTCTCCCACGCAGCACCTCGGTCCGGCGCTCATGCTCGTGGGCTACTCGAACCGCCCCCACGACTTCGATCGTGGCGTGCCCGCCTACGAGTCGCTGCTCGCGCGCATTCGCTTCGACACGCCCGAGACGAGCGTCGCGGCGGAGCACCTCAGCGCGTGCTCGAGCTCGTTCGGCGTGTTGCCGTTCGTGTGGGCACCGACGACGAGTGGTGGTCGATGCGCCAGCGCGGCGCTCCCGCAGTCGTGCTCGTGCGTCGAGGCCGCGCTCGCCGACGTGCCGCTCGAGTGGAACCGCAGCTACGGGTTCCGCAGCCCGGCGATGCGCTTCACGCCCGCACCCGTGGTCACCCCGGTGGCGCCCGCACCGATCGATCCCGCCCCGATCGAGCCGTCACCCACGACAGCAGCGCCGGCGCCCACCGTGGAGCTCCCTACGCCGACCCCGAGCGCGCCGGTCGCCGCGCCATGAGCGAGGAGACGAGAGGACATGGACCAGAAGAAGCGCGCGATCCTCGGCGTCGCGCTGACAGCGATCGCGTTCCCCGCGCTCATCTACTTCATCGCGCGTCCCAGCGAGCAGCAGCGCATCACGCGTCACGGGCTCGACGCCGAGGCGACGATCGTCCGCATGGTCGATCAGCACGAGACGCGTCACGACCACCGCCCGCTGATGCGCATCACGGTGGAGGGCGACTGGAACGACGCCCACCACACGACGCACACCGATCGTCGCATCGACGACGACGAGCTCTCGAGCATGGTCGTCGGCGCGCGCGTCGCGATCCGCTACGACCGCGAGGACGCGAACACGATCGTGATCCTCCACGTCGCCGAGTGATCGCGGATAGGCTCGCGGCGCGATGACGCAGATGGCGAGAGACGTGCTCCGAGGGCTGACGACGCTCCTGCTCGCCGTGTGGGGCCCCGGCTGCCCCTCGAGCCGGCTGCCGGACGCCGAGGACGCGTCCACGCCGCCGAGCGACGCGTACGTCGCGCCCCCGCTGCCCGAGGGCTGGGAGATCTTCGAGGCGTACGTCGCGCGCGCCACGCGCCACTGCGAGTCGTGCGCGCTGGGGCTCGACCCGGAGATCGAGCGGACGCGCGACGCCGTGCGCGCAGGCCGCATCGGCATCGACGCGGCGCGCATGAGCGAGTGCCTGCGCACGGCGCGCTTGGGCGGCTACGGCTACGCGCT
>JAFLCL010000051.1 GCA_017303575.1 Deltaproteobacteria bacterium
AGCACGAGGCCCGGCGGCTCGGGCGCGGGCGGAGGCGGCGCGGGCTCTTCGGGCGTGGGCGTGTGCGGCGTGACGACGACACGCGGCGGCGGCGTCCAGCGGCGGTAGCGCAGCGTCAGGCGGATGTCCTGACGCGGGCCCGGGGGCACCTCGACGTGGGCCGTCGTGCTGCGTCGACCGAGGGTCAGGTAGTCGAGGTCATAACGCGCGCCTGCGGGCACGAGGACCTCCGCATAGCCCTGCGAGTCCGTCGGCTGCGTGAAGTACTCGTGGCCGTCCGGCCCGGTGAGCTTGATGCAGACACCGGTCGTCGGGCCCGTGTCCGGATCCACGACGAAGAGGCGCATCGCCGCGTGCGTCGCGGTGGAGGTGATCGCCGACGGATGCTCGCCGTGCGCTTCGCCTGCGGTCGCAGACTCCGAGATCTGGAACTCTCCGGCGCTCTGCCCTCCACCACCGCCACCCTGTGACTCACCGCCGCTCGAGGCCGTCGACGATCCGGTCGACGACGACGCGCCCGAGGACGTGCCCGAGGCGGATGCGCTCGACGAAGACGCGCTGGAGGACGAGGACGAGCCTCCGCCGCAAGCCGTCAGGGAGAGCGTGATCGTGGTGATCGCGAGGAGCTGCTTCGTTCGCTGCACGCGTGCGACGCTAACACGCTCGGCCGACGTGACGCTGCCTCTGTGGTCCGCGGCTCAGGCGCCGCGAGATCGGGGCTTCGCCCCCAAACCGCGTACGACATTCGATCCGAGAGACGATTTGTTTCTCGTCTCTCAGCCGTACGGTGCCGCGACCGCCTCGAACTTCATCGGCGTGAAGTCGTGGAGCACACGCGCGGCGCCGAGGCCCTTGCGATCGATGGGCTGCGCGAAGAGCTTGCCGTCGGTCGCGTAGACGAGTCGCGAGCCGTCGAGCTCGGCCCACTCCCAGTCGCGCTCGACGCGCTCCTCGCCGCTCGGATCGATCAAGACATGCTCGTCCCAGTAGCAGCCCTTGCCGGGCGGAGCGCCCGTCTCGCAGTGCGCGATCTTGCGCAGTCGAAAGCCGTGTACGAGCGTCTTCTCGAAGACGTCGACGCTCTTCCATGCCTCGCGCTTGTCGTGCGCGAGGTAGGTCCAGCCGTCGCGCATGAGGCGGTGGTAGTAGACGCCCGGACACTCGCCGCCGAAGGAGAGGCTCGGCCTGTACGTCGCGTCGCGCGTGACCTCGCTCGTCTGTCGCACCACGTGGTGGCCATATCCGTCGTTGAGCCAGTAGCGGCTCGTCTCGGTCTTCCGCGTGGGAACGAACATGCCCCCGCCATGCCAACAATCGCCCTTCGTGAAGAAGCCGATCGCGCGCAGGTAGGGCGCGCGTGAGATCGCGGTCCAGCTTCCGCGCGACTCGCTCTGCCAGTGACCGTTCATCGCGAAGTACAAGAAGTGCGCGCCGTCGGGCGAGAGATCGCAGCGACGCTCGTAGATCCGTCCCTTCATCCACTGACCGAGGGTGAAGCGATCGCGCCTCCTGTCCCACGCGATGCTCGCGACGTGGTTCGAGGGCCCGCGACGGATCACGAGCGCCTGATCCGAGCGAGCCGCGAAGAGCACGTGGAGGCGTGGCGGAAAGGTCTTCACACGAACGAGACGCCCTGTGCGAGCGGCAGCTCTCGACCCCAGTTCACCGTGGAGGTCTGCCTGCGCATGTACGTCTTCCATGCGTCCGAGCCGGACTCGCGCCCGCCGCCCGTGTCCTTCTCGCCACCGAACGCGCCGCCGATCTCCGCGCCGCTCGTGCCGATGTTCACGTTCGCGATGCCGCAGTCCGAGCCCATCGCGCTCACGAACGCCTCCGACGCGCGCACCGAGTCGGTGAAGATCGCGGAGCTCAGGCCCTGCGAGACGGCGTTGTTCGCCGCGATCGCCTCCTCGAGCGAGCTCACCGAGAACACGTAGAGGATCGGGGCGAAGGTCTCCTCGAACGCGATGGGCAGGCTCGCCTGATCGCCCTTCGCGCGCACGATCACGGGCTCCACGAAGTGACCCGGCCGCGCGAGGCGCTTGCCGCCGGTGACGATCGTGGCGCCTGCCTTCTGCGCCTCCGCGAGCGCGTGCTCGTAGCGCTGCGCGGCCTGATCGGTGATGAGCGGCCCCATGAGCACGCCGTCCTCGAGCGGGTCGCCGATCGTCACGGTGCGGTAGGCCGACACGAGCCGCTCGGTCAGCGCGTCGATCACCGACGCCTCGACGAAGAGACGTCGCGTGCTCGTGCAGCGCTGGCCCGCGGTGCCCACCGATCCGAAGACGATCGCGCGCACCGCGAGATCGAGATCCGCATCTGCCATCACGACGATGGCGTTGTTGCCCCCGAGCTCGAGCAAGCTCCGGCCGAGGCGCGCGCCCACCGCGCTCGCGACCTTCCTGCCCACCGCAGAGCTGCCCGTGAACGACACGAGCGGCACGCGCGGGTCGCTCGACATCCACTCGCCCCCCTCGTGGCCGCTCACGACGAGCGAGAAGACGCCCTCGCTGTTCGTGTCCTTCATCGCGCGATCGCAGAGGCGCTGCACAGCGAGCGCACAGAGCGGCGCGTGCGGCGAGGGCTTCCACACCACGGTGTCGCCACACACCGCGGCGAGGGCCGCGTTCCACGCCCACACCGCCACGGGAAAGTTGAACGCGGTGACGACGCCCACCGGCCCGAGCGGGAGCCACTGCTCCATCATGCGATGGCGCGGCCGCTCGCTCGCGATCGTGAGGCCGTGGAGCTGGCGCGAGAGACCGACGGCGAGCTCGCAGATGTCGATCATCTCCTGCACCTCGCCCAGGCCCTCGGTCTTGATCTTCCCCATCTCGAGGGAGACGAGCGCGCCGAGCGGCTCCTTGAGCTCGCGGAGCAGCTCACCGAGGCGCCGCACGAGCTGACCGCGCACGGGCGCGGGCACCATGCGCCAGGTCGTGAAGCGCTCGCTCGCGTGTGCGATCACGGCGTCGTACTCGCTCTTGGACGCGCCTCGCACGATGCCGAGCCGTGCGCCGGTCGAGGGATCGTCGGTCGTGATCGAGCCGCCGTCACCCGCGAGCACACGCGCGCCCACGACGCCGCTGACCGGCCCCTCGAGCACGTCCTCGATCCCGAGCGCCTTCGCGATCTTCGCCAGCTTCTCGCGTCCCGTCGTCATCGATCTCTCTCCGTGTTTCCCGCGCCTCCGGCGCTCGGTACGGGGGGAGCCGGCAGCTCCCCCCCATTCCCCCCTGCTCGTCCTTCGTCGCTGTCGCTCCTCCATCCTCGCTGCTCCAGGGGGAGCGCTGCTCCCCCGCCGCAAGGCGCCCCGGCAGCTCCTTTCCATCTCTCCGTTCTCGGCGCCAGACGTACTAGGTTCGAGGCTGCGTGACGACCCCGCACGAGAAGCACCTCTCACGACTGCCGGTGACGCGCTGGCCTTCCCTCGAAGAAGCGCGCGCCTCGAAGTGGCTCTCGCCGCTCTCGGTCGGTCGTCTCTCGCTCGCGGATCGCACGTGGATCCCCGCGATGGTCCCGTGGCGTGCCTCGGACGACGGCTTCGTCACGCCCGCGGTGATCGAGTGGTATGCGCGCTTCGCCGAGGGCCGTCCGGGCGCGATCGTCATCGAGGCCACCGGCATCCGCGACGTGCCGAGCGGGCCGCTCCTCCGCATCGGTCACGATCGGTTCGTGCCGGGCCTGAGCGAGCTCGTGCGCGCGGTGCGATCGGCCTCGGGCGGACGCACCAAGCTCTTCGTCCAGATCATCGACTTCCTCGCGATCAAGCGCAGGCCCGAGCGGAACAAATTCCTCGAGCGCTTCTTGGTGATCGACGACGCGCTGCGCGAGCGCGCGGCCGCGCTCCTCGAAGACGATGGGCTCGTGCGCGAAGACGACGCGGGCGTTCGTGCGCGCCTGATCGCGTCGAGCGACGCGCAGCTGCTCTCCATCCTCACGCCGCGCGATCACGAGTCGATGACGATGGGTCACCGCGAGCGGGTGACCGACACGCACCTCTCGCACGTGCGCGCGCTGCCCGAGGTGTTGCCCGCGCTCTTCGCGGACGCGGCCGTCCGCGCCGAGGCTGCGGGCTTCGACGGAGTGGAGCTCCACTACGCGCACGCCTACACGATGGCCTCGTTCCTCTCGCGCACGAACACCCGCGACGACGGATACGGAGGCACGATCGAGGGCCGCCTGCGCCTGCCGATCGAGGTGATCGACGCCGTGCGTGCGCGCGTGAGCGAGCCGTTCCTGATCGGCGCGCGCATCCTCGGCGACGAGGTGATCGACGGCGGCACCCACCTCGAGGAGGCGCGCACGATCGGAGTCGCGTTGTCGCGCGCAGGCCTCGACTTCCTCTCGATCTCCAAGGGAGGACGCTTCGAGGACGCGGCCCAGCCCAAGGTGGGTCACGCGGCGTACCCGTACACGGGACCGAGCGGGCACGAGTGCATGCCGACGGTGAAGATCGGGCCGCTCGATCACGAGGGCGCGCACCTCGATGCGCTCGAGCCTCGGCGGAACACGACGGCGTTCGGTCGCAACGTCTCGCTCGCGCGCGAGATCCGTCGAGCGATCCGCGAGGCCGGCCTGAGCACGCCGGTGATCACCGCGGGCGGCATCGGCACCTACGCAGAGGCCGAGGCCATCGTGCGCGGCGAGGAGGCAGACATCGTCGCGGCCGCACGACAGGCGCTCGCCGATCCCGACTGGCTCGAGAAGATCCGTCGCGGCGAAGGGCACCTCGTGCGTCGCTGCTACTTCACGAACTACTGCGAGGCGCTGGACCAACACCACAAGGAGGTCACGTGTCAGCAGTGGGATCGCGAGCAGCTCGAGCAGCCGCTCGTGCTCAAGAGCAAGGACGGCAAGCGTCGCCTGACGGCGCCTCGTCGCTCGTGATCGATCGTGTCTCGTACCCACATCACCGTCGTTCGCGAGCGCACGGGCGACACCGTGGACCTGCACGTGTTCGAGCCCGAGGTCGATGCGCTCTCGGACATCGACGCCGCGACGGCGGTGCAGTGGCTCGTCGAGGCCGTGGGGGACAACCCATTCTTGCCGGGGACCACGGACGCGGCGACCGCAGCGATGCCGCTCTTCCGCGAGCTCGCGCGCCACGCGCCCACGCCGCGGCCGGGGTACGAGGACACGATCCTCGGCTGGCTCCGCTACATGCACTTCCTCGCACGCCACACGCACGCGATGGTCGCGTCCATCGAGGTCGAGCACTTGGAGCCCGCGCGCCCACCCGGCGAGACGAGGGCTGCGCCCAACGCGATGGTCACCATCCAAGCGCGCGATCCTGCGTACCTCGCGCACCTCTCCGTCGGTCAGCTCGACGCGCAGTCGTCTCCGTTCTCGGTGGTACAGCAGCTGCCGCAGTGCGACGCAGCGCTCCTGCGTCTGTCGCCGTGGTCGGAGGCCGATCGCGAGCCGCTGTGGCTCCACGCGGACTGTCTCCTCGCGTTCGAGCCCGAGCACGAGGGCGCGCACTTCGCGATGGGCGAGCTCTTCCGCGTGCGACGTGAGCACGAGATCGCGCGAGGCGCGTACCTGCGCTCGCTCGCGCGGCGAGAGGACGCGACGGCGTGGGCGCGCATCGCCCAGTGCGAGCTGGCGCTCGGTCGCGTGGACGAGGCGCTCGAGCACGCGATCCGTGCCATCGCGCTCGATGCTCACCTCGTCGAGGGCTTGCTGCGGCGCGCGGAGGCGCTGATCGCGCTCGGTCGTGTCGAGGAGGCAGCGCGCGATCTGCGCGCTGGCCTCGCGCTCGAGCCCGACGCGAGCGATCTCGCGTCGTTGCTCGCGCGCATCGCGCCGTGAGCGTCAGACCTCGGTGATCGACACGCGGCTGAGCACGAAGCGGATGCCGTCGTCTTCCGTAGGTCAGGCGTCGAGGTCTGTCTGGGTGTCCCTGGCGTACGAGCTCCCACCGCCCAGCATCCAGGAGAGCGCAGACAGGCAAAGTCATTGCTCCACGGGTCGACGTTTCCGGTCTCAGACCACGCCTCGCCAACTCGTCTCGCCAAGGAGCGACTCGAACAAGCCGTCGTCGAGGACGCTGAGGTTGAAAAGGCAAGCATAGAAGAGCTCCAGTGGTTCGATCTGAATCACTGGATACGCGCGGAGGGCGTCCGCACACTCCTCGCCAGCCTCGAGCTGCCGTTGCAGGTACGCGATGGCCGAGGCGGGCTTCATCAGCCTTTGGTGAGGACTGGTCGCGACGAAGTGCGCAACGTCCGCACGGAAGGCCCGCTCAGTCATCGACTGGGTCGCTCGTGGATGGAGGGCCTCGTGCCATCGGCCTCGCAAGCCTGTCGGGTGACTTCGTGACGGTAAGCGAAGAGCTTCTCGAGCTGACGTCGCGCGATGCCCGCGCCCAACAGGCGACCCACCGCGCCCAACGGCAGCTCGTACTCGATGTCGTCCGTGAGCGTGGACTCCCCTGGCCCGCGCGGGGAGACGATGTGGCGATGGAGCCAGCGCGCGAACGGTCCGCGATTCATGCGATCCGCGAACATCACGCCCGGCTCGTACGCGACGTGCTCTGCCTCGATTGTCTGCCAGAACGGTCCGACCCTCACGCGGAGGATCACGAGGGTTCCCACCTGGAGCGAGGTGGGCGGCTGGACGATCTCGGCCTTGGGCCAAGGTGGCTGGAGGCGCGCGAAGGCGTCGGGCGCCTCGTGAAACGCGAAGACCGTGGCGGCGTCCGCTCGCATCACGCTCGTCTTGATGAAACGCATGTTTGCGCTGGGTACCAGCTCGCGGTGTGAGCCGCCAGCGCAGCTCTCCGAGAACTGGAGTCGCACCGCACGAGCGACCGCACTGGGAGAACGCTGCTCCGTCAGGACGATGGATGAAGGACGCGAGACGGCCAGAGACGGCTGTTCGACGTCACGCGTTCTACTTCTGAGCGTCGCCACGCTCTCGTGGCGCCTCCACGGAGTCACCCATGTCCCAAACCATTCTCGTCTATGGTGCCACCGGGCCGCAGGGTCGCCCTGTCGCAGAGCGTCTCCTCGCTGCAGGGCATCGCGTTCGCGTGCTCGCTCGCAAACCCGCCGCCGCTTCCGCCCTCGCCGCGAAGGGAGCTCAGGTGGTCGAAGGCGACTTGACTCGGCCCGAGACACTGCTCGCCGCGAGCCGAGGAGTGGACGCCATCTCGCTGTTCGTGCCTTTTCTCGACCCCAACCCGGACTACGGGCTCGCAGCGCTCGAGGCCGCGCGGACAGCAGGGGTCCGGCGCATCGTCTGGAACCCGACGGGCCCGATTCCTCCCGCGTCGACAGGCAACCCGGGAATGGATGTCCGGCGCATCGTCTTCGAGAAGCTCAGCGTGCCCGGTGCCTTCGATTATGTCGTGCTGCAGCCGACCGCCTACCTCGAAAACTTCCTCATGCCCGCGTTGGTGGCGGAGCTGCGAAAGACCAGCACCTTCGCCTACCCGATGCCGCCCACCTCGGCGATGCAGTGGATCTGCCACGACGATGTCGCCCAGTTCGCGGTCGAGGCGTTCAACCGGCCGACGGTGAAGAACACCGTCTTCGACGTCAGCGGCCCCGAGTCGCTCACTGGCGACCAAATCGCCGTGCGCATGACGGCTGGGCTCGGTCGTCCCATCGAGTTCCGCGCCATGCCCCCTGCCGAGTTCGGCAGCGTGCTCGACGCGGCCTACGGGCCGGGTGCAGGCGCGAGGGTGGTGCCGTTCTACGAGGCGCTCTTCGCGAGCCCGGCGCTCTTCTCCTCCAGCGTCGATTTGTCGATCGCGCTCGAGGCACTCCCTGTGAAGTCGACCAACGTCGAGCAGTGGTCGCGCACGCACGCTTCGCTGCTCAGTCCGCTGTGACGCGTTATCGTTCGTCGACCTCATGGACCTGCTGAGCCGTGTGATCGATGAGCTCGGGTTGCGGCGTGCCTCGTTCAGGCGCTTTCACCTGACTGAACCCCAGTGGGGGCTCTCGTACGCCGAGGGGGTTCAGGGCATGCACGTGGTGGAGCGAGGCACGTGCATGCTCCGGCTCGGCTCCACCACGATCCTCGTCGAACCGGGCGATCTGCTCATCCTGATGGGTGGGACGAAGCACGAGCTCCATGCAGCAGGTCGTCGGCGTCCACCCGTCTCTGCGCAGGCGCTGCTCGAGGCGCATCGCGGTGCGGGCCCCGTCATCCTGGGGAGGCCAAGCGCCCCGCCCGTTGGTGAGCTGGTCTGCGGGGGCTTTGGTCTCGAGGCGAAGGACCACCCTGTTCTCAGCTCGCTGCCCCCGGTGATTCACGTGCGTCGAGCGCAGCTTCGTGAATCTGCGCGCCTCGGCGGGTGGGTCGATGCGCTCATCGACGAGATCACGAACCCAACCGCGGGCAGTGACGCGCTGGTGGCACGCCTGTCCGAGCTCATTCTGGTCGGAGCGCTCCGGCTTCAGGGGCAGCGGCTCGGTACCGAGTGCCCCAGTGGCGGTTGGTTCCGGGGCCTGAATGACGCTTCGCTCGCCCGCGCGTTGTCTGCCTTTCACCAGCAGGTCTCTGAAGCGTGGACGGTCGAGAAGCTCGCGCAGGAGGCGGGTCAGTCTCGGTCCGTGTTTGCGGCGCGCTTCAACACGGTCATGGGCGAGACGCCGATCGGCTACGTCACTCGCTGGCGCATGTTTCACGCGCGCCGGCTGCTCCGCACCACGCGAGACTCGCTCGGTGAGATCGCGGCCCAGGTTGGTTACGGCTCGGCGCCGGCCCTCTCGCTGGCCTTCCATCGAGCCCACGCGCTCACGCCTGGCGAGTATCGCCAGCAACAGACTCCGACGCTGGAACGCCCTCGATGAGCCCCGACTCGTCCTCGTCCACGGTGCGATCGTCGAGGGGCCACTCACCCACGGAGGCCTCGCGCTCGAGATCGAGGACGAGCGAGCGTCGCCTCGACAGCCCTCGTCGACGACGCGTGCGCGTCAGACCTTGGTGATCGACACGCGGCTGAGCACGAAGCGGATGCCGTCCTCGTAGCGAAAGCGCAGGTCGTACCGAAAACCGCCCGACTTCACGAAGCGGATCGGCGACTTCGACGGCGCATCCCACACCACCTCGGCCTCGGCCTGCGCGAGCATCTGTGTCGGCGAGAGATCCGGGGGCACGAGCAGCGCGCCGCGGCGCGGTCGGAAGAGATCGAGCGAGAAGGGCGCTGCCAGCACCGCGACCATCGGATTCCTCGGCGCCGACACGCCGACGACGCTCTGACGCGTGTCGCTCGCGAGGTACGCAGCGAGCGCGCACGCGCCGCGGTGCACGTCGGCGAGGAGAGCGAAGCCGCGCTTCTCGAGGGACTCCGCGAGGTTCGCCTCGTTCGGGTCCAAGAGCGAGAACGCAGCCATCTGCACGAGGAGGAAGCGCCGCTTCACGCCCGCCTCGATCTGTGCCTGCGCGTCGTCCTCTCGATCACCGAGCGCGTCGGCGTCCTTCGCATACTGCTCGATCGAGCGCAGCGTGTCGTCGTCGACCGTCGCCGCGCGCGCGGCGTTGGACTTCATCTCCTCGGCCCGCTTCACCCACTCGCGCTCCTCGGCGTTGGCGGCGATCACGGCGTCGAGGTCCTTCGCGCGAGCGAGCACAGCGTCGCGGTACGTGCGGAGCAGCGGCCGCTCGAAGGGCACGCGGTAGTCGATCGCGGGCAGCGAGATCATCACGATCTCGCCGATCGGTCGCCCCAGCTCCTGTCGCTCGAGCCAGCCACGAAAGCTCGCGACGTCCTTCTCGTCGCTCGCGATCGGCGCCGAGATCTCGAGAGCCTGGTGATCGATCTCGCCCTTCCACGGGCCAGCGCCGTCCTCGAGGAGCTTCGCGAGCTCGGGATCGACGAGGCTGCGATCGAGCACGAGGGCGGCGCCCTCGAGGTTCGGGCCGATGTTGCGGATCGCCAGGCGCGTGCCCGCGCCTTCGGTCTTTCCGTACGAGACCATCGAGCTCTGGCCCACGGCCTCGACCGTCTGTTCGCGCAGGCGCCACCGATCCGCGCGAAGCGTGCGTGTTGGTGACTTCGCCGCGCCGGGCTTCCTCGTGCCGTCGCCCGATTGCCAGGCATGCCCTCGACGCGGCGCGCGCACGAGCGCGAACGTGATCACGAGGATCACGCACATCATGCCGGCGACGCCGTAGATCGCGTTCTCCATCAGGCGCCTCGGTCGACTTCGCGCGCGGCCACTTCGAGGGCAGCGAGCACGTCGGCCACGAGCTCGTCCGTGTCCTCGAGGCCCACCGCGTAGCGCACGAGATCGTCGCTCATCCCGAGCGCGAGGCGCTCTTCGCTCGAGAGCTCGAAGAAGCTCATCAACGCCGGCTGCTCGACGAGAGACTCCACGCCGCCGAGGCTCGGCGCGATGCGGGGGATCTTCATCGCATCGACGACACGACCGACCGACGCGAGATCGCCCTTCACGGCGAAGGTCACGACGCCACCGAAGCCGCGCATGAGCTTCTTCGCGATCTCGTGGCTCGGGTGTGAAGCGAGACCCGGATACCAGACGCGACGGATGCGGGGATGTCCCTCGAGCGCCTGGGCGAGGGCGAGCGCGGTGCGGTTCTGCTGCGCCACGCGCACGGCCAACGTCTTGACGCCGCGGTGGATGAGGTAGGCCGCGTGGGGATCGAGCACGCCGCCGAGCACGTGTCGCGCGTCGCGCACCATCGACACGAGGCCCTCGGGGCCGGCGACGACGCCGCCGAGCACGTCGTTGTGGCCGCCGAGGTACTTCGTCGCGCTGTGCACGACGAGATCGATGCCGTGCTCGGCGGGGCGCAGGTTGATGGGCGTCGCGAAGGTCGCGTCGATCATCGTCTTGATCCGTCGCGCTTTGCAGATCGCGCTCAGGCGATCGAGGTCGAGCACCGTCTGGTAGGGGTTCGTCGGCGCCTCGCTCACGACGAGCCGCGTGTCCTTGGTGAGCGCGGCCTCGAGCGCGTCGAGATCGGCGGGCGGCACCAGCGTCGCGCGCACGCCGAAACGATCGAGGAAGCCGGTCACGAACTGTCGCGTGCGCCGGTAGCAGTCCGAGAAGAGCACCACGTGCGAGCCCGCCTTGGTGAGCGCGAGGATGCTGGTGGTCACCGCGGCCATGCCGCTCGCGAACGCGAGCGCGTCCGCCGTGCCCTCGAGCGACGCGACCTTCTCTTCGAGCGCGCGCACGGTGGGGTTTCCGTAGCGGCCGTACTCCTCGCGCCCTTGGCCGCCGTGGCCCTCCATGTAGCGGACGAGATCGGCCGTGTCGTCGAACGTGTACGTCGCGGTCTGCACGATCGGCTGCGCGAGCGCGTGGTGCGCGCGCGAACGAGACTCGCCGCCGTGCACCGCGCGCGTGGCCTGTGTCGCCCCGGAGAACTGCTTCGGGTCGCGCTCGTCGTTCATCGCTCGCTCCGCTGTATTACTCGGATGTGACACCCGGGATGTCGGGCCGGCCGAGAGATTGCGTATACACTGGCGGGCATGCACGCCCTTGCCCCTTCTTCCTCTCTTCGCTCCCTGGTCGTGGTCGCGAGCGCGCTCGCCCTCTCCGCCATCCTCGCTGGCTGCCCCAACGGCATCGCGACGGAACGCGACGCGGGTCGCCGCACCGACGCGAACGTTCCGCCGGGCACCGACACGGGCACGGGATCGATGCCGGGAGACGCGTGTGGTCCGCGAGGCGAGGCGTGCTGCGCAGGTCGCACGTGCGAGCTCGGCCTCCGCTGCGGTCGCGGCGACGTGTGCTGCGTGGGACCCGGCTCGTCAGTCTCGTGCTCGGGCGTGGCGGACTGCTGCACGGGGCTCGCGTGTCAGGGCGGCGCGTGCTGCTCGCCGCGCGGCGGAAGCTGCACCGGCGCGAGCGATTGTTGCACCGGCCTCGTGTGCTCGAGCGGTGTCTGCCGCAACCCCGAGACCGACGACATCGACGGTCCCGGCCCCGGCGGCCCTGGTGACTCGAGCGACTGCGGCGGCCCCGGCGGCATGTGCTGCGCTGGCTTCACCTGTCGCTCGGGCAACGTGTGTGATCCGTCGAGCGGCATGTGCGTGGCGTGCGGCGACGCGGGCGAGCGCTGCTGTGATGGCTCGAGCGCGTGCAGCCGCCCCACGCTCTCGTGCGACGGAACGAATTGCGTCGAGGTCACCGACCCGATGTACGCGTGCGGCGAGATCGATCAGCGGTGCTGCGACGCGATGGGCCGCCCCGGCGGCACGGACTGCACGGGCGATCTCACCTGCTCCCCCGGCGGCATGTGCATCCGCTCGACCGACACCGGCGGTATGGGCGAGCCGTGCACGCCGCGCGGCACCTGCGACGGCGGCATGATCTGCGATCGCTCGACGGGCACGCCCACCTGCACGATGCCGCCCGACGACTGCGGCCGCGACATGCAGATGTGCTGCGACACGAACATGGACTCGATGCCCGACGCCTGTGAGGGCTCGCAGAACTGCCAGTTCGGCACGTGCTCGATGTGCCGCGGCCCGAGCCTCTCGTGTCTCCTCGACGGCGTGCCGATCATCGGCGGCGGCGGCTGCTGCAACGGCTCGGTGTGTCGTCCAGCGCCGATCGTCCCGCGCTGCTGCGCGGGCGCGGGCTCGACCTGCACCAACTCGACCGACTGCTGCGGCTTCATGCAGTGCATGGACGGCATGTGCAGCGCGGGCCGCGAGGGTCAGTTCTGCACCGACAGCTCGGAGTGCGGCGAAGGCCTCACCTGCCAGACCTTCACGTGTCAGCCCGAGGACAACCCGATGGGCATGGGCATGGGCATGATGGGCGACACGTGCACGACCAACATGGACTGCGGCATGGGCCTCGTGTGCACGAACTTCATGTGCACCTCGATGACGATGTGCATCGAGGCGCCGATGGCGTGCATGGGCGAGGGCAGCTGCTGCGACGGACTGTCGTGCGCGCCGGCCCCCAACGAGGGTGAGCCCACGACGCCGCCGCCCACGCGCTGCTGCGCCTCGGCGGGCACGTCGTGCGACGACCACTACGACTGCTGCGGCGAGATGCTCTGCAACGAGGGCATGTGCGAGTGCCAGTCGGAGGGCTCGCTCTGCTACTCCGATCAGGACTGCTGCGAGGGCTTCGGCTGCATCGGCGGCAACTGCGTGGACGTGTCGGACTGCCGTCGTCCGGGCCAGAGCTGCACGACGATCGGCGACTGCTGCGGCATCCAGGAGTGCGCGCCGCGCTCGTTCGGCGGCACGCAGCGCTTCTGCGGCACCGGTGCGGGCGAGCGCTGCGACTCGAACACGGACTGCGTGGGCCTTCAGCAGTGCACCGACGGTGCATGCCAGTGCAAGCGCATGAGCGAGGAGTGCGCGTCGAGCGTCGACTGCTGCGGCTCGCTCATCTGCATGGACGGCAGCTGCGCGATGCCCGGCGGGTCCATGTAGGCGCCTCACGGCGCCGCTCGGGGGCTCGGGCGCACCCGGACCCCGCCGGGTTCTCCCGTGCTCGCCCACTCCGTGACCTGCGCGCGTGTCCGATCGCCGGCTCGTTCGTCGAAGACTCCTCACTCGACTCCCGCTCCAGGGGTCTGCTGCGCAGACCCCGCCGCGAGGCGCCCCGAGAGCTACCTCAGATAGCGCTCGCCGCCGTCGCACAGGATCGTGACGATGCGCGTGCCGGGCTTGAAGCGCTTGGCGATCTCCACCGCGGCGTGCACGTTCGCGCCTGCGCTCGTGCCCACGAAGAGACCTTCTTCCTTCGCGAGTCGACGCTGCGCACGCTCGGCAGCCACGTCGCTCACCGTCACGATCTCGTCGACGAGCGCACGATCGAGCACCTCGGGCACGAAGCCCGCGCCCAGGCCTTGGATGCCGTGGAGGCCTGGCTTTCCGCCCGTCAGCACGGCCGAGCCGCGCGGCTCGACGGCGACCACGTGGAGGTCGGGCTTGCGGCCCTTGAGCACGCGCGAGACGCCCGTGATCGTGCCGCCCGTGCCGACGCCCGCGACGAACGCGTCGATCGCGCCGCCCGTGGCATGCCAGATCTCCTCGGCCGTCGTCTTGCCGTGGGCGTCGGGGTTGGACGGGTTGGTGAACTGCCGCGGCATGACCGCGTTCTTCGTCTCCGCGAGCAGCTGCTCGGCGCGCTCGACCGCGCCTGCCATGCCCTCTTCGGGCGGCGTGAGCACGCACTCGGCGCCGTAGGCCTGGAGGATCTGACGTCGCGCGAGGCTCATGTCCTCGGGCATCACGAGCACGCACTGGTAGCCGCGCACCGCCGCGATCATCGCGAGCGAGATGCCCGTGTTGCCGCTCGTGGCCTCGATGATCGTCGCGCCCTCGCGGATCTCTCCGCGCGCCTCGGCGTCGAGGATCATCTGCAGCGCGGGGCGATCCTTCACGCTCCCCGCGGGGTTCAGGCCCTCGAGCTTCACCACGACCTCGGCGCCCTTGGCGGGCGACATGCGCCGCAGGCGCACCAGAGGCGTCTTGCCGATGAGGTCGAGCACCGAGTCGTAGATGCGATCGTGCATGAGCAGCGCGACTGTAGACCCAGGTACGGGCTGCAACCACCAAGTCTGCGTGGGGCGCCACGCGGCGGGGGAGCGAAGCTCCCCCTGAGCGGGAGTCGAGGCGAGGAGCGCAGCGACGAGCCGAGCCGGCGATCGGACACGCGCGCAGCTCACGAAGTGAGCGAGCACGGGAGAACCCGGGGGAGCTCGAGGGGCCAGAGGTCCCTCGACCGGCCAACAGAGCCTGTGGCACCCTCGTCCTCATGCGACCGCGTGCGTGGCGTGTGCTGGCTCTGGCGATCGGCTCCGCGTTCCTGTGGGCGCTGCTCGTGCCCGTGCTCGCGCGCTCGGCCGAGGGTCAGGATCGTGCCCCGCGCGATGGACGCCGCGGCAGCGGCTCGGCGCGCGCAGAGAAGACCGAGAACGAGCGAGAGGCCGACCCCGATGCGCCCGACACCTCCGACAGCGCCGACGTCGATGCGACGTCGCGCGAGGTGAACGAGGGCGGCGAGAAGGTGAAGGTCATCGAGTTCTCGGGCTTCGACGTGAACGGTCGCTTGAAGTCTCCGCAGCTCCTCTACTTCCTCAACCGCGTGCGCGCCGAGTTCGATCGGCCGCGCCTTCCGCACCGTTCGTTCGTTCCCGAGATGGAGCGATCGACCCAAGCGGAAGGTTTCTGAAGGAGTCACGACCCGATGGCGGTGCGACCCGAGGAGAGACATCTGCGCGTGGCGCTCGTGTGGGCAGGCGCGCTGCACTGGGAAGAGACCTACATGCGGAAGGAGCCCGTGATCCTTCCCGAGAGCGTCTTGCCCATCGGCGCGGCGGTCTCCAAGCAGACGCTGCTCACGCCGTCGGCGGCGGGCTACACGCTGGCGCCGCTCGCAGGCCTCGGCGGGTCGGTGTGGCTCTCGGGCGTGCGTCGCGAGGTGCACGAGCTCGGCGGTCAATCGGTCGCGATCGGGCCCGACGACTACGGTGTCGTCACGATCGGCGGCGTCGCGATCTTCTTCCAGATGATCAAGGCGGCGCCGCGCGCGGCGCGTCAGCCGTTCGCCACCGACATCGCGTTCCTCGCGACGGTGATGCTCTCGCTCTTCGTGCACGCCTCGATCGGCCTCGTGCTCAAGATCGCGCGCGACGAGATGCCACCGCCCGATCCGCTCGAGCTGCCGACGGATCTCGTGCGGCGCTTCATGGTCACCCCGCCGCCCGAGGATCTCGTGGAGCCCGAGCGTCAGTCGGGCGGCACCGACACGAACGATCCTGGCATCCAGGATCGTGAAGAGGCCGGTGGTCGTCAGGCCGAGGGCGAAGAAGGTCGGGTCGGTCGCGAGGACGCGACGCAAGAGCAGACGGAGATGGAAGGTCCCGTCAACGGCGGCGCCGCAGCGCGCGTGCGATCGATGGGCCTGCTCGGCGTGCTCGCGCAGCCCAACACCGACGGCAGCCCGCTCGCTGCGCTGACCGAAGGACCGAGCGTCTCGGACATCCTCGGTGGCCTCGGCTCGAGCCGCACCGTCTATGGCCGTGGCTCGGGCGGCACGGGCCTTCGTGGCTCGGGCGGCGGAGGCGGCGGCACGGGCCCTGGCACGCTGTTCGGCGGCGGCGGTGTCGGCACCGGCGTCGGCGCGGGCAATGGCTCGGGCGGCGGCCGTGGTCGTGGCGGCCCGGGCGCGCCAGGGCGAGGTCGCGGCGAGGTCGTGGTGCGCGTGCAGACCGAGCGCCCGCGCGTGAGCGGCTACCTCTCTCCCGAGCAGATCATGCGCGTGGTGCGGCAGAACTCGGCCGCGATCCGCTACTGCTACGAGAGCGAGCTCCAGCGTCAGCCCAACCTGCGAGGGCGCATCGAGATCGGCTGGCGCATCAACCGGGAAGGTCGCGTCACGACCTCGCGCGTCGCGCGCTCGACGATGAGCAACGCGCGCGTCGAGGGCTGCATCGTGCGTCAGGTGCGCAACTGGCGCTTCGATCAGCCGGATGGCGGCGAGGTCGACGTCGTGTTCCCGTTCATCTTCGGCGCGACCGGCGGCTGAAGAGCCTTCGCGCCCGCGGCCGCGTCAGAGACCGAGAAACAATCGATTCACGACCGAAGGGACGCGGTGGTGGGGGGTCCAGGGCGAGTTCCGCAGGCCGAAGGCCGAGGATGTTTGAGCATCGGACCCCCCTCCGCCGCGGCCCGACTCGAAGCGCGGCGATTCTTTCTCGCTCTCTCAGAACACCTGACCGAGGTAGTGACGCGCCTGCCGCTTCCACCACACGTAGTCGTGGCTGCTGTCCTTGCCCCACACGGCGAGGTGATGCGGGATGCCGCGGTGATGGAGCGCACCCGCCATCTCGAGCGTCTCGGGGATGCAGCCGTCTTCGTGCGCGCCGCGACCGACGACGAGCGTGAGGTGCGTCTGCAAGCGCACGCGCGCGAGCGCGACGCCGGAGAGGTTGGGCACGAACGCGAGCGGATCGTTGAAGTAGAGCGCGTCCGAGCTCTCGCCCCGCCCGAACGTGCTCGCGCGGTAGCGGCCGGAGAGACACACGGCACGACGAAACGTCTCGGGGTGCTTGAGCGCGAAGAGCGCGGAGTAGAGCGCGCCCATCGAGCAGCCGGTTGCGACCATCGGAGCGTCCGGCAGGCGACAGTCCGCGCGGATGAAGGGCACGAGCGTCTCGAGCACGTAGTGCTCGTAGGCCGCGTGCTGACGCATGCGATCGGAGAGCGGTCCTTCACCCGAGAAGGTGCGCGAGACGTTGCTCTCGGTGCAGTAGATCTTCACGCGCCCCGCAGCGAGCAGCGGCCCGAGCGCGTCGATCATCCCGGCGTGCTGCCACTCGTGCGCGATGCCCGCGTTCGAGGGGAACACGATGAGGGGGAGGCCCATGTGCCCGTGACACCAGAGGTGAACACGGCGACCGAGGGCGGGACTGTCGAGGAGGACGTGGCGTGCGGACATACGGCGCGCGGAGGGTAGCAGGGCGCACGCGCGCACTCGCGTTTCCGGACGGTAACAAACGTCCACCCCCCGCGGGTTTCGCGCGGCTACGCTCCGCGCGCGATGCGCGCGGCGTACGACACGGTGATCGTCGGAGCGGGCTCGGCGGGCTCGGTGATCGCCTCGCGCATGACGGAGTCGAGCGCGCACGACGTCTTGCTCGTCGAGGCGGGCCCCGATCACGGCGCCGAGATGCGTCCTGCCGATCTGCGCGATGGCACGCGCAACAGCTACCGCGTGCACGACTGGGGTTTGTCCCACCGGGCGAGCACGAGCGCGGCGCTGCGCGTTCCCATGCCGCGCGGCCGTGTCGTCGGTGGCAGCTCTGCGGTGAACACCTGCATCGCCCTCCGCGGTGTGCCCGCGGACTACGACGAGTGGGCCGAGCGCGGCCTCGCCGCGTGGTCGTGGGAGCGCTGCCGGCCCGCGTTCCTCCGCCTCGAGCGCGACCTCGACTGCCTCGACAGCGTCGCGCGCGGCGATGGCGTGTTCGATCCGAACGAGCACGGCATGGACGGTCCGCTGCCGATCCGACGTGCGCGCGAAGACGAGCTCACCGCGTGGCAGCGCGGCTTTCGTGACGCATGCATCGCGCACGGGTTCGCCCGCATCGACGATCACAACGCGACCGGCGCTCTCGGTGTGGGCCCGCACCCGCGCAACGCGATCGACGGTGTGAGACAGGACGCAGCGCGCTCGTGGCTCGGACGCGAGGTCCGCGCGCGAGGCAACCTCGCGATCGCGCCGCACACGCACGTGCATCGCATCGTGGTGTCGCGAGGCCGCGTGACGGGCGTCGAGCTCGAGCACCACGGCGTGGTTCGCACCGTCGCCGCGAAGCGCGTGGTGCTGTCCGCAGGCGCGCTCGCGAGCCCTGGTGTGCTCCTTCGGTCGGGCCTCGGGCCGAAGGCCGAGCTCTCGCGTCTCGGCGTGCCGTGCGTGCGCGACGTGCCCGCGGTGGGCGTGCGCCTGCTCGATCATCCCGGCACTGCGATCTTCGCCTGGCCCACGCGCGAGGGCCTCTCGGACACGAGCGCGTCGCTCTTGCAGATCGCGCTCCGCCTGCGGAGCAAGCACTCGCGCTTCGACGGAGATCTGCAGCTCCAGCCCGGTTCGTACTGGTTCTTCCCGATCGGCGCCGGCCTCTCGGTGCCTGGCGTCGGTGTGATGGCGCAGATCGGAAAGCCCGTCGGTCACGGCACGCTCCGCTTCCGCGACGCGCACCCGCACACGCTGCCGACCATCGACTCGCGCTTGTTCTCCGAGCCCGCCGATCGTGCCGTCGCGCTCGAGGCGCTCGAGCTCGGCCGCGCGCTCATGGACACGCCGCCGCTGCGCGGGCTCTCGCGTCCGGTGTGGCCGCGCATGTCGAGGCTCCGCGATCGCGCGGCGCTCGAGGCCTTGCTGCCCTCGCTGTGCGACTCGGGCTACCACCCCTCGGGCACGATCCCGATGGGCGAAGCGACGGACGACTTCGGTCGCCTCGCGGACGTCGAGGGGCTGCACGTCGCGGACGCGTCGCTCTTTCCGACGATCCCCACGGCCAACATCCACCTCGCGGTGCTCATGATCGCAGAGCGCTTCGGCGCATGGCTGCGCGACGGACGCACACCGAGCGACGATCGCTGAGAGAGCGAGAAAGAATCCCTGCGCTTCGGATCGGGCCGCGGCGGAGGGGGGTCCGATGCTCAGACATCCTCGGCCTTCGGCCTGCGGAACTCGCCCTGGACCCCCCTCCACCGCGTCCCTTGAGGCCGTGAATCGATTGTTTCTCGGTCCCTGAGTGACCTACTGCGTGAGCGGGCGAGTCTCGATGCGCGCGGGGGGCTTGGTCACGCGCGACAGGCGTGAGGCGACCCACTCCGCGACGTCGAGCGGCCCGAGGGCAGGCCTCATGCGACGCAGCGCGAAGAGCGTGCGCGCGAGCGCTTCGGTGGTCGGGAAACGGTCCTCGGGGCGACGCGACAGACACCGCAGCACGACCTCGGCGACGTCCTCGTCCATGCCGCGCACGTCGGGCGGTGCGGCCTCCTTGATGCGGTCCATCACCACGAGCGGGCTCTCGCCCTCGAACGGACGCTTTCCTCGGAGGAGCTCGTAGAGCATCACGCCGAGCCCGAACTGATCGCTCGCGCCCGAGAGCGGCGCGCGCGCGATCTGCTCGGGCGACATGTACGCGTACTTGCCGCGACGCAGGTGCGCCTGCGTGGTCTCCGCGACGTGCGTCTGCTTCGCGATGCCGAAGTCGCCGAGCTTCACGTGGCCGTGCCGCGCCACGAGCACGTTCTGGGGCGACACGTCGCGGTGAACGAGACCGATCGAGAGACCGCGCGCGTTGGTGCGCGCATGGACGTAGGCGAGCGCGAGCGCGACTTGCTCCGCGAGGTGCAGGGCGAGCGCGGTCTCGATCGGCTCGCCGAGCGTGAGCGTCGAGAGATCCGCGCCGTCCACGAGCTCCATGCGCACGTAGTAGACGCCGTCGTCGAGCCCGAGGTCGTGCACGGCCACCAGACACGGGTGGTGCAGCTGCGCGCCGAGACGCGCTTCGTCGAGCAAGAGCTTCTCGAGCGACGCGTTCCCGCGCAGCTCCGGCAGGAGCACCTTGAGCGCGACGTCCTCGACGAAGCCGCTCGCGCCGAAGGCCTGCGCCTGGAGCACCTCGGCCATGCCGCCGCGGCCGAGGAGGCCGACGATGCGGTACGGGCCGAGCCTGTCGGGCAGCTCCATCGACCAGAGGATGTCACGCCGTTCCTCGATCGCGCTCGCGCGCCCGTGAACGCACGACCTCGATCGTCAACCGCCGGCCACAGGTGGTGACGGCCGGAGCTCCGTAGGGCGCTCGTTTCCGCGATCATGCGCGGCATCGACCTTGCTCGGCGCGCGCGACATGACGACGAGTGCCCGAGTGGGTTGGATGCTGCTGAGCGCGCTGGCCCTGAACGGATGCGGCGGGCCTCCGCCCATCGTCCCGATCGATGCGAACCGTCCGCGCTTCGATGGTGGTCCTGGCGTCGACGCGTTCGTGCTGCCTGCGATCGATGCGGCGGTGGATCCTTCGATCGACGCCGATCGGGACGCGCTGGTGGTGCCGATCGACAGCCCGGCTGCGACCGACGACGCGCCTGGGCGACCGCCGGAGGAGGCGTTCACCTCGTGGACGTCGAGCGACGTCATCGACGACGCCACCCCTCGCGCCCGCGCGATCGCTGCCGATGCTGCGCTCGTGTGGATCGAGGGCGAAGAGATCCGCCCGAACGGCACCATCGACCTGACCGACGCGGCGCCGACGCGGGGTCGGTGGACGCTCTATTTCACCGCTGCCTCGAGCATGCAGGCGATCTCGATCACCTACGAGGCCTACGACGAGGGCGCCGCGTGGCCGTCGATCACGACGCCGACGTACACGATGCGCGCGCCGATGGATCTCTCGATCGCGCCCGACAGCTCGGTCTTCCACGACGAGTACATGAACGCCGGGTGCACCGCGACGTCGATGTTGCTCGACGCCAACCTCGCGCCGCTCGCGCTCGACGCCTCGACGCCGCTCTACCTGCGTCTGAACGGAGGCGAGCTCGCGGAGTTCGACGTCACCTCGACGGGCACGACGCTCCAAGCGGGCTCCGGCTGCATGTGATCACCACTCCGGCCGTCGCCGCTCAGGGCGTGGGCGGCATGGGAGGAGCGCCGTAGGCCGCGATCGGCCGGGGATCTTCGGGCTCCGGCGGACCCCCGTACGCGGGGGCCTCGACGCGCTCGTCGGGCTCGGGCGGGGGCAGCGGCGCGGCGCCATAGGCGGGCGCGGTGCGGAGCTCTTCGTCGGGCGGCGGAGCTGTCTCCCCTCCGTTCGATCGACCGTCGTTCGTGCCGGGCTCCGGCTCGAGGGTCGCTGTGCCTCCACACGCCGAGACCGTGAGCCCCACGGCGAGCGCGAGGCCGGCCGTGTGAGCACGCGAACAGAAGGGGCACGCGGCGCGCGCGCGCACGTGGCGATGACATCGGGGACACGGAGTGAGCATGAAGGCCTCGGACGTTCGATCGCGCCGATCGATTCGTCGCGCGCGCTACCATCATGCCCCAAGTGGCGATCACCGCGCGCACGCAGATCCTCTCCGACGGTGTCCTCGGCCCCGCGCCGCGCGGCCAGCGCCTCGAGGTCGTGGTGGTCGAAGGGCCCGACATGGGTCGCCTCGCGACGCTGGAGAAGAAGGTCTCGATCGTCGTCGGCTGCGAGCCAGGTTGCGAGCTCCTCCTCACCGACGATCGGGTCTCGCGTCGTCACGTGCGCCTCGAGCTGCGCGACGACGGCGTGGTGGAAGTGGAAGATCTCGGCAGCCGCAACGGCACGATGCTCGAGGGCGCGCGCGTGCAGCGCGCCGAGGCTCGTGCAGGCGCGACGCTCAAGGTGGGCAAGACGTTCCTGCGTCTGCTCGCAGGCTCCGAGCGCGTGGCGATCGCGCCCTCGCAGTCGCGTCGCTTCGGCGAGCTCGTCGCCGAGTCCCTCGCGATGCGTGAGGTCTTCGCGGTGCTCGAGCGTGTCGCGGAGAGCGACGTGACGATCCTCCTCGAGGGCGAGACGGGCGTCGGCAAGGAGCTCGCGGCGCGCGCGATCCATGCCGCCGGCGATCGTCGCGACAAGCCGTTCGTCGCGATCGACTGCTCGGCGCTGCCCGAGCACCTCGTCGAGAGCGAGCTCTTCGGTCACGTGCGCGGCGCGTTCACGGGCGCGACCGACGCGCGCAAGGGCGCATTCCTCCATGCGCATGGAGGAACACTCTTCCTCGACGAGCTCGCGACGATGCCGTCGGCCGTGCAAGTGCGTCTCTTGCGCGTGCTCGAGGAACGAAAGGTGCGCGCGGTCGGATCGGACGTGGAGAAGCGCGTGGACGTGCGCGTGATCGCGGCGAGCCGCGAGTCGCTCGCGCTGCGCGTGGCCGAAGGGACGTTCCGCGCCGATCTTCTCTACCGCCTGGGCGTGGTGACGGTGCCGATCCCGCCGCTGCGCGTCCGACGCGAGGACGTGATCCCGATGCTCTCCGCGATGCTCGTCGCGCGCGGCAAGGAGTGGCCGAGCGAGACCTGGCCGCGTAGCGCGACCGAGCGCCTCCTCGCGCACGACTGGCCCGGCAACGCGCGCGAGCTGCGCAACGTGCTCGATCGCGCGCTCGCGCTCGCGCCGCACGCCAAGACCTTCGAGGAGCTGCCGCTGCGCGTGGGCCCGACGACCGAGTCGACGGCGCTCTCGGTGCGGAGCGATCTCCCGTTCTCCGAGGCGAAGCAGGCAGTGATCGACGCATTCGAGCGCGCCTACCTCGCAGACGTCCTCGCGCGCACGCACGGCAATCTCTCCGAGGCCGCACGCCAGATGGGCCTCGACCGCAAGCACCTCCGCGATCTCTGCACCAAGCACGGCCTCCGGGACTGACCACCTCGCGCTGGCAACTCTGCCAGCTGGCAACTCTGCCAGCGAGGTCAGCGCTTCTTGCTGTCGAGCCACACGCCGAGGTTCTCGATGGCGGCGGTCTCGGTGAGGCGGATCTCCTTGCCTCGCTTGGCCTCGCCCGGATCGAGCCAGACCACGTCGCCCTCGGGCGACACCGACGCGACGACCGCGCGCCAGCCGAAGCGCTTGCCGTCGGCCTGGAGGCGCTTCCACTCGTTGGCCGTGAATCGCAGCGGCACGGGCGAGCGCTTCACCTGCACGCCGAGCGGGAGGCGTCCCCGCATCGCGAGAAGATCGAACGTACCACGCGACGCACGCGACTGGTAGACGAGATCGAAACCGAGGCTCGCCAGCGTCTCGGCTACGAGACGCTCGGCTTCGTCTCCGACGAGCGACATCGGAACTGCCGTCCCGCGCGGTCCTCGCCAGCGGAGCCATGCGGCATACGCGCGATCGACGATGGCGTAGCGGCCATCCGCCTGCTTCTCGACGGTGTCCCGCAGACGCTCGAGCGACCGCACCGTGGTGCCGCTGTCGGCGCGGATGCGCGTGCCCACGTCCGACGCACGCAGGGGCCCTTCCGCGAGCGCGTCGAGCACGGCCGCCAGGCCCGCCGAGCGGCCGACGATGCGCTGGTGCTCGGCGTCGAAGTAGAGCGAGAGACGCCCCGTCGGCGAGAAGAGCACCTCGCGCAGCGCGGCCTCGAGCGCGTCGTCGTCGTACGGCGGATCGAGCGTCGTGAGCGCGTCGCCGAAGAGCGAGAGATAGAAAGGGCTGCCGCTCAGGATCTCGTACGCACGGCGCGCGATCGCGACCGGCACCGCGCGACCCTTCGGCGCGGCCTCGGTCACCAGCGCGATGGCATCCTTCTCCTCGAAGGGCCCGAGCTCCATCGGATCGAAGTGTTGGAAGAACGGGGAGCGCTCGGAAGAGACGAGCTCGGTGAGCATGCTGCGCGAGCTACCGCTCACGACGTAGGCCACGCGCGCGTGCTTCTGCCAGAGACTTCGCATGAGCGGCAGCGGGTCGGCCTTGCGTGCGCTGCCGAGCACCGCGAGCTCTTGGAACTCGTCGATCGTGACGACGACGTGCAGCCCGAGCGCCTGCGCGAGCTGCTCGGGGAGATCGAGCGCGAAGCGGGCGAGCGCCGCGTCGGCGGGCCGGTCCCCGAGCTCGAGCAGCTCGGTCCGGAGTCTCGTCGGTAGGCGTGCGAAGCTCTTCGAGGCCATGAGCGCAGCGCGCAGATCGGTGGGTCGATCACAGTTCGCGCGCGCGGACGCGCCCAGATCGACGAGGCATGCGTCGAGCACGTGCGCGGCGAATCGGCGGAAGACATCGAGCGAGACGGGCATCGTCTCGAAGACGTCGAAGAGGACGAAGCGCAGGCGCGCGGTCTCGAGGCGACGTGCCGCCTCGCGGAGGAGGCTCGTCTTGCCGATCTTTCGGTGACCGAAGAGCACGAGCCACTTCGACTCCCCTCTCACGAGCGAGCGTGAGACGCGCTCGAGACGCGCGAGCGCCTCGACGCGGTCGTGGAACTGCCCGCCCTCGGCGGGACGCGCCGTCCGGTAGGTCATGGCGGGAGCATGCTGGCAGCGCCGCCAGCTGGCAAGCTTGCCAGCTGGCAGGTCTGCCAGCGCCTGCGCACCGGGAGTGGGTCAGTGATCGGCGAGGAGGTCGCCGGTGAACTGGAAGACCAGGCCGAGGTAGGGAAGGCCCGTGTCGACGTCGCGACCTGTGCGGAAGCGGTGCATCAGGTGCCACTGGGCGAGGAGGATCAGCGTGGGCGCGTCGAAGCGCGCGTTGGGGTTGCGCTCGAACGTGTACGCGACGAGCGGTCCGAGGCGGTGCACGCGGTTCTCGCCGACGCTGCGATCCTCGAGAGGCAGGAAGTGCGAGTCCTCGTTGAGCGGTGTCGCCACCGTGTAGCGCGCGCCGACCACGAGACCGAAGTCGCTGACCCAGAGCACGTCGCCCTCGTTGACGACGGACCAGCCGTCGTTGGGCATCTGGAGATCGAGCGTCTGATCGAAGTAGACGCGATCACCGGTCCGAAGATCGAAGCTCGACCAGAACGCGCGAAACGTGTCGCGGATCGCGATCGGACCGAGGCGCACCTGGAAGGCCGCACCGAGCGTGAGCATGCCGCCGACGGTCGTGTAGCCGGGCCGTCCGCGATCGCCGCCCTCGCGGATCGCTGTGTCGCTGAAGTCCGAGGTCGCGCTCGGGTACGACGCCATGAGCCCGAAGCTCGAGAAGTAGCCGACGAATTCGTAGCTCGCCCAGAGCCGCAGCAGGGTGAGGGGCTGGATCTCGGCGAGCACGCCGATGCGCCCGAACGCAGGGCTCAACCCGACCGTGGTACCGACGCCGACGAAGTTCTGCTTGAGCGCGTCCGCGTCGGACTCGTGCAGGCGCAGTCGCAGGCTCAGGTCGAAGAGCTCGAAGAGACCGAGCGGGTTCACGCGGCCTGCGGTGAAGTTGCGGTACCAGAGCGAGACCTCTGGCTGCGGATCGACGAGCGCGGGCGCAGGCGGCAGCGGCGCGGGCGCGGGCGCGAGCGTCTGCGCGGAGGCTCGCGCCGAGAGGAGCACGAACGCCAACGCGGGGCCCAGGAGACGAGCGCGCATCGCTCCAGGGTAGAGGTCATCGCATCGCGCGAGGAAGCCGGAATTCGCAGGTGTCGGCGACGCCCGACAGGCTACGGCGGCTGGGTGGCGCGAGCGCGATCGATCGGCGCGGGGAGGGGCTCGCGTCGCTCGAGCCACGCGCTCGGAAGACCGTGGTGCCCCACGCGCAGCGCGACGATGCCACCCACGATCGCGCACGTGGTGTCGCGATCGCCGAGGCCGCTGACCGTCGCCCACATCGCCTCCTCGAACGAGCGCGAGAACCGCGACGCACACCAGAGCGAGAACGGCACCGTGTCCTCGCAGATCACGCGCGCGCCGCTGCCGAGGATCTCCGCGGCGTTGCGCGGCGACTGGATGTGATCGAGCGCGATCGCGCGCGTGATGCCGACGCGCGTGGGCCCCTCGGGCGTGTGTGCGAGCGTGGCCTCGAGCAGGGCGCGTCCCTCGAGCGCGGTGCTCGCCACGAGCGCTGCACAGATCGCCGTGGCGATCGCGCCCGCGCGCCCGTCCGGGTGACTGTGGGTCGGGTCCGCCGACAGGCCCGCCTCTCGCGCGCAGCGTGCGAGATCGTCGGCGAAGAACGCGCCGAGCGGAGGCGCGCGCATGGCCGAGCCGTTGCCCATCGAGCCGGTCCCGCCGAACACGGACGGCGCGACGACGTGCCATGGCAGGCCCTCCGCCATCGACTGGAGGATGCGGTGCGCGCCGCCGCCATACCCCCGATCGGGCTCGGCCACGTAGCGCCGCGTGAAGCGGCTCGCGAGCGAGTCGCGATCGACGGTGCCATGCGCCTCGAGCTCTTCGACGATGCTGATCGCCATCGCCGTGTCGTCGGTCCAGTGCCACACGGGCGAGCCCGGTAGGGCGCGTTGATCGATGAGGGCATCGACTGTGTGCGGGTGCACGAAGAACCGCTCCCCGAAGGCATCTCCGAGCGAGAGACCTTCGAGCGAGAGGCGCGCGCGTTCGATCGGCGAGAGCATCGTGACCACGACGGACGCGCTCGACGCGTCATTCCGCCGCGATGCGCGTCACCTCGCGAAGTACTCGCTCGCGCTCGGCGTCTGCGCCTCGCGGCGCTGCGCGCAGAGCTCCACGGACTCGACGGCGCCGTCGAGGTTGCGCGGGCCACCGTTCGTGTCGGCCATGCGCGGTGCGAAGAACGCGCGGCCGCGCGTCGCGTCCTCGGTGGTGCAGAACGCGCCGAGCACGTACGGCAGGTAGCCCGCGTACTCCGCCCCGAAGCGCGCGCGCACCTCGTCGTAGTGCTGCGTGAGCCACTGCCATGCGTGCTCGCGACCGTTCGGGTCGCCGAACTGCGCCATCAGGGGCCGGAAGCGCTCGTTCATGCGCAGGCGATCATCGAGCACCAGGTCGAGCGCGCGATCGCGCAGGGCATCGTCGTCGACGCTCGAGAGGCCCGCGAGCAGGCGCTGACGCAAGACGCCGTCGGTCGTCTGCGAGAGCTCGGCGAGCATGCGATCGAAGATCGCCGCGTCGCCCTCTTGTGCCGCGACGATCAGCGAGACCTCGACGAGATCGGTCGGCACGGCATCGGCGTGGAGGTGGTGATCGCCGCTCGGTCCTTCACCGAGGAACGCGAGACCGCGGGCCTGCGCCTCGCGGCGCACCGCGGGATCACGCGCCGTCTGCGCGAGGAACGAGAGCAGCGCGGCGCGCAGCGAGCGCGTCTCGGGATCTTCGGTCGGCGTGCGTCCACGCACCGCGCGCGGACCCCAGCCCAGTCGTCGCAGCTGCGGCGCGTAGAGGCGCTGCGCGTGGCGCTCCATGCGCGTGCGAGCCTCGGCATCGAGCAGCTGATCGTGCGCGAACACGTACGGATCGACGGCCGCGAGCGCGACGAAGCGCTGGTCGCTGGCGGCCATCGGCGTGAGCACGGCCATCGCGCTCGCGTACGTCACGTTTCCGGCGGCGAGGCTGGCGCGCACGCTGTCGGCGAGCGCGATCAGATCGCGCGTGCTCGCCGTGCCGCCGCGCTGTCCCTCACGCCATGCCCGACGCGGGCCACGCGAGGGCGCGATCGCCGCGCGCAGCTGGGGCGCGAGCGAGCCCATCGAGGACTCGCTCAGCGCGTAGCGGTAGTACGCGCGACCCTCGGGGCTCGGCCAGATCCACTGGGCGCAGGTCGGCGTCTCGATGCGGCCCTCGCGTCCGTCGAGCAGCGTGCACGCGTGCTGCACGACGCCACCGCGATCGGCGTACGTCACGCAGACCGGCACCGTCCACGTCGCGCTCGCGTCGGCGCTCGAGCCGAGCGGGCGGTAGCGCTCCTGCGTCACGGTGATGGTGCCGGTGCCGTTCTCTCCGCAGGCGATCGCGGGGAAGCTCACGAGCGGGATGCCGGCCTGCGTCGTGAAGCTCTCGAGGATCGGGGCGACGTTCGGGTTGCGAGGCGCGGTCGTGAGCGCGGCGACGAGGTCCGCCGTCGTCGCGTTGCCACGCGCGTGGGCCCGGAGGTAGTCGCGGATCCCGGCCTGGAAGTGCTCGGGCCCCATGAACGTGGAGATCATCGCGAGCACGCTCGCGCCCTTGCTGTAGGTGATGCCGTCGAAGGCGTTCGAGATGTCGTCGCTCGAGGTGATCGGCTGACGGATCACGCGCGCCGAGACGAGGCTGTCGGAGTCGAACGCATCGACCTGCGTCACGAGCTCGAGCGTGTCGGCGTTCAGCTCGGGGAACGTCGCCGCGACGATGGGCGTCTCCATCCACGTCGCGAAGGCCTCGTTGAGCCAGAGGTCGTCCCACCACTGCATCGTGACGAGGTTGCCGAACCACTGGTGCGCGAGCTCGTGCGCCATGACGAACGCGAAGCCGCGCTGCTGCGCGATCGGCGGATCGTTCGAGAGCAAGAGCAGCTGATCGCGGAACGTCACGAGACCCGCGTTCTCCATCGCGCCGGCGGCGAAGTCGGGCACGGCGACGATGTCGAGCTTGTCGAAGGGGTAGGGGATCGCGAACCAGCGCTCGAGCGCCTCGACGATGCGCGGCGTGTGCTGCATCGCGAACGCCATCTCGGGCCCACGACCGCGCGGCGCGAGGCCGCGGAGCGACAGCGGCGTGGTGCGCACGTCGTTCGGCGGGATCGTGGCCTCGACGACGTCGAACGGGCCCACTGCCAACGCGACGAGGTAGGTCGGCAGGTTCTCCGTCGTCGCGAAGCGCACGCGCGTGAAGCCCTCGACGCTCGTGGTCTCGGTCTCGCGGCTGTTCGCGAACGCGCGCATCGAGGGCGGCACGGTGAGCGTCACGTCGAAGGGCACCTTGAACCCGGGCTCGTCGAAGCACGGGAACGCGCGACGCGCCGAGAGCGCCTCGAACTGCGTGAAGGCGTAGTGATCTTCGCCGACGGCCACGTGGTAGAGGCCCTCGAGCGTCTGGTCGTAGCCGCGCTCGTAGTCGATCGACACGTGCACCGCGCCGGGCCCGACGCGACGCGGGAAGGTCATGCGCGCCATGCCCTCGTTCGTGTCGACCTCTTGCCAGCTGCCGATCGCCTCGCCCGCCGCGTCTGTCAGCGCGACGCGCGAGACGTTCAGCTCGCGCCCGTGGATCCAGATGCGATCGGTGGCCTCGGCGAGCGTGACGTCGATCTCCGCGCGACCCGCGAAGGTCGCCGCCGTAGGGTCGATGCGCAGCGACAGCGTGTAGTGCGTGGGCGCGACGCCCGCGGGCAGACGGAACGGCGCGCTCTCGTCGGGCGCGCTCGCCGTGCGGCCCGCGGTGTCGTCGTCGGGACGCGGGCCGTGCTCGGGCATCACGGCTTGGGTGCCGCCGCACGCTACGGCGAAGGCAGCGAGGAGCGGGGCGAGGATCGCGGGTCGGATGCGCATGCGCGGGGGCATAGCGTCGATCGAGCGCGCGAGCACTCCGCGATCCTCAGCTCGGCGTCTGGCCCTCGGTGGGAGGGGGCGGAGCGATGGCGGGCTCGATCGCGGGATCGGGGCGCACGCCCTCGGCCGCGACGCCCTCGTGGTCCGCCTGGGTCACCGACGCGGTGCCCTCGGCGGCGCGCGCCTCGTAGACCTTGAACTTCAGGGTGAGGAGATACGTGAGGCCGCACGCGAGGATCGCCGGAGGCCCGAACACGCGCCCGAACACCTCGAAGACCAGGGCGATCGCCGCGAGCGGGACGCCCACGACGGCCACCAGCGCGGTGGAGATCCCGACGACCGCGAAGAGCGCGGGATCGATCGTCGCCAGACCGCTGGCGTTGATCGCCTGCGCTGTGATCGCGCCCCCCAATCCCCCCAGCACCATCGACGGAACGAGCATGCCAGCCGAGCCACCGGTCGTGATGGTGAGCCCGGTGGCCAGCAGCTTCGCGACGAGCACGAGGATCAGCACGTGGAGCGCGTCGAGCTCGCTCGAGTGACCGAGCAGCGCGTCGATCGTCTCGTGCCCGCCACCGAGCACGTGGTGCGGTGCGATCCCCAGGCCCGCGTGGAGCGAGAGCGCGAGCACGCCGACGAGCACGACGCTCGCCGAGCCGAGCCACTCCGGCCCCGCGCGCTCGACCAGACGTCGGAGGAGGACGATCGCGCGACCGAAGCCGAAGGCGAGCGGCACCGACACGAAGATCGCCACGAGCGCCGCCCCCGAGTACTCGGCGACCGAGTAGAGCGGCTCGTGCGCGGGCGGATGGAACATCGGCGCATACGTTCCGTGGAGCCACGTGTCGCACCACGTGGCGACGACGCCAGCCCAGAGGCCATACGCGAGCTTGCGGTAGATGATGCGATCGCCGTACGCGACCTCGGCCGCGAAGAGCGCCGCGGTGAACGGCGCCCCGAGCAGCGTCGCGACGGCAGCCGCGATGCCCGCGAGCTGGTAGGTGCGGAGCTCCACCTCGGAGCGGATGCGGAGCACACGCGCGATGCCGGTGGAGAGCCCCTCTCCGATCACGACCGAGGGCGCCTCGAGGCCGCCGGAGGCGCCCGAGCCGAGCGTCACGTACGTCGCGATCGCCTTGCGAAGCGCGGCGCCGAACGCGGGCAGGCGGTAGCGCGGTTCGGGATCGTCGCCGTCGTGGACGTACGTGATCTGGTAGTTCTCGATCGCGCGCTGCATGCCGTCGCCCGCGGCCTCGCGCCACAGAGGCATGCGGTAGAGGAGCGTGCGCACGAGCGCGCCTGCGAGGAGGGCGCCGAGCAGCGCCGCGGCACCGGGCCACCCCTGGGTGGCGAGCTCCACGAGCTGCTCTCCGGTCGCGTGCACCGCGGCCCGCAGCGCCGCGCAGAGCGCCCACACGGCGACGGCGACGACCGCCACGATCGCGATCACGCGTGCGATCTCGTCCCACCGCTCGACGAGCGCCCGGCTCTCCTCGTCGAGCTTCTTGAAGTGCGACGACGCCACCCCGCTGCGTAGGACGATTCGAGCGGCCGTGCCACGACGAGCGCTCGGCCTCCTCGCGTATGCCGCGCCCGTGGCCGCGACCGCTCGCAACCTGTGCTTTCACTACGTGACCGAGCGACCGGGGCAGATGCGCCCGGGGATCGATGCCTCGACGTTCCGCTCCGTCATCGAGCGCGAGCTGTCACGACGCAAGCCTGCGCGCCTGCGCGACTACCTCGACGAGCCGCCCGGGCCCGACCGCTTCACCGTCTCGTTCGACGACGCGCACGTCTCGAGATCGTGCCCGTGCGCGACCGACGGCTCCGCGTTCTCCCTCGAGGACGCCCTCGAGCCACGCGTGCGCGTCTTGCGCGTCTCGGAGCCCGATCGCCCCTTCGGTGCAGGGCAGGCGCGCAACGCGGGCATCGCCGCGGCGCGCTTTCCGATCGTGCAGCTCGCCGACTCCGACGTCGCCGCCGAGGCCGACTTCCTCTGGGCCGTGGACTGGGCCCATCAGCGCAGCGGCGGTCAGGGCATGGGACGGACGGAGGTCGACGATCCGCGGGTCGCCCCGCGGAGGGCGTCGTCGCACGTGCTGCGTGACCGGCAGCCCGCGGGCGCGGTAGACGATGTGGCCATGACGACGGGACGTGTGACGGGTCGGCTTCTGTTCGCCGTGGCGTGCGCATCCGCTGGCGCGTGTGGAGGCGCCGGCTCCGAGGATGCGAGCCTGCCGCTCGATGCAGCGACCACGTCCGTGGATGCGCCAGGACTGGACGCGCCGGGGCTGGACGCGCTTGGGCTGGACGCGCCGGCGTCCGCGGAGGACGCGTGGACCGCGTCGCCCGACACGGGGGCCGATCCGTGTCTCACGGCCACCTGCTACTTCCTCGCCCCCGACGGCCGCGACGACGGGGCCGGAACGATGGCGGATCCATGGTTCTCCCTGAATCGCGCGTGGGAGGTGGTGGGCCCCGGCGACATCGTCTACCTGCGTGGCGGGACCTACGACCTCCACACCAAGCCCGTGCTCGTCGGTCGCAGCGGCACGGCCGAGGCGCGCATCCACGTGTGGGCGTATCCGGGCGAGACGCCCGTGCTCCGACCGGGCCCCGACTACGTGCTCGAGGAGTACGTGGGGATCTTCTTCACGGGCGACTACGTGCACTTCCGCGGGCTCGAGCTCACGGGCTTTCGCAACGTCGATCACTTCGTGGCCGCAGCGATCCGCGCGGAGGCCTCGAGCCACAACGTGTTCGAGCGCCTGAACGTGCACCACAACGGCTCGGGGATGCGCATCCAGGACGGCGACGGCGGCGGCCCCGCGTCGGACGACAACCTCGTGCTCGACAGCGACTTCCACCACAACGAGGACCCCTTCACCGGCTACGGCAACGCCGATGGTCTGCAGATCGCGTTCGTCAGCGCGGGCACCCACCACGTCGTGCGCGGCTGTCGCGCGTGGTCGAACTCCGACGACGGCTTCGACTTCTTCGCGAACGAGGGGCACGTGCTCGTCGAGGACGCGTGGTCGTGGCGCAACGGCTGGATCCCCGACACCGAGACGCCCGGCGGCAACGGCGACGGCTTCAAGCTCGGCATCACCGGCGACCACCCGGACGAGATCCTCAGGACCATCCGTCGTTCGATCGCGTTCCACAACCGCCTGAGCGGCTTCCACTCGGAAGAAGGCAACGCGCGCATGGAGGTCTTCCACAGCGTCGCGTACGACAACGCGGAGAACGGCTTCCACTTCGACTACCTGAACCTGGCGCACCTGCTCCGGAACGACATCGCCCTCGACAACGGCCAGCACCCGTACTCGCTCGGCAGCGCGGGCGTGACGGATCACTGCGCGTACGGCGGTGGTGGGGAGGGCGGCACCTGGGCGAACGTCGTGAGCGCCGCGGACTTCGAGTCGCTCTCGCCCACCGGCATCGACGGGCCTCGCGGCGCGGATGGATCGCTGCCCACGATCCCGTTCCTGCGGCTCGCTGCCGGCTCGGACCTCGTCGATGCCGGCGCCGATCTCGGCGATCCCTTCCTCGGAGGAGCACCGGACCTCGGCGCGTTCGAACGAGAGTGACCCGTCAGCGCACGACGTAGACCGCGCCGCTCTCGGGCGCGCCTTCGTCACTCGGCGGCTCGACGAGCGCTCCGGAGCCATCCTCCTGGGGCGCACCCACGACGAGCACACTCCCGTCGCGCGAGAGCGCGACGGCGCCGAAGCGATCGTCGCTGCCGGTGTTCGAGGCCTTCACGAGCTGACGCGTCTCCCAGCCGAGCGGCGTCCGCGCGTAGCCGAACACCGCCCCGCTGTACGTCGCGCTGCCCGTCGCGGCTGTGCCGAGGCCCACGCCGCCACTGCTCTCGTGTGGGCAACCCACGGCGAGCACGGTGCCCGCGCCCGAGAGCGCGAGCGAGCGACCGAAGTTGAGATCGTCGCTCGCGTGGAACGCCTTGAGGAACGTCTCCTGGGCCCACGATGCGCCCAGACGCGAGAACACGTAGACCGCGCCGGTGTCGAGCGTCGCGTCGTCGTCGGCGCCGCCGACCCCGAAGCTCGACGAGTCCTCGAGCGTGGCCCCGACCGCGAGGCGGGTGGCACCGTCGTCGAGCGCGACGGTGCTGCCGAACGCATCGCCGCGCCCCGTGTTGGACGCCTTGAGATACGAGAGCACGCTCCAGGCCGCTCCCACACGCTGATAGAGATAGACGGCGCCGCTGTCCGTCGCACCCTCGTTCGAGAGCGGGTCTGCACCACGGCCGCTGCCATCTTCGTACGGCGCGCCCACGGCCAGCAGGCCGCCATCGAAGCTCACCGACACGGCCGCACCGAACGCATCGCCGGTGCTGGTGTTCGAGGCCTTGAGGAACGCGTCGAACGACCACCGGTCCGTGCGCTGGAACACGTAGACCGCGCCGCTGCCCGTCGCGAGGAGATCGGGCACGGGATCGATGCCGGTGCCGCTGCTGTCCTCGGTGATGGCGCCGACCGCGAGGATCGAGCCATCGCCGCTCAGGTCGAGCGCGCCGCCGAACGCGAGGTCGGTGCCGGGGTTCGAGGGCTTGAGGCGCTGCGTGAAGCGCCAGCCCCCGCCGCCGCTCTCGTACACGTAGACCGCGCCACAGCCGGGCACGCCTTCGTCGCTCGTGGCGTCGAGCAGCGCCGCGTTGCTGGCCTCTCCGGGTGCGCCCACGACGAGCACCGACCCGCTGCTGTCGAACGCGAGCGCGCTGCCGAAGCGATCGTTGGTGCCCGTGTCCGAGGCCTTGAGGTAGGCGTCGAAGGCCCACGCCGCGCCGCTTCGTCGGAAGACGTACACCGCACCGCTGTCCGTCGCGCCCTCGTCGACGAGCGGACCGACGCCCACGCCGCTGCCGTCTTCGCCCGGTGCGCCGATCGCGAGGATCGAGCCGTCGGCGCTGAGCGCGACCGCGGTGCCGAAGCCGTCTCCCACGCCGGTGTTGGAGGCCTTCAGGTAGTCGTCGAGTGCGGCCCACGGTGTCGGCGAAGGGCCTGCGCCTGCATCGAGACCCGCGTCCATGGCCGCGTCGGGGCTCGTCGGCGCGTCTGCGCCTGCATCGTCGGGCGGGCCGGCGTCGAAGGAGGCGTCGCCGCCGAGCTCGGCGGTGTCGGTGGCACTGCGCGTGTCGAGCGACGCATCCGTCGAGGCGCTTGCGTCCCGTGCCTCATAGCCGACGCGGCCACAGCCGAGCGGGAGCGCCGCGAGCGCCGCGAGCAGACACGACACGAACGCCGAGCGTAGGGCGCCGATCATCGCTCGAACGCGCCGAGATCGGGGGCAGAACCTCGGAACGGTTCGCCCACGTCCAGCCCCGTGTCGACGAGATCCGAGCCCGCAACCAGGTGCGCGAAGCGCAGGTCGGGCAGCTCGCCCGAGGGACCTCGAGGTCCGGCGAGCTCCATGCCGTCGAGGCTCTCGAAATCCGCCTCGTCCACCACGAAGCCCACGTTCCACGTGTTGTGGTCGACGAGGGCGAAGGGCGCGAAGGTCACGGCCATGCCGTCGAGGTCGGGGGCGGCACCAGCCGGCCCGAGCGCGACGTTGTTCCGCGCGATCATCACGAAGTCGTCCTCGGTGCCGGGCTGGTCCCACGAGCCGAACCAGTAGTTGCGGCCCCCGTTGAGGATCGACGTGTTGTGGAAGACGTGCATCACGGCGCGTGCGTCGTTCTCCACGAAGCCCCAGAGGCGATTCCGGTACGAGACGTTGCCCACGACGATGCGAAGGAGCTCCCCGCTCGGAGCCGCGAGACCGAGCTTGAAGCCCGCGCCGTTGCCTGCGGTGTCGAACGTGTCGGGGATGTAGCCGTTGTAGAAGGCCCACGAGCGCTCGAAGACGACGAGGCCGTTGCTCGCGAAGGCGTCGAAGCCGTCGTCGCCGTTCCACCACGCGCGGCACTCGCGCACCGTGTTCGTCGTGCCGGCGGCGAGCTCCGCCACGTCCAGCCCATCGGTGCCGTCGTAGTCGTCGCGTGGATCGGCGTTGTGGTGGAAGTCCGAGCGCAGGATCAGGTTGTCGTCCGAGCCGCGACGGATCGCCATGCCGGCGCCGTTGTGGTGGTAGTCGAAGCGCTCGTAGATGCAGTGACGGGAGGCATCGGAGCGGAACGCGGGCCAGCCGAAGTCCACGGGGCGGAACTCGCGGATCTCGAGCCCGCGGAAGTGCACGTGCTCGCCCTCGAAGTAGAAGAGGTCTTGTCCGACGTAGCCGGGCGCGTCGGTGAACACAGGCTGCTCTCCGGGATACGCCCACACGCGGATCGGGGACTCGACGGTGCCGCTGCGGCCGAAGAGCAGCTGATCGTCCGGGTACTCGTAGAGCCCGCCTCGGAGGTAGATCGTCTGCCCCGCCGACACGTCCTGCCACGCACGCTCGACCGTGAAGAAGGGGGCCTCGCGCGAGCCGTCGTTGGCGTCGTCGCCGTCGGGCGACACGTAGATCGCGTCGGGATCGATGGGCTCGGACGCATCGGGGGCCACATGCGCGTCCAGAACGCGCTCGTCGGACGCGTCGGGGCCAGCCGCGTCGGGGCCAGCCGCATCGGGGCCAGCCGCATCGGGGCCAGCCGCATCGAGGCCAGACGCATCGAGGCCGGCCGCGTCGAGGCCGACCTCGGCATCACCACAACCAGCCGCGAGCATGAGCGCCAACAAGCAGACTCGCCTTTCCATCGGCCGACGGTAACTGGTCGGGCGCGGATCGTCCGATCCTTTCCTCCGAGTGGAGAGACGCCCGCGTATCCTGCCGCTGTGGCCGCGACCGCTCGCAACCTCTGCTTCCACTACGTGACCGAGCGACCGGGGCAGATGCGCCTGGGGATCGATGCCGCGACGTTCCGGTCCGTCATCGAGCGCGAGCTGTCGCGTCGCAAGCCCGCACGCCTGCGCGACTACCTCGACGAGCCACCCGGGCCCGACCGCTTCACCGTCTCGTTCGACGACGCGCACGTGTCGGTCGTCGCGATCGCCGCGCCGATCCTCGCGTCGCTCGGCGTGCCCGCGACGCTCTTCGTGCCGAGCGCGTGGGTCGGCACCGGCCGGGACTGGGTCGGCGACGCCGGCCTCGCAGCCCTGCGCGCGCTCGGATGGGATCTCGGCGCGCACACCATCCATCACCCGCGCATGCGCGTGCGCCTCTTCGGCGAGGACGAGGCGGCGCATGCAGCGCGCCTCGAGGACGAGTGCACCACCTCGCGCGACCGCCTCACGCGTGTCCTAGGCCACGACCCGCCGCTCTTCGCGTACCCGTACGGCGAGGACCCGCCGATCGCGCACCGCGCGGTCGAGGCCGCAGGCTTTCGTGCGTGCTTCACCGTGCGGGACGCGGTCTCGATCGACGACGACCTCGACTGGAAGGGTGACCGCCGCTCGATCCCGCGCATGGACGCGCTCGAGGCCTGTGGGCTCGTGCGCGCGCGGCAGGCCGAGCCGCTCGGCATCTCCGTGATCGTCCCGGTGCGCGATCGCCCGCGCATGATCGGCGAGGTCGTCCGTCGATGGACGGAGCAGAGCTACCCCGAGGATCGTTTCGAGGTGATCGTCGTCGACGACGGCTCGACAGCGCCGCTGAAGAAGGCGCTCGATCCCGCGCTCCTCCAGGCGGGGCGCGTGCGTGTGCTCCGCGTGTCCGAGCCCGACCGACCGTTCCGCGCGGGTCAGGCGCGCAACGCAGGCGTGGAGGCCGCACGCTTCGAGGTGATCCAGCTCGCGGACTCCGACGTCGCCGTCGATCGCGACTTCCTCTGGGCCGTCGACTGGGCACACCAGCGCAGCGGCGGCGCGGGCGCGGGCCGCGCGGTGCTGCTCGGCGCGCTCAGCGGCTACAACCTGCACGACCTCGGGCAGCGTCATCGCCTCGTGGACGTCGCGTCGACCGAGGACCTGACGACGATCCCGATCATCCCCGATCGACAGCGCGAGCCGGCGGTGCGCGCCGTCATCGACAACGTCGACTGGCTCGAGGAGCCGTGGCGCCTCTTCTACACGGGCAACGTGTCGTTCCCGCGTGCGCTCTTCGACGAGGTGTCCGGCTTCTCCGACGAGTTCTCGGGCTGGGGCCTCGAGGATCTCGACCTGGGTCTGCGCATGCACCGCGCAGGCGCGACGTTCCTCTACTCGCGCTTCGCGATGGGCCTGCACCTCGAGGACGAGGACGAGCCCGCGCCGCGCAACCCGTTCCGTCGGAAGGAGGCCACGCGCGCGCACTTCGCGGGCTACCTCACGAACCTCGCGACGTGGCGCGCGCTCCATCCCGACGAGCCGGCGCTCGCGCGCTTCGCGGAGCGCACGGCGGCAGACATCGAGGAGATCACCAGCCGACCGAGCTCGGTCGGGATCGAGATGGGCGGCGCGCTCCCGCGCGATGGGATCGTCTCGCCGCTCCATCACGACATCCACCGCGTGGCGCCCGGCGGCGTGACGAAGGACGAGCTGCTCGAGCGCGTCGCCTACGCGGTGAACGTCGGCGCCAGGCGCCTCTGGCTGCAAGGCGGCGACGTCGCGGCGCACCCCGACCTGCTCTCCGTGCTCGAGGCGGCGAAGAAGGCGAAGCTCGGCGTCGGCATGCAGGCACGGCCGTTCGCGCTCTCGTTCCCGGGCTGGGTCGCGCGCCTGCGCGAGCGCGGCCTCGATCACGTCACGCTGCTCGTCGATCCCGCGCACGACGCGCTCGATCCACGCTCACCGGTCGCCTACGCGCCCGCCGTCGGCCACCTCCGATCGCACGACGTCGACGTGGGCGCGCGCATCGTGGCACGCACGATCGAGGACGCGCGCGAGGGCTACGCGCGCGTGCGTCCGCTCGGCATCGCGAAGATCCGCGTGGCCCTGCCACACTCGCTCCACGAGGCGTGGGCGCCCGAGAACGACGCGACGCTCGAGGACCTCGCGCCGTAGCGACCTGACGCGCGCTCAGGCGCTCATCGTCACGGGCGAGCTGGCGATCCGGTCGAGCGCGAAGGCGCGGACGAGCTCGCGCGCCGCGATCGGATCGTCGCGATCGACCAGGCCGAGTGAGCGGGCGAGGCGAGCGATCAAGAGCTCGGGCGTCACGCCGCGATCGCGCTGCTCGCGCACCGTCACCGCGCCGTGTCGCTTTGCGAGCCGCTGACCATCGGGACCGAGCACGAGCGGCACGTGTGCATGGCGCGGCGCGCGACCTCCGAGCGCCTCGATCAGCACGATCTGTCGCGGCGTCGAAGAGAGGAGGTCGTCGCCGCGCACGACGTCGGTGATCTCCATCGCGAGATCGTCGACGACGACCGCGAGCTGGTAGCTGTGCACGCCGTCCGCGCGCCGCACCACGAAGTCACCCGCGCCGAGGCCGGCCCCGATCGGCCCGTGGACACCGTCGACGAAGGCCCTCGCGTCCTCGCGATCGAAGCGGAAGCGCAGCGATGCCGCGCGCTCGGGGTGCGTGGGCCCCTCGCGGCACGTGCCTGGGTACATCGCCTCTTCGGTCGCGTGTGGCGCGCTCGCGATGCTCTCGATCTCCTTGCGCGAGCAGGTGCACGGAAAGACGCGACCACGCCGATGCAGCGTCTCGATCGCGGCGTCGTAGCGATCACGACGCAGAGACTGCGTGTAGGGCGCGAACGCGCCACCCACGTCGGGGCCTTCGTCCCAGTCCAGGCCGAGCCAGCGTAGATCGGCGAGCATCGCCTCGAGCGCACCTGGCTTCACGCGCGGGGCATCGAGGTCCTCCACGCGCAGCACGAACGCGCCGCCCGCAGCGCGCGACGCGAGCCATGCGACGAGCGCTGTGCGCGCGGTGCCGAGGTGGATCGGGCCCGTCGGTGAAGGCGCGAAGCGACCGCGGTACGGCATGGACGAGAACGTACGCGACGCCGCTCGGCGGAGAAACGAGACGGAAAGAAGAAAGGCCCGTCGCGCGAGCGACGAGCCCTTCGTTCACGCGACGAGCGAGGGCCTCGTCACGTCGCGATCACCAGCGGTCACCCTGATATACAAAAATTCCTTTCTATATTACCGTGAAGCTCTGTTACCTT
>JAFLCL010000510.1 GCA_017303575.1 Deltaproteobacteria bacterium
GGCGGTCGGGATCTTGGGCTCGCGTCCCGGTCTGGCCGCGTCGACGCGGCTGATCGCGCTGCTCGAGGACGAGCAGCTGCACGACCTGGTGCTCGCGGCGCTCGTACAGCCGAGGGTGGGACGGCTGCCTGCGATCCTCGCGGCGCTCGAGACCGCGACCGAGCCGCTCGCGCAGTGGCTCGTCACGGTGCTCACTCGGATGGGGCGGCCGGAGGCCCTGGCGACCCTCGGCGTCGCGCTGTCGCTCGATCGGGTCGAGGCACGTCGCGCTGCGGCGGCGGCGCTGTCGGCCGTCGAGCTTCCCATCCCTTCCTCGGTCCTCGACCGTGCCGCAAGGACGGACCCGGATCCCGAGGTCCGACGCCTGCTCCACTTCGCTTCGTCACGACGATGAGGTCGACGCGCAACGACGGGCCGTTCGTGACGCTGCTCGCGCAGTGGGTGGAGGCGCACGCGGGTCTCCACTACGAGGAGCGTGATCTCGATCTGTTCGCCGAGCGCGCGCGCCTTCGCGCTTCGGATGCCGGCTTCGAGTCCCTGCTCGATTACTACTACGCGCTCCGCTACGACGATCCCGATCGCCGCGAGCTCGAGCAGCTCGTCGAGGCGCTCGTCGTCTCCGAGACGTACTTCTTTCGCGAGCTCCCGCCGATGTCGGCGTTGATCGAGACGCTCCTGCCCGCGATCCGGCGCGGCGAGCGACCGCGCGTGTGGTCGGCAGCGTGCGCGACCGGCGAGGAACCCATCACGCTGGCGATCCTGCTCGAGCAACGGGGGCTCGGTGACGCGATCGAGCTCGTCGCCTCGGACATCAGCGAGCGGGCGCTCGAGCGGGCGCGGCGCGGCGAGTACGGCGTGCGTGCGCACCGCGCGTTGCCGCCCACGGGTCTGCCGCCGTGGGTCGAGGTGCGGGACGGTCGCGCACGCGTCGAGGACTCGCTCCGCACCCGCATCGAGTGGCGCCGCGTGAACCTGCTCGACGCCGACGAGGTCGCCGCGCTCGGCACCTTCGACGCGATCCTCTGCCGCAACGTCCTCATCTACTTCTCCGACCAGACGGTGCGCAGCGTGGTCGGGCACCTCGCCTCTGCGCTTCGCCCGGGTGGGCGGCTCCTCGTCGGGATCTCGGAGTCGCTCTTGCGTTTCGGTACGGCGCTCCGCTGCGAGGAGCGTGCGGGCGCGTTCTTCTACCGGTGCGGCCAGTGAGCGCGCGACGCATCCGCGTGCTGGTCGTCGACGACTCCGCGTTCGCTCGAAAGGTGATCCGCGACGCGCTCGAGACGAGCCCAGATCTCGAGGTGGTCGGCACGGCGCGCGACGGCCTGGACGCGCTCGAGAAGCTCTCGCTGCTCCAGCCCGACGTCGTCACGCTCGACCTGGTGATGCCGGGCCTCGACGGCCTCGGCTTCCTCGCGATGCTGCCGCCCGATCCGCCCCGCGTCGTGGTCGTGTCGAGCTCGGACGACGAGAGCGAGATCGTGATCACGGCGCTCCAGCGCGGCGCCCTGTGCTTCGTGAAGAAGCCGACGACGCAGGCCTCCGAGCGCCTCCTCGAGATCGGGGCGCCGCTGATCGACGCAGTGCGCAGCGCGATGGGCGCGCGCGTCCTCTCGAGCCGTGGCGTGAGCTCGACGGTGCGCGCGCCGCTCTCGCCTCGTCGTCGTGTCGTCGTGGTCGGCGCATCGACCGGCGGACCGCAAGCGCTGACGCGCCTGTTCGGTGCGTTCCCGAGCGACTGGATCGTGCCGATCGCGACGGTGCTGCACCTACCCGCTGGCTATACGGAGGCGTTCGCGAAGCGCCTCGACGAGGGGAGCGCGCTCACGATCCGCGAGGCGCACGACGCGCTGATCATCGCGCCCGGCATGGCGGTGGTGGCCAGGGGCGGCGTGCACCTCGAGATCGTCCGTGGCGCGCTGGGGGCGCCGGAGGCGAGGCTCGGCCTCCACCCCATCGACGCGCTGCACCGCCCCAGCGTGGACGTGCTGTTCGCTGCTGCGGCCGCGGCTTTCGGCGCCGACGTCGTCGGCGTCGTGCTCACGGGCATGGGAGCGGACGGGCGTGAGGGGGCGCGCGCGATCCGCGATGCTGGTGGTGTGGTGCTGTCGCAGAGCGCGGCGAGCTGCGTGGTGTACGGCATGCCCCGCAGCGTGGAAGAGGCAGGCCTGTCGACCGCGGTGGTCGCGATGGACGAGATGGCCGCGGCCATCGCCGACCGCGTCGCGTAGCGATGCCGCGCTCGTCGTCAGCACGCGTTCGGGATCACTCGAACGCGTGCTCTTCACGGGCGATGCGGAGCGCCTCGACGAGCCAGCGCGCGAGCAGCGGCCCGAGCAGGAGGCCCCAGCCGCCGAGCATCGCGAGACCCCCGAGCATCGAGAGCAGCACCACGAGCGGGTGCAGCTCGAGGTGTCCCCACCGCGCGAAGAGAGGCCGGAGGAGGTTGTCGACCGCGCCGATCACGAACACGCCGAGCACCGCGAGGATCGTGGCCTCGGTGCCGCGGCCCACCATAGCGAGGCCGATCGCCACCGGCACCCACACGATGGCGGTGCCCACGCTCGGGATGACCGACACGATCAGCGTGAGCACGCCGAGGATGCCGGCGCGCGGGACGCCGAGCGCGACGTAACAGATCGTGGCGACGACGGCCTGCGACAGGCCGGACAAGAGCACGCTGACGAACAGGCCGCGCCCCGTCTCGTCGAAGGACTTCGCGAAGCGATCGATGTGTCGGTTCGCGACCGGCAGCGTCCGCTCGAGCCACAGGTACGCGCGGGGGCCCTCGGCCAAGAGCACGTACGCAGTGCTGAAGAAGACGAACAGCCCGAGGGCGATGTTCGCCACACCATCGAAGAAGCTGAGCGCGTGGGTGGCGTGCTGCTGGAGCAGCGCGAAGACGGCGCTCGTGTCGAAGCGCATGGCGCGGGGCGCGTCCTCGCTCACGAGGGCCCGCAGCGCAGCGCGTCCCGAGCGCGAGTCGGAGAGGGTGTCGAAGAGCGCGCTCGCGTCGTGCGCGAGCGTGATGGCGAGCAGCACGACTGGCACGATCAGCGCGACGACCGACGCGAGCGTCAGCGCCGCCGCCGCGCGCTGCCGTCCGCC
>JAFLCL010000511.1 GCA_017303575.1 Deltaproteobacteria bacterium
CACGCTCCACGCGCAGGCTGCCTCCGCCCGCTACGAGCGGCTCGCGGCCGTGGTCGACACAGCGCGCGGCGCGTACGAGACAGCGCGTGCGCTCGGCGAAGCAGGCAACGCGACCGCGATGGAGGTGCTCACGCAGCGCGCGCTCTACGAGGAGCTGCGCATGATGCGTACCGAGGCCGAGCTCGAGATGCTGGAGTCGCGCGAAGAGCTCGTCGTGCACCTCGGCCTGCACGGGGCCGACGCCGCGCTCTCGCTCGCACCGCTGGTCCTCGTGCTGCCGGACGACGCGCTCGACGAGGGCACGCTCGAGGCGCGCGCGATCGATCGCAGCCTCGCGCTCGCGACCACCCGCGCGAGCCTGGACGCGATCGCGCGCGATCACGACATCGCCCGCGCCGATGGCGTGCTGCCTCACGTGCACGTGGGTCTGTCGGCGAGCTACGCGGAGCAGACGCCGGCGTTCGGCCCCTCGCTCTCGATGACGTTGCCGGTGCTGAGCCAAGGCCAAGGCATCGCCGATGCGATCGAGGCCGAGCTCCACGTGCTCGAGCAGCGCTATGCGCAGGAAGCGATCGAGGTGCGCTCGAGCGTGCGACGCGCGCGCAACCGCGTGCTCCTGGCCCGCGCGCGTCACGAGTTCCTGCGCACCACCCTCGCGCCGCTGCGCGCGGAGCTCGTGCAAGAGACGCTGCGCCAATACAACGCGATGAGCGCGACGCCGTTCGCCGTGCTCGAGGCGCGACGCGCAGAGCTCGAGACCGAGCTCGTGACGATCGACGCCGCGCGCGATTACTGGCTCGCGCGCGCAGCGATCGATCAGCTCCTGGCCGGCGGCCATGCGGGCCTGGGCGACGACGACGACTCGAGCCGAGGAGAGCGCTGATGGACCGTCGACGATTCCTCGTGGGCAGCTCGGCGCTCGTGGGCGCGACGGCGGTGTCGCCGACCTCGCTCACCACCGAGCACGTGTCTGCCCAAGACACGCACGACACGCACGACACGCACGACACGCACGATGCAGCGCAGCGGGCGACGTCGCCCTCCTCGCCGCTCGTCATCCCCAACGGGCGCCTCCTTCCTCATCGTGTGGTCGGCGACGTGAAGGTCTTTCACCTCGTCGCCGAAGAGTTCGATCACGAGATCGCGCCGGGCCTCACCATCCGCGCATGGGGCTTCAACGGCGCGACGCCAGGGCCCGTGATCGAGGCCACCGAGGGCGATCGCGTTCGCATCTACGTCACCAACCGCCTGCCCGAGCCGACGGCCACGCACTGGCACGGCCTCTTCGTTCCGTCGGGCATGGACGGTGTCTCGGGTCTCTCACAGCCGCCGATCCAGCCGGGCCAGACGTTCCGCTACGACCTCGAGATGCGTCGCGCGGGCACGTTCATGTACCACTCGCACTACGACGAGATGACGCAGATCGCGCTCGGCGCGGTCGGCATGTTCATCGTGCACCCGCGACGCCCGAGCGGGCCCCGCATCGATCGCGACTTCGTGCTCATGCTGCACGAGTGGTCGATCCATCCCGGCACGCGCAGGCCCGACGCGCTCGCGATGAACGACTTCAACGTGCTGACGTTCAACGGCAAGGCCTACCCCGCGACGCAGCCGCTCGTGGTGCGTCGAGGCGAGCGCGTGCGCTTCCGCTTCGGCAACCTCGGGCCGATGGATCATCACCCGATCCATCTGCACGGCTACGCGTTCGAGCTCACGGCGACCGACGGTGGCCCCATTCCTCCGAGCGCGCGCTTCAAGGAGACGACGGTGCTCGTGCCCGTGGGCAGCACGCGCGATGTCGAGCTCGTGGCGACCGACGTGGGCGACTGGGCGATGCACTGCCACATGACGCACCACGTGATGAACCAGATGGGCCACGAGGTGCCGACGATGATCGGCGCGGACACCACGCGCGCCGACGCGATCATCGCCCGCACGGTCCCCGGCTACATGTCGATGGGCCAGACCGGCATGGGCTCGATGAGCGCGATGGACATGCCGCTGCCCACCAACTCCATCTCCATGCGCAGCGCGCCCGGGCCGCACGGCCCAATCGACATGGGCGGGATGTTCACCGTGCTCAAGGTCCGCGAGGATCTCGCGAGCTACGACGATCCAGGCTGGTACCAGCCGCCGCCCGGCACGCTCGCGCGCGAGGCCACGACCGACGAGCTCGCGGCCGACGGGATCGAGATCAGCCCCGCGCCGCGCTGACCTGCGCCTCGACCTCGGCCCGGATCTCCGCGAGACGTGACGCATCGCTCGCCTCGAAGCGCAGCACCAACACGGGCTGCGTGTTCGACGCGCGCACGAGGCCCCACGCGCCGTCGGGGAACACGATGCGCGCGCCGTCGACGTCGATCACGCGGTGCCCCTCGCCGCGCTCCGCCACGGCCCGGTAGTGCGCGAGCACCTTCGTCACCACGTCGAACTTCGTCGCGTCGGAGCAGTCGACACGCAGCTCGGGGGTCGAGCTCGTCACGGGGAGATCCGCGAGGAGCTCGTCCACGCGCAGCCCTGTCTTCACGAGGATCTCACAGAGTCGGAGGCTCGCGTAGATCGCGTCGTCGAAGCCGAAGAAGCGATCGGCGAAGAACACGTGACCGCTCATCTCGCCCGCGAGCAGCGCGTGCTCCTCCTTCATCTTCTTCTTGATGAGCGAGTGCCCCGTCTTCCACAGGATCGGACGGCCTCCGTGCTTGGCGATGTCGTCGTAGAGCTTCTGCGAGCACTTCACCTCGCCGAGCACCGCGGCGCCCGGGCGGTTCGCGATCACGTCGCGCGCGAGCAACACCAGCAGCTCGTCGCCGTACACCGCGCGCCCGTGGCGATCGACGACGCCGATGCGATCGGCGTCTCCGTCGTACGCGATGCCGAAGTCGAGGCCCTCGCGCTTCACCGTCTCGATGAGCAGCTCGAGGTTCTCGGGCATCGACGGATCGGGGTGATGCACCGGAAAACGCCCGTCCGGATCGCAGAGCAGCGCGGTCGGGCGCAGTACGAAGTACCAAAGCAGCATGCCGCCGCCGACCACCACGGTGAGCACATCCAACCACATGGCCAGGCGCGTACCAGGTGTGCCGCGGCGGGCGGGGAACAGTAG
>JAFLCL010000512.1 GCA_017303575.1 Deltaproteobacteria bacterium
CCGCACCGTCACGGCCTCCATCGCCTCGCGCATGCGCCGCGCGAGCACGCCGAGGCCGTGCGACGCGACGGCGCCGAGCAGCGCGTCCTTGTCCGCGAAGTGACGGTACGCGGCGTTGGCGGACACGCCGACGCGACGCGCGACCTCGCGCAGGCTGAACGCCTCGAGGCCCTCGCGCTCGACGACACGCACGGCCTCCTCGACGAGCGAGTTGCGCAGATCTCCGTGGTGGTAGGCGTCTTGGGGCTTCTTCATCGGCGGGTTGCCTCGATCTCGAGCGGGGATGTTGACAGCGTACACATCATCGGCCAAGTTCACAGTGTGAACACTACGACCTCGCGGCTCTCCCCTCCCTCCACGCGCACGCGGGCCCTCGGTGCGTCCGGCAGCCTCGGCGCGCTCGCGCTCATCGTCACCTCGTTCGTGCTCCCGAGCGCGTGCGCCACCGCGCATGGCGAGCGCGCGATCGGCGGCGGGCTCGTCGTGCACACGTTCCGACGCGAGTACAGCAACGCCCACGTCGTGGTCGGGCCCGGCGGCATGTTCATGCTCGACGCGGGGCTCGAGGCCGAGGCGCCCGCGCTCGATCGAGACCTCCGCGACCACGGCCTCGATCCTTCCCGCCTGCGGCTCGTCGTGCTCTCGCATGGGCACGCCGATCACGCAGGTGGCGCCTCGTACTTCCGCCAACGTTATGGAACGCCGATCGCCGTCGGGCGCGGCGACGTGCCGCTCCTGGCCTCGGGCCACAACGACACCCTGTGCCCCACCGACGGCGAGGCCCAGGGCCGCCTCGCGTCCGATCAAGCAGCGTCCTACGCGCCGCTCGCGCCGGACGTCGAGATCGACGGGGCGCTCGACCTCGAGCCGCTCACGGGCATCCCGGCGTGGGCGCGATCGCTGTCCGGTCACACCGAGGGCTCCGTCGTCGTCAACGTCGGGGACGCCTCGCTCGTGGGCGATCTCTTCCGCGGGGGCATCTTCGAGGCGTCGGCCTCGGTGCACTTCTACATGTGTGATCTCGAGGACAACCGGCGCGACGTCCACACGCTCCTGACCGAGCTCGCGCCCGAGGCCCGCGTGTTCTTCCCCGGCCACTTCGGCCCCATCGAGCGAGACGCCGTGGTGCAGACGTTCGGCGCTTCGAGCGCCGCCGAGGGGAGCGTCCGATGAGCGCCGTCCTCGCAGGTCGCTACACCGCCGTGCCCGCGGAGGAGCACGTGGTCTTCCTCATCGGGATGCGCGTGAACCGCCTCTTCGCGTTCAGCTCGTGGATGCCGGCCGCGCGCGCGATGCCGCGCATGCTGGCCGAGCTCGCCGCGCACCCGGAGATGGGCCTCTTGCACCACGAGTCGTTCCTCGGGTGGCGCACGTTCTTCTCGGTCCAGTACTGGGAGTCGTTCGAGAAGCTCGAGCGCTTCGCGCGCGCCAAGGACCTGCCGCACGTGCCCGCGTGGCGCGAGTTCAACCAGCGCGTGGGCACCGGCGGCAGCGTGGGCATCTTCCACGAGACCTACATCGTGCGAGGCGATCGCACCGAGTCCCTCTACAACAACATGCCGCGCTTCGGCCTGGGACGCGCGTTCGCGCACGTGCCCGTGGCCCAGCGAGGTCAGGCCGCGGCCAAGCGCATCGGCGCGCGCGCGAACGACGATCCCGCCGAGCCCATCCCCCGGTGAAGGGCGGCGCGAACACGTGACCGCGCGCGCTCTGCGCAGCATGCTCCGCGCGATCGATGTCCGAGCCCGTCCGCAAGCGAGCGTTCGTGTGGCCACGGTTCGTCCGCGTGCTGCTCATGGCCGTGCTCTTCGGCGTGTTCTTCCTGGGCAGCCCGGTGATCGCGCTGATCGTCCTTCCGTTCCTCGCGCTCGTCTCGGGTGACCGCGCCAAGGATCGTGCGACGCACGTGCTCCACCTCGGCATGAAGGCGATCATGCGCGTGGGGCACGCGCTGGGGATCGCCGAGCTCGAGCTGCCGCGACCGCCCGCGGTGATCGACCTCGACAAGCCCTACGTGATGATCTCGAACCACCCCACGTTCATCGACATGATCGTGATCCTCGGCACGTTCCCGCGCCTCACGTGCGTGACCAACGGGCGATGGTGGAAGCACTGGGCGCTCGGGCGTCTCTTGCGCGCGACGCATTACATCGCGGGGCCGGGCTCGGGCGTCGAGGGCGAGGACGACACCAACACCGTCGACAAGATCGTGGCCCAGCTCGGGCGCGGTCACCCGGTGCTGATCTTCCCGGAAGGTCAGCGATCGCACCCCGATCGCCTGCGTCGGTTCCGTCGAGGCGCAGCGCTCGCGGCGACGCGCGCCGGGGTGCCGCTCGTGCCGCTCTTCCTCGTGTGCGATCCGCCCTACCTCACCAAGACGATCCCCCTCACGCAGCCGCCGACGATCCCGCCGACCTACCGCTTCGAGTGGCTCACTCCGCAGCTGCCCGGCGCCCGCGAAGAAGACGCGCGCGCGCTCCAGAAGACCATCGAGGCCGAGTACGAAGCGCGCTTCGCGTCACGTCGCGCGCTGCCCGCGGAGTGAACGCCCGCACGATCGTGTCACCTCGCGACGCAGCGCCCCTCGAGGCAGCGAGCGCCAGTGACCGGTCGGCACTCGCGGCACCTCACCTGGCTGCAGTCCCCGCGACCCGTGCACTCGAGCATCAGGCACAGACGCATGTGCTCGTCGTACTCGACGCGCCCCATGACGCTGGGGCACGGGCAGCAGCTCGGACAGCAATCGGACGTGACGAAGCAGTCCTCGTCCGTTCGACACTCTGGCGGCTCGTTCGTCGTGGTCGAGGGTGCCGTCGGACTCTGGGCGTCCTCGGCGCCGCACCCCGCGCTCAGGGCCGCGATCCAGCACGCCCCCCAGCACGCCAACGAACGTGCGCTCATGCGCGGCAGTGTCGCACGAACGAGGCGCCGCGCAGGCTCGGGGGTTTCTCGGTATCTCAGGGACCGAGAAACAATCGACACGAGACCTGAAGGGACGCGGTGGAGGGGGGTCCAGGGCGAGTTCCGCAGGCCGAAGGCCGAGGATGTCTGAGCATCGGACCCCCCTCCGCCGCGGCCCGATT
>JAFLCL010000513.1 GCA_017303575.1 Deltaproteobacteria bacterium
GCGCGGGCAGGCTCGCAGGCAGCGGAGGCAGCGCGTCGGTCGAGGCAGAGGCCAGCACGTCGGCGAGCGCGCCGCTGTAGGGCGGCGCGCCGTGCACGAGCGCGTGGAAGATCACACCGAGCGATCGCACGTCGGTCTGCGGCCGCGCCTTCTTGCCGCGCACGATCTCGGGTGCGAGGTAGGGCGCGAGCTCGGGCCCTGCGAGCGAGGCCACGACGTCGGTCGAGATCAGCTTGAGCAGGCCCAGACCCGCGATGCGCGCGCTCGACGCATCGCCGTCCACACGGTGCACGAGCGCAGGGCAGAGCAGGCCGTGAACGAGATCGGCGCGGTGTGCCTCTGCCATCGAGGTCGCGAGACCGAGCACGATCCGAGCAGCGACGAGAGGATCGACGGGGCCGAGCGTGAGCGGCGGCTCGAGAGCGTCCTCGTACGCGACGACGAGGCCTTGGTCCTCCGTCCACGCCGCGAGCGGAGACGCGAACGACGCGCCGAGCGCGCGCACGATCGCGAGCTCGCTGCCGACCTTGGCCAGGTCCACCACGGGACGAATCCCACGCAGCACGTGCAGACGCGCAGCTTGGGACCCGCCCGCTGGCGTGGCGATCGCCGAGGTCCCGGCGGGTGTCGGTGCGCTCGCCGCTGTCGCATGAGGGCTCGCCGTCGCGGTCGGACCGAGGGGGCCGTCGGTCCATCCCGACTCGATCGTGTAGCGCCCCAGCCGCTCGCCCACGGCCGGGCCCCGGAAGCTCGTCCTGACCACGCACGCGAGGGTACACGAGCCTCGCGCTCGGCGAGAACCCGGGGGAGCTCGAGGGGGCCAGAGCGCTGAGGATGGATCACATCTCGAGCGCTTCGAGTCGGGCCGCAGAGGTGGGGGGTCCGAAGCTCAGACATCCTCGGCCTTCGGCCTGCGGAACTCGCCCTGGCCCCCCCACCTCCGCGTCCCTCGGGCGTTGCGAAAAGCCATCGATTCTGGGCGATCGCGAGATGTGTAGGATCATGAGGCCAGAGCTCCCTCGACCCGGCCGACTCAGGCGGCCGCCGGTCCCACGTAGATCGATCGGGGGCGCACGAGGCGCCCCACGCTGCGCTGCTCGCGCACGTGCGCGCACCAGCCGATCACGCGCCCGAGGGCGAACGTCGCCGTGAAGCACGTGCGCGAGAGGCCCACCGCGTCGAGGAGCACCGCCGTGTAGAACTCGACGTTGGTGTCGAGCGTTCGCGCGGGGTAGCGCTCGCGGAGCGCCGCACGTGCGGCCTGTTCGACGGCGCGCGCGAGCGCGAGGCGGGTGCTCGCGAGGCCTTCGTGGCAGAGGCGCTCGATCGCCTTCTCCAGCACGGCCGCGCGCGGATCACGCACGCGGTAGATGCGGTGGCCCATGCCCATGATCCGCCGGCCTGCTGCGAGCTCCGCGTCGAGCCATGCCTCTGCGTTCTCGGGCGACCCGATCGCGTCGAGCATGTCGAGCACGGGGCCGGGCGCGCCTCCGTGCAGCGGGCCTTCGAGCGCACCGATCGCGGCCACGACGGACGCGACGAGGCTCGCGCCGGTGGACGCCACGATGCGCGCGGTGAACGTCGAGGCGTTGAGGCCGTGATCGCTCACTGTGACCAGGTAGCTGTCGAGCGCGCCGGCGCGCGCGTCGAGGAGGGGTGCGTCGGGCTCGAGCATCGCGAGCAGATCGTGCGCGTGGCTTCGCTCGACCTCGGGAGCAATCGGCGCGAGCTGTAGCCTCGCGCGCCCGTGCGCGGCCAGCGCGACGGCGGTCGCGCCAGCGATCGCGAGGACCTCCTCCTCGTGCGAGCGCGCCTCGAACGTGATCGAGGACAGCGCGACGCGGAGCGCAGACATCGCATCGGGCGCACGGCGGACCGCGTCGGACGCAGCGCCTACGTCGAACGCTCGGGCTCTCGCGCGACCGAGCCCGCGCCGCAGCGAGGCACGTCGCGCTTCGTCGGGGAGCGCGCCGTCGAGGAACAGGGCGAGCGCGTCTTCGTAGCCGTGGCCGAGCGCGAGACGCTCGACGTCGTGCCCGCCGAGCACGAGACGACCGAGCTCTCCATCGACGTCGGAGAGCAGCGTGTGCGCGGCGACGACGCCCTCGAGCCCGTCGGCGCTGGCAGGACCGACGGTGCGCAGGTTCTCGGACGGGACGACGGCGTGGGTCATGGAGCCTCCTCGCGGGCCCGTTCTCTCTGGGCCCGAACGCCCGTACGCTGCGCACGGGAGCAACATGGATCAACGTGGAATCGACGATCAACGTCGCGCACGCCGCACGGAGAAGGACGAGGGCTACCTCGACAGCGCGGAGGCCATCGCGATCCTCGGCGTGAAGCGCGAGACGCTCTACGCGTACGCGAGCCGTGGGCTCGTGCGCAGCGTGCCGGGGCCCCGCGGCCGACCTCGGCTCTATGCGCGCGCGGACGTCGAGCGACTGCGCACGCGGCACGACGCACGCGCCGGCCACGCGGCGGTGGCGGCGGATGCGCTGCGCTTCGGCGAGCCGGTGCTCGACAGCGCGATCACGGAGGTCACGCCTCGAGGTCCGAAGACACGCGGCCTGGTGCTCGCAGAGGCTGCCGCCGAGGGGCGATCGATCGAGGAGGTCGCGGAGATCGTGTGGGCCTCGGGGCGTGGTCTCGAGGCCTGGGCGGAGTCGCGGCGCGACGCCGAGCTCGATCGTGCGCTCGCCGTCGCCGCGACTGCGATCGTTCCCGCGCGTCAGCCACGGCTCCTCGACAGGCTCGTGATCGCGAACGCGGCGCTGGGGGTGATGGACGCGGATCGGTTCGTGACGACGATCGAGGCCGAGCTCGCCCGCGCGCGACGTGTGATGCGCCTCTTCGCCCGCTCGCTCGCGCTGCCTGATCGCGCGCGTGCGAGGTCGTCACCCGGCTCGATCGTGAGCACGACCCTGAGGGCGCTCGGCCTCCGCGACGAGCCCGCCGCGCGGCATGCGATCCAGGCGATCCTCGTGGCGCTCGCGGATCACGAGCTCAACGCGAGCACGTTCGCCGCGCGGGTCGCAGCGAGCGCGGGCGCGGACCTCTACGCGTGCGTGGGCGCCG
>JAFLCL010000514.1 GCA_017303575.1 Deltaproteobacteria bacterium
GCGCGTAACTGACCGAACCTCCGCCTCCCCCCGCCGCGCTGGCGCCCGAACCCCTGGCCAGCTACCCAGCGCAGATGCCCAAGAAATCCGGTCGCCCGCGTCGTTCCGCCGCCGAGTGGTCAGCGCTCCTCGAGCGCTGGACGCAGAGTGGCCAAGACCTGGCCACCTTCGCCCGGCGCCACGCCGTCTCCAAGAGATCGCTCACCTGGTGGCGATGGCGCCTACGCACCCACGTGCCGCCACTCGATTTCGTCCCGCTCGTGGCGTCGGCCGCGCCGCAGCGTGACCTCGGCCCCGAGCTCGAGGGCGCGGGTCAGGTCACGTGCACCCTCCACACCGACGGCGGAACGCGACTCACCCTCACCGGGCCGAGCGCGTTCCTCGTCGACGTCATCGCCGCCACGCTCGCCCACGCGGCATCGAGGAGCTGAGGCCCTCGTGCAGCTGCCCACCCAGATCTTCGCCGCCACGCGCCCCATCAACCTTCACCTCTCCTTCGATCGCCTCGCGGGCCTCGTGCGCGATGTCCTCGGCGCCGACCCGCGTGCCGGACAGGCCTTCCTCTTTCACAATGCACGGCTCTCGCACGTGAAGCTGCTCTGGCACGACGGGACCGGCTACCGCATCCTCTACAAGCGCCTCGATCGCGGCCGATACCGTGTGCCGCTCCCCGTGCCCGCCGACGCTCAGCGCGTCGAGGTCACCGCCCGCGAGCTCGAGCTCATCCTCGAAGGCTTGGACCGCGCGCTGCTCCGCGACGCACGTCGCTCGACACGAGCGCGCTGAGCAGAGAACACGCCCCATCTACGCAACTCATCGCGGCGCGCGTCGATGATGACGTAGCGTGGAGGCTGTTCGTTGCGCAGGCTGCGACGCGATGCGCGCAGAGCTCGAGCGCGCGAACGCCCGCGCCCTCGAGTTGGTGGCCACCGCAGACGCCCTCAAAGTCCAGCTCGCCGAGACCGTCAAGCTCAACGAGCTGCAGGCCGCCGATCTGGCCCGCTACAAGAAGCTCATCGATGCGCAGCCGACACAGCACCAACCGGAGCGCGTCGAGCAGGAGCGACTCCAGCTCGTCTTCGAGAGCATGGCGGAGGCCAAAGCTGTCGCGACGGTGTTGAAGGATGCGAAGGCCGAGGCCGACGCGGCGGAGGCTGGGGCGTCGGAGCCGAAGCCAAAACCGAACGCGGCGGGTGGTCGCCGTCGCGGACCGGACATGTCGAAGCTGCGTGTCGTGGAGGAGCGCATCGTCCCGCCCGAGGTGGCGGCGGTGGGTGGGACGGGCTGGCGTCAGCTGGAGCCGGAGGTCACGACACGCCTGGCACTGCGCCAAGCGGAGTTCGTGCAGGTGCGCGTGACGCGCGAGCGCTGGGTGCGCGTCGACGAGGCCACAGGCGTGGCCCAGTTCGCGGTGGCGCCGGTGCCTGCCTGGGCCACGCCGTCGATGAAGGCCGATGCGAGCCTCGTCGCGTCGGTGGTCGTCCAGAAGTACGGTGTCGCCCAGCCGCTCCATCGCCAGGAGGTCCTCGCCCATTGGCAAGGCCGGCACGTGCCCCGGTCCAGCATGGCCGACTGGTGCGAGTTCGCGCACGACACGCTGAGCCCCATCGTCGAAGCCATGCACGCCGAAGCGCTACGCGACGCCTTCACCATCGCGACCGACGCAACCTCGGCGCCGGTCCGCATCGCCGGCGGCACCCTCAACTGGCACATGTTCGTGTTCGTCTCCGACGTCGGCCACATCACCTTCCGCCATGCCCGGCACCACGACAGCCACTCGATCCGCGGCATGCTCCACGGATTCTCCGGCCACCTCTTGGCCGACGCTTCCAGCATCTACGACTGCCTCACGAAGCTCGGCGTCTCCGTGCTCGCTTGCTGGGTGCACGCGCGCCGCTACTTCTGGAAGGCGACCATGACCGAGAGCGGCCCCGCGCACGAGGCCCTGGCGCTCATCGACCGGCTCTTCGCGGTGGACGCGCAGTGCAAGCGCGTGCCGCGAGCAGCGCGGACGGACTTTCGCGCCAGACATGCACAGCCGATCCTCGATGCGTTCGACACGTGGGTGAGCCGCGTGAAGCCGACCGCGGAGACGGGTGGCCGTCTCCGCGCCGCGCTGACCTACTACGACAACCAGCGCACGGCGCTGCGGCGCTTCCTCGATGATGGCCGGCTGGAGATGCACAACAACACGTCGGAGCGTCAGCTTCGCCCGCTGGTGATGGGTCGGAGCAACTGGCAGCACTTCGAGACGAAGGCGGGCGTGGCGTGGTACGCCACGTTTCGCTCGGTGATCGCGTCGTGCGCCCTGCATCAGCTCAACCCAATAGAGTACGTGGAAGACGTGCTCCGCCTGACGCGGCACTGGCCGGCGGAGCGGCGGCTCGAACTCTCGCCGAAGTATTGGACAGCGACGCGGGCGGGTCTGGACGCGCGGCTCCGACAGGCGCTGGACCCACCGTGGCGAAGACCTGGCGCCGTGTTCCTCCCGCCGTCCGTGGCGGTGATCTCGACGGCCGCGTAGTCAGCGCGGCGTACTCTCCTCGATCATCGTCACGAGTGCGCGGATGCGTGCGTGGTGCCACGCCTCGACGTGCGCGCCCATGCGCACGATGAGGGGATGGAGCGCGCTCTGGACGAACGTGCGCGGTGCGGAGACCGTCAGGGCGCGGCGCCGCGGCTTCCTTTGAACGCCCGCGCCGTAGCGCGCGCAGAGCGTGGCGAGGATGCCTTGGAGCATCGGGTCGTCGAGGGTGAAGTCGGTCTCGACGATGGGCTCACGCTGTGTGGCGACATGGCCGAAGTCATCGAGCGCGCGGACGGCGTCGGCGGTGCTCATACCCGTGGCGTCGCGCCCGGTGAGCTGCGCGGCGATCTCGATCTCGGCGCGGAGGAGTAGCTCGAGGAGCTCAGGCAGGGCGTCGCTCACGCGGGCGACGGTGCCTCGCCCTGGGCTGTAGGTCCAGCGTCGGCCGGCCGGGCTGCCACGTCGGGTGGCGGGGCGCCAGAAGGCGGGGGACCGGTCAGTTAC
>JAFLCL010000515.1 GCA_017303575.1 Deltaproteobacteria bacterium
GAGGCGAGCGCGGTGAGGCTCGCGGCGCTCAGCGTCGGCGCCGTCACGCGTCGCTCGGCCGCGGCCCGCTCGAGGATCGTGCGCGCGAGACCCGGCAGCTCGTCGATCCGCTCGCGCAGCGGCGGCACGCGCACGGTGAAGCCCGACAGACGGAAGTAGAGATCGCTGCGGAAGGTGCCGCGCGCCGACTCGGCCTCGAGGTTGCGGTTCGTCGCCGACACGAACCGCACGTCGATCGGCACGTCGAGCCGTCCGCCCACGCGGCGCACCACGCGCTGCTCGATGGCGCGCAGGAGCTTGCTCTGGAGCGGGAGGAGTAGCTCGCCGATCTCGTCGAGGAACACCGTCCCGCCACGGGCCGACTCGAAGAGACCGACCTTGGCGGAGGTCGCCCCGGTGAACGCGCCCTTCTCGTGGCCGAACAGCTCGCTCTCGAAGAGCGTCTCGGTCATCGCGGCGCAGTTGAGCCGAAGGAGCGGCTTGCTCGCGCGCGGAGAGCCCGCGTGGATCGACTCGGCGAGGAGCTCCTTGCCGACGCCGGTCTCGCCCACGAGCAGCACCGACACTTCGTCCGGAGCGACGCGCGCGATCAGGCGCCGCACGCGCTCCATCGCCACCCCCGTGCTCGGCTCGCCGGCCACGCTCGTCGTGCGCTTCGCGCCCACCTCGAGCGCACGCTCGAGCCCACGGTGGCCGGGCTGGAGCACCACGGGCACGTCGCCGATCTCGAGCACGACGCCGAAGGGCAGCTCCGTCTCGCGGCCCGGATCGAGCGTACGGCCCCCGAGCCGACAGCCGTTCTTGCTCTCGAGATCCGTCACCGTGACGCGCTCGGGCGACAGACCGAGGCGCACGTGCTGACGAGAGACCGACGGGTGATCGAGGCGGAGATCGGCGCCGCTCGAGGAGCGCCCCACGGTCGCCGTGCCGCTCGCTGGCAGCGGGATGACCCGCGGCACGTCCTCGAGGACGTGGAGGACCCGATCGCCCATCGCGACTCGGCGCGTGACGGTCGGCGCTTCGGACATGCGCGAGCATCGTACAACGGACGCTGCTTCCGTCTCGCCATCGAGGCGCGGGGCCCGTACCCTCGCCGCGTGCGACCGGTCGTGGTGTGCCTCGTGCTCCGCTGCACCTTCAGCCTCTGGGCGTTCGGCCTGTGGGCGTGCGGTCCGTCGATCCCCACGCGCTACGTGATCGAGCACGATCTCGACGCGCTCTCGTACCGCCGTTACCAACGCGTGCTCGATGTGGAGCTCCCCGTCGAGGGCAACGCCGCCGTCGGCCACACGGCGACCTACGTGCGCCGATCGGACGAGGCGAACGTCCCCTACGTGAACGCGTTCGTGACCGTCTACGATCACGCGCCCGGTCTCGCGGCCGAGATCCGCGCGCACCTCGACAGCCTCGCGAGCTATCAGTTCTCCGTGGTCGACATCGAAGGTGGCCGCGCCTTCGCGCTCGACGGCGGCCCGAGCGATCGCTGGTGGCTCTGGGTGTCGGCCAACCGCGTGGTGAAGATCGGCGGCACCGCCGACGAGGCGCTCGTGCGGCGCGTGATCTCCGCCTACATGGGCATGTACCCCAGCGATCTCGACGAGCACGGCCGCGCGCGCGAGGGCACGCCGAGCGCAGGGCACGCGGCGAGCCGTGAGCCTGCGCGCGAGGAGGGTCTCGATCTCCCGCAGAGCCTCCGCGGCTCGAGCGAGGGTGAGAGCTCGGGCGGCGAGGCCGCTCCGTGACCGACGGACCGCGGGATCCACGCGAGGCCGATCCCCTGCTGGCGCTGGTGCGCCCCGAGATCCGTGCGATCCGCGCGTACAAGACGCCGCGCGATCCACTGCCCATCAAGCTCGACGCCAACGAGAGCCCGTTCGCGCTGCCCGACTCGGTGATGCGCGAGCTCGCGGTGCAGGTGCGCGGCCTGCCGCTCCAGCGCTACCCCGATCTCGAGGTGCGCGCGCTGAAGAACGCGCTCGCGGGCTGGCTCGGCACCGAGCCGTCTCGGCTCGTGATCGGCGTCGGCTCGGACGAGTCGATCGGGGTGCTGCTCACCGCGATCGCGCGGCCGCGCGCGCCGAAGGCGCCCGTGATCGTCGTGCCCGATCCGACGTTCGTGATGTATGCGCAGACCGCGCGCGTGCTCGGCCTCGAGCCGGTGTCGGTGCCGCTCTCGGGCCCCGACTTCGCGCTCGACGTGCCCGCCACGATCGCTTCGATCCAGCGACACGAGGCCGCGCTCGTGTTCCTCGCGAGCCCCAACAACCCCACCGGCGTCGCGTACGCCGATGACGACCTCCTCGCGATCGCGCATGCGTGTCCCACGACGATGATCGTGATCGACGAGGCCTACGGCGCGTTCCGCGAGAGCGCCGAAGGTGCGCGCCTCCACCGCGAGGCTCTGGGTGATCGGGCACCCAACCTCGTCTTCCTCGGGACGCTCTCGAAGATCGGCCTCGCGTCGCTGCGCATCGGGTGGATCGAGGCATCCCCTGCGCTGGCTCACGAGCTCGACAAGGTGCGCCTGCCGTACGACATGCCGGGGCCCACGCAGGCGCTCGGCGCCGAGGTGCTCACCACGCACCGCGCCGCGCTCGAGGCGCAGATCGCCGCGATCGTGTCCGAGCGCGATCGGGTGGGCCACGCGCTCGCTGCGCTGCACGCATCGGGAGGGCCGCTGCGCCCGGTGCCGACGCGCGCGAATTTCTTCTTGTGCGAGGCCGCGAGCGCGGAGCTCGCGAAGGAGGTTCACACCCACCTCGCGCGCGCGGGCATCCAGGTCCGGGCGTTCTCGAGCGCGCCGCTCGAGCGTCACGTGCGCATCACCACGGGCCGGCCCGAGGAGAACGACGCGCTCTTGGCCGCGCTCGCGACCTTGGCCGCCGCGCGATCCACGGGGGCCGCGTGATCGCCTCGCTTTGCTATGCTCGCGCGATGCTTCGCCTCTGCGCCTGCTCGACCGTGGTGCTCGGCTCGATCGTGGTGCTCGCGTGCGCGAGCCTCGCAGGCATCGCCTCCGCGCAGGAC
>JAFLCL010000516.1 GCA_017303575.1 Deltaproteobacteria bacterium
CGCGCCGATGGCGCCGATCGACGCGGCGCGCACCGACGACGACGCCTACGCGCCCCCCGACGCGCCGCGCACCGATCTGGTCGACGTCTCGCACGCCCGCGAGATGCGGGGGGTGTGGCTCTCGAGCGTCTCGAACCTCGACTTTCCTTCGCGAAGCGGCCTCAACGAGACGCAGGGCCGCGCCGAGCTCGAGGCGATCGTCGCGCGCGTCGCGAGCGCGGGCCTCGACACGATCTTCTTCCAGGTGCGCCCCGAGTCCGACGCGCTCTACGCCTCGAGCCTCGAGCCGTGGAGCCGCTTCCTCTCGGGCACGCAGGGCACCGATCCGGGCTGGGATCCGCTCGCGATCCTGCTCGAGCTCGCGCACGCGCGCGGGATCGAGGTGCACGCGTGGCTGAACCCGTACCGCGGGATGTCGAGCGCGAGCGCGACGACGGCGTCGAACCACGTCACGCGCACGCTCTCCGAGCACGCGATCCGCTACGGCACCGCGATCGTGATGGATCCCGGCGCAGCGCCGGTGCGCGAGCACGTGCTCGCGGTGATCGCGGATCTGACCGAGCACTACGACGTCGATGGCGTGCACTTCGACGACTACTTCTATCCCTACCCCGACGCCGACTCGACGCCCTTCCCCGACGACGAGACCTACGACGCGTACACGACCGCTGGAGGCACGCTCTCACTCGCCGACTGGCGACGCGACAACGTGAACGCGCTCGTGCGCGCTGTGCACGATCAGCTCGAGCGCGATCATCCGGACATGCGCTTCGGCATCTCGCCGTTCGGCATCTACCGACCGGGCATGCCGTCGGGAATCCGCGGTCTCGATGCGTACGCGACGATCTACTGCGACGCACCGCACTGGATGGCACAGGACTGGGTCGACTACGTCGCGCCTCAGCTCTACTGGCCCACGACGCCTGCAGCGCAGGCCTTCGAGCCGCTGGTCGGTTGGTGGGGTACGCAGGCCGACGCGCACGAGCACGTGTTCGCGGGGCAGGCGCTCTACCGCCTGGGCTCGACCTCGACGTGGACGCTCGATCAGATGGAGACGCAGATCGAGATCGTGCGAGGCCTCGAGCCCGAGGGTCGGGTGATGGGCTCGCTCTTCTTCCGCTACGCGAACCTCGAGGACGATCTGCTCGGCGTGGCCACGGCGTTCGAGGATCGCGTGTACGCACGGCCTGCGCTGCCACCCGCGATCCCACGGCTCACCACACGTCCCGCGCCGCCCTCGCTGCTCGCCGACGGGACCACCGTGCGCGTGAGCCATCCGTCGATCGACGAGGTGCGCTTCTTCGCCGTCTACCGCGACGAGGGCGGTTCGTTCGTGCTCGATCGCGTCGTCGGCGCGAGCGAGACCGAGCTCACGCTGAGCCCAGGAACGTGGGCGATCTCGGCGATCGCGCGCGGCACCACGGAGAGCCGCGGCGCGCGGATCACCCTCGACTGATCAGCCCGTGAGCGCAGCGGCGAGCTAGGCGAGCCGAGCAAGCGGGGCTGGGGCCCCGCGCGCAGCCGAGCGTCAGCGAGGGAGCGGGTGGGGCCTCACGCAGTGGGGGAGCGTCCGCACGGACCCTCGGAAACTAGAGCCCCGCTTCGTCCATCCGGCGCATGCCCTCGAGCAGGAGCGACTCGATGCTCGCTTGCATCGTCTTCTCCTTGGGCTTGGCCGCAGGGTCGAACTTGAAGTCGCCGTCCTTGAGCAAGAGCATCTGGTAGAAGCCCTCTTCGCCCACGACCTGCGCGAAGACCGTGTGAACGATGAGGCCCTCGGCGAAGTAGATCTCGCCCACGCGGTGCTGCGAGACGAGGCGTAGACAGCCCGACTTGCGGCCCTGACCGAGCACCTGGACGACCTCGGTGAGCCCCATGTCGCGCAGGCTGCCCGAGAGCCCTCCACCGCCGCGGCGACGCAAGAGCGCCTCGAAGATCTGGCCGCACTTGGCGACGACGAGCTCCACCGCCGTGGGCTTGGTGAGGTAGTCCGCTGCGCCGAGCTCGTAGCCGCGCGAGACGGACTCGCGGTCGCTCCTCCGCGTGTGGAAGACGAATGCGATGTCCTTGTTGCGCTCCTCGGCGCGCGCGATCGCGACGAGGCCGAAGCCATCGCCACCGTCGAGATCGACCTCGGTGATCACGATGTCGAAGCGCTCGCCGCGGAGGCGCCCCTCGGCCTCGGGACGCGTGCGCGCGGTGGTGACGTCGTAGCCCTGCTCCTGGAAGCGGATCTCGAGGCTCATCGCGACCTGAGGCTCGGGCTCCACGACCAGCACGCGGGGGCGGATGCCCACGTTCGTCGCCCTGTCCGACCCCGCCACGAGGCGAAGCGGATCGACCAGACCCGGATCGAAGAGCTGCCCGCTGAGCTGTCGCACGACCTCGACGGCCTCGCGCGGCGTGAGCACGCGACGGTACGGGTTCTTCGCGTTGGTGGTGAGGTCGCAGTAGGTCTCGGTGAGCGCGAGGATGCGCGCACCGAGAGGGATCTGCTTGTTCTCGAGGTTCTTGGGGAAGCCCTTGCCGTCCCAGCGCTCGTACATGCTCTCGAGGATCCCGCGCGTCGCGTCGTTGAGGCGCGCGGTCTCGAAGAGCTTGGCCGGCGCGTCGAACGACTTCTGCGCCTGGATGCGGTGGCCATCGAAGCGCGAGACGTTGAGCGCGGTGAGGTGGTACGCGCTCGCGGTCTTGCCGATGTCGTGCAGGTACGCGGCGACGGCGAGCGCGTTGCGATCGGCGCGTGTCATCGAGAGACGCTCGCCGATCTTCACAGCGATCGACGCGACGTGCGCGGAGTGGCCTCGCAGCTCACCTCGCTGCTGATCGAGCAGCGAGACGAGCACCTTCACCGTCTCGAGGTAGCTCGCGTAGTCCGGGGCGGCCTCGAAGGTGCCGAGCTTGCTGTCGTCCACACCGCCCGAGGCGTCGAAGCGACCGAGGTCGAGGCCCGGCGCAGGCGGCGGCGCGACCTGCATGCGGGCCGTCGGCGATCGAGGCGGCGGCGAAGGCG
>JAFLCL010000517.1 GCA_017303575.1 Deltaproteobacteria bacterium
CGAGGCCTCGGAGGCGATCGCGTCGAGCGCGGACGCGGCGGCCTCGGGCTTCTTCGTCAGCACCGCGCGCGCAGCCTGCGACTGGATCGCGATGGCCGCGAGGTGATGCGCCACCGTGTCGTGGAGCTCGCGCGCGAGCATCTGGCGCTCGCGCAGCTGCGTGTGCTCGACGTCCTTGCGGTGCGCGCGATCACGGAAGCGCACCGTCGTGCCGAGCGCGGCCGGGAAGAGCAGCACGACGAGCCCGCCGATCGCGTCCTCGGGCCCCCGCATCTCGCCAGCGATCCCCGAGAACACGAACGTCGCGATCACGAACGCGAGACCGATCAGCACCTCGCGCCCCGAGCCGTGGCGGAGCAGCGAGTACGGGTGGAAGAGGACGAGCGCGCACGTCGCGAGGCCGAGCTCGTGGTGGCCGGTCACGAGCGAGACGCAGGTCAGCGCGTTGGCGAGCGCGAAGCCTGCGAGCAGCGCGACGAACGGCCGCGTGGTGCGGAGCGCGAGCGTCGAGGCGATCCCGAGGGCGACGAGGATCTGGAGAGGTGCGTAGGGAAGATCGTGGCGAAGCGCGCCCTCGATCAGCGCGAGCATCACGCCGCCCGTCGCGAGCGCGACATCGAGCCGTGGCGGGCGCGTCGGCCGCGGAGGCAGGGGCTCGTCGAGGTGCCGTGCGAGCGATCGCCACATGCGCCCAGCGTAGCGAACGATCGCGACGCGCCCATCGGCCGAAAGAACGAGATCAGCGCTGGCTGTTCGTCGGGGGGAACGCGAACGCGATCAGCTGCACGAGCACGCCCGCAGGTGCGACGAGCGTGAGGATGAACCCGAGCCACGTGCAGAGGAAGCTCAGCTTCGGGTAGTACTCACCGCCCATCGCCATCGCCTGCGCGTTGGAGATCCACATCCACGGGCCGCTGTCGGTGACCATGAAGTAGATCGTCAGCGCGATCGAGAGCAAGAGCGGCGGGCCGAGCACGATCGCGCGGATCCAAGCGGGAACGCGCCTCGCGCGAAGAGCGACGGCTTCGAGCATGCGCCGACCCTAGCACCACGCGGCACGCCCCCGCTGCGCACGCCGCTCTCACACAGCGACGGCGTCATCAGCGCGCGAGGAAGCGCTCGACCGGTTCGAAGATGTCCTTCTTCGCGCTGCGTCCGATCGCGAGGTCGCCGTGGCCGTAGTCGTCGGCCGATCCTGCGTCCTTCGCGAGGAGCACGAACGTCTTGTCGATCGCCTCGCCCTCGTAGAGCGCCCCCCAATTGTCGAACGCGATGCGCACCGACTCGGGCGGCGCGAGGCGATCGCGGGCGCCCGCGAAGAACAACACGGGCACGCGCACGTCGCGCAGGCCCTCGGCCACGTCCTTGCCGTCGATGTGCACGATGCCTCGGCGGATGAAGCTCAGGAAGTCGACGTTGAGCGGACCGGGGATGTCCTCGATCGTCATCATCGCGCGGCCCGCGATGCCGCGGTCCACGTTGCCGGCGTTGTAGACGAGGTCGTGGATGGGGGTGCCGAACCACTCCGCGGCGAACGCCGCCATGCGCGAGCCGAGGCGCAGCGGCAGCGGAGGCACGAGCGGCGCGGGAATGCGGGTGAGCAGGCCCTTGAACGGCACGTGCTGACCGACGCGCGCAGGCGATCCGAGGATCACGACCTTGCGCAGCAGCGCGGGATCGATCGCGCGCGTCGCGAGGCCTGCGTAGAGCAGCATCCCGCCCATCGAGAAGCCCACGTAGTCGAGCTGCGGTGCGCCCGTGCGCTCGAGCACGCCCGCGATGCCGAGCGGCACGTCGTGCGCGGCCATCGTGCGGAAGCGGACCTTGCGGCCGTGGCCGAACCTGCGCGACGTGCCGCCGCTTCGGAGGCGCAAGAGCCAGACGTCGTGGCCCGCCTCGCGCAGGTGCCGCGCGAGCGAGACCTGGGGGATCATGTCGTTGTTGCGGTGATCGATGCCGATGCCGTGCACGCACAGCACCGGCGTCGCATGGCGGTGCGTCGTGATGTCGATGCCCAGCGGCGGCAGGCGGTAGAGCTCGATCGCCGATCCGTCAGGTGTCTCGATGCGATGGTGCTCGGCGTAGTCCATCGCGATCGCGAAGCGCCGCGTCCAGAACACGTAGTGCGCCATCGCGAGCACGAAAGAGAGGAGCGCCGCGAGCGCGAGGACGATGACGTAGCCGGTCATGGCTCGCGCTTGCGATCCGGTCCGCTCGCGCGGAGCTCCGCGATCTGCGCGGCCGAGGGATGCACGCGCACCACACCGAGGTCACCATCCACGAGCACGATGTCGCCGCGGCGCGCCCACGCGAAGAGGCCTCCGACGTCACCGACGGTCGGGATGCCCGCGGCGCGCGCGACCTCGATGCCGAGGCCCACGCGCAGCGGATCGACCGCGTGGCAGATCGCGATCGCCGCCGTGCGCTGGCCCGCCGCGGCGAGGGCCATCATCGCGGTGAGTCGCTCGGGGAGGAGGAGCACGGAGCCGCCGGTCGGTGCGCGATCGCCCACCAAGCGCGCGGCGAGCACCAGACACAGGTCTTCGATCTCGGCGCTGCGCTCGACGAGCCACGCGCGCGTCTCGGCGGTGTGCACAGCGCCGAGGCCCATCGTCACGCCGCGCTTGGCCTTGTAGACAGCCTGCACGTAGTCGCGCGCGACCTTGCGCACGCCGAGCGCGACGTTCTGCTTGCTGCCCTCTTCGACGAGCGCCTCGTGCAGGCGCGAGTCCGACTCGAGCAGCGCCAGGGTCTCGAGCGCGCGCGCGTCGTCTTCTCCGAGGTGCGGCACGAGACGCTTGCGTGTGGCGGCGAGGTCTTTGACCAGCGCGTCGAGGGCGGCCGCGATGCGATCTGCACGACGCGCCACGAGCTCGGGGCTCGACTCGTCGGCGAGGTCACCCTCGTTCGCGCGCTCGATCGCGGCGAGGCCCTCGAACGTCGGCAGCGTCTCCACGCGGCCCATCGCGCGACCACGCGCGAGC
>JAFLCL010000518.1 GCA_017303575.1 Deltaproteobacteria bacterium
GCGATCGCGCGCATGAGCCGCCGCGCCGCCGAGTGCGCGAAGCTCGCGCCCGACCAGCGCGCCCGCGCCATGCGTGAGGAGGCGGAGGCCATCCACCGCGAGGACGTGGCCGCCTGTCGCGCGATGGGCGCGCTCGGCGCGATCGATGTGCCCGATGGCGCGACGATCGTGACGCACTGCAACGCGGGGGCGCTCGCGACCGGCGGCTATGGAACCGCGCTCGGCGTGATCCGCGCGGCGCACGCAGCGGGCAAGGTGGCGCGCGTGCTCTCGTGCGAGACGCGGCCTTATCTCCAGGGTGCGCGGCTCACCTCGTGGGAGCTCCACCAGGATGGCATCCCCGTGGAGGTGATCTCCGACTCGATGGTCGGGCACTTCCTCTCGCGTGCAGAGATTCAGTTCGCGGTGGTGGGCTCCGATCGCATCGCAGCCAACGGCGACGTCGCGAACAAGATCGGCACCTACGGCCTCGCGGTGCTCTGCGACGCGCACGCGGTGCCGTTCACCGTCGCCGCGCCGTGGAGCACGGTCGACCTCGCGACGCCGACGGGCAAGGACATCCCGATCGAAGAGCGCTCGCGCGAGGAGGTCGCCAAGGTGGGCGCCACCACCCTCGTCGCCGATGGCATCCCGTGCCGTCATCCCGCGTTCGACGTCACACCCGCGCGCTACGTCGAGAAGGTCTACACGGAGCGTGGCGCGTTCTCCCCCAAGCGCGGCGAGCTCCCCGCCCTGCTCCGTCGCTGACAGACCTCGGGCTACCATCGGCGGCGCGCATGCCTTCGTCGCAGCCGTTCGGTCCGCCTCGACCGCCCTTCATGGGGTGGCCGGTGCAGCTTGCCGATCCACGCCTGGGCTACCTGTGGTTCGTCGCGCCCAACGTGCTCGTCACGCAGGCGCACATCGCACACGCGTCCGTGGAGGCCGCGCACGCGGTGCACGACTGGATCGATCGCGTGCACGCGTCACGGCGCGCGGACATCGATCGCGGCGGCGGGCTCGTGTGCGTGCACGACTGGCGTCTGCTCGGTGGTTACGAGGCCAGCGCCCGTCGCGTGTACCAAGAGCGCATGCGAGCGCGGCCCAAGGGGTACCTGAAGACGGCCTACACGATCGTTCCCTCCACGCCGCTCCTCCGCATGGCCGTCGAGGCGGGCAACCTCGCGGCGCAGCTCGGCAGCGGAGGTCGCGTGGTGCTCGCGACCGATCCCGCGTCGGTGCTCGCGAAGCTCGATCTGCACGCGCCGCCCGCTGGCGAGCGCTTTCCCGGCAGCTAGAGAGCGCGCGCGTGGGGCGAGCTCAGCGGGCGCGGGTGTAGGGCAGCACGAAGCGCACGTCGGTGGGCAGGCTCGCGCTCTGGATCACCACCGCGAGCGTCAGTCGCTGGCCGTCGTCCGTGGCGGTGAAGGTGTTCCAGCGCCTGCCGCGCTCGGTCGTGAAGATCTGCTCGAGCCCGCCGCTGCGCAGCAGCTGAACGACGCCCATGCTCGACGCGTCCTCGTCCGGCACGGCCATGCGCACCGAGCGGCCCGGCGCAGTGTCGTAGGCGTGATCGGCGAAGCGCGTGCGGATCCGCGCCGACGTCACGTCGATCCACAACGTGCTCGAGACCGGGGTGCGTGTCCGGAGCTCGCGCGCAGCCATCGCGTCGATCAGCGGCGGCAGGCTCGCCACGGCCGTCTCGATGCCTCGACCCACTGCGCGCGCGGCGACCTCGGGGGTCACTGCGAGCCGCCAGTCGCCGCTCAGACGCTCGGCGAGGGCCGCGTCGACCCATGCCGTGGGGGTGCTCTGTGCGTCTGCGCGGGGCGCCTCGCCGCCGTGGATGGACACCACGAAGGTGAGCACCACCACGCACGCGAGGGCGAGACGCCGGGTCATGCCTTCGTGGCGGATCCCACGGAGTGTGTGAGGCACGCGTGAGCTCGTGACGAGCACGTTCATGGGGACTCCTCCCGAGCGTCCTGCAGTACGCATGCCGCGCAGATCCCTCAGGAGATCAGCGCCGCTCGCCGCGAGACGGAGCGCAGGTGCGCGTCGCGATGCGACCGCGGGTCGCACGCCGCCACACCACGGAAGGCCCGCTCGCCGAAGAGACGGACCGCCTCGCACTTGCTCCTGCCGCGACGTGCGTCGATGCTCCACGTCATGCGAGCTTGGTCCCTCGTCGCGTTCGTCGTGTCGGCCGCGTTCCTCGGTGCGTGTGATGCGGGCAGCGAGCTGTCGGTGGGCCTCCAGACCGACTTCGTGGCGGGCGTGGAGTTCGACGAGGTGCGCATCGACCTCGATGGTGTCGAGGCGGCTCGACGCGACGTCACCGTCGAAGACTCGTTCGCGCGCTCGCGCACGCTGCTCGAGCGCACGGGCGTCGCGAGCGGGCGCCGCACCATCCGGTTGTCGTTGATTCGTGACGGCGAGGTGCTGGCGCGACGCACGCGCGAGATCCCCTTCCGTGATCGGTACCTCACGACCATCGTGATCACGCGCTCGTGCCGCGAGGTGCGCTGTCCGGGTCCGGGGGACGACGCGAGCGAGACGGAGTGCGCCGGCGGCATCTGCCTCGCGCCGGACTGCGACACCGAGGGCGGCCCCGCGTGCCCCGATCCGCAGTGCTCTTCGAGCATGCCGTGTGCGGCGGCGAGCTCGGCCTGCGCGGAGTCGATGTGCGTCGACGGCCTGTGCCTCGAGCTTCCGCGCACCGATGCCTGCGAGGCCGACGAGGTGTGCGTGCCGGGCTCGGGCTGCGTGCTGCGGCCGGGGGGCGAGATGCCCGACGCGGGCCTGCCGCCCGCCGACGCGTTCGCGGCCGCGTGCGACGAGGACATGGACTGCGCCGAAGGCCCGTGCGAGGACGCGCGCTGTCTCGATGGTGTGTGCAGCGTGAGCTCGCGCTGCGCAGTGGGTGAGTCGTGCTGCGCCGGTGACGTCTGCGCGGTGGACTGCGCGAGCGCGACGTGCGCCGGCCAGCCC
>JAFLCL010000519.1 GCA_017303575.1 Deltaproteobacteria bacterium
CGCGGCGGGACAGACGCAGACGTTCGTCGTGCCGGTCGAGACGTCGCATGCAGGGTCGATCGGCCACGTGCGCTTGTCGTTCCTCGACGCGAACGCACAGCGCCACGAGCTGGAGGCGTCGCTCTCGATCGCCCAGGGCGCGAGCGCAGTCTCCCGAGGCGAGATGGGCGCGGTGCTCGATCGATCGCTCGCTCAGGCACTTCGTGCGGCGGGCGCGCAGATCGAGAACGGCCAGGGCCCAGACGCTGCGGCGCTCTTGCGTGCGCACGTGGCCGAGGCGCAGGCGGTGCTCGCCGTGCAGTCCGATGCGGCGCTCGCGCAGCGCAACGCGGCGGTGCTCCGCCTCGCGCTGGCGCTGCCCTCGCTCGTCACGGAGGCCTCGTGGGGAGCGCGTCGTCAGGCGGGCGCGGCCTTCGTATCCCAATCGTTCGTCATCGCCCGATGAGCGAGCCGACGAGACCGCGCGGCGGGATGGTGTAGAGCGCCTCACCGCGCACGTCCCAGCGATCGAGGAGCAGGTTCGCGGCGAGGAAGCCGCTGGCCGTCGCGCGCTCGAGCAACGCCGAAGGAAACGGGAGCTTCACGTAGTCGCCCGCGAGCGTGATGTTGCCGTAAGGCGTCGCGACGCGCGGGCGGGCAGCGAACGAGCCCGGCGCGAACGAGGGGGCGTCGGCGCGACGCACGAGCTGCTCGCTCAGGACCTTCGCGTCCTTGGTCTCGGGATAGAGCGTGTGGAGGGCTGCGAGGAGCTCGCTCTTCAGCGCGTCGTCGGCGCGTGACTCGGGGACCGCGAAGGCCTGGAGCTGAACGATCGCGCCACCGGTGCGGAGCGCGTGCCGTCGTGACTCGCCCTCCAGACGATCGTGGATCGCGATCGCGTCGAGGCAGCCCATGCCCGCCACGCGCACGTAGGGCTCGCGCGACTCCTCGAGCGGTCGATCGAGCGAGAGACGCCACATCGCATACGTGCCGCCGCCGCCGAGCTCGTCGATGGAGCGCGCGAACGCCGCGTCGTCGCCGAGATCCGAGGACGCGCGCACGAGCGCGCGCACGCCTTCCACGTGCTGCGCGAGCACCAATCCGCTCGCCTCGAGCTGCTCGCCCTCGTGCGTCGTCACGCGTACACGATCGCCTCGATCGCGACCGACCTCGATGGCCGTGGTGCCGAGACGGATCTCCACGCCGAGGCTCTTGAGGTAGCGCCCCATCGGGAGAAAGAGCGCGTCCGACGCGGGCTCTTCGAGCACGTCGGCGATCAGGCCCTCGGGGTTGCCGAGGAACTGGAACTGGAAGCTCGCGAGCAGCTCGGAGGCCGAGAGGGCGGTCGGCTCGGACGCGCCCGCGTGCACGAACACGCGGAAGAGCATCTGCTGTGCGCGCGAGGTGAGACCGACCTCTTCGAGGAAGCGCGCTGCCGTCATCGCGTCGTGCTGCGCGGCGTGCTTCTGCGGATCGAAGCGCAGCATCTGTCGCGTGCGCTCGGTCGAGAGCTTGCGCAGATCGCCGAGCGAGACCGAGGGCGTGCGACGGATCAGCGCGAGCGCGTTGAGCGGCGCCGACACCGGGAGATCGGCGAACGACTCCGCCGCGCCGTCGGGGCCGAGCACGACGCAGTCCTCGAGCGCGCGCAGCGTGACGAGCTCGGGATCGATGCGCCGCAAGAGCGCACGCGCGTTGTAGTAGTGGCGGGGGAACGTCGTGACCGGCGCGACGCGGAGCGCAGGCGATCCTTCGGGGCCTGCGCTCGCCGCGAGCCGGCCACCGAGCCGATCCGAGCGCTCGAGCAAGACGACGCTGACACCACGTTCGGCGAGCACGCAGGCCGCAGACACGCCCGCGATCCCACCACCGATCACGACGGCGCGCGTGTTGGGCTCGGCCCGCTCGCGCGTCCCGCGGTAGGCGCCGCGCAGCTCGCGTCGGCCCTTCCCGAGCCGTTCTTCGAGCGAACCGCGGACCTGCGGCGGAAACGGGACCGACGAGATGCGCACGTGAGGTCGAGACTAACCGATTCGCGCGCGTGATTCGCGAAGTCCCGAGGGTCTCGTGCGAGGTGGAGGGAGTGTCGGGTCGGAGCGACGGTGGCGCGATCGATCAGGGTCGCGTCGCCACGAACGTATGCAAGATGCCCCTCTGCCATCCATCCATCGGCTCGGTCTTCACGTCGACGAAGCCCGCGCGACGCAGGCGCTGCTCGAGCTCGCGCGTGCTGTCGAAGCGCCGCACGCTCTCGTGGAGGTAGCGGTAGATCTTCGTCGTGCGCGCGGTGAGCGCTCCGCCGGGGATGATGATCCCCCAGCACACGGCGTCCCAGATCGCGCGGCTCTTGCGAGAGCCCGTCACGCTGTACTCGTGGATCGCGAGACGCGCGCCCGGCTCGAGCATGTCGCGCAGGCGCACGAGGCAGGTGTCCGGATCGGGCACGTTGCGGATGCCGTACGCCATGAGGATCCCGTCGAAGCGCTCGGTGAGTCCCGCGCCGCGCGGATCCATCGCGTCGCCGTGAACGAAGCGCACGTCGCGCAGGATCGACTTCTTCCTCGCGACCTCGAGCATGCCGCGGCTCGCGTCGAGTCCGACGAGGCGTGCGCGCGGATAGACGCTCTGCACGGCCTCGGTGGAGATGCCGGTGCCGCAGCAGAGATCGAGCACCCTCGCGTCCTCGCCGCAGCCCAGGCGCTCCGCGCTCAGGCGCAGGTGCCGGTGGTAGCCGGGGTTCATCCCGGTGAGGAGATCGTAGGTGGGGGCGATCGCATCGAAGTCCGAGGGGACCTCGCGCTTGCGGTCGGACAGCTCGTGCCGCGGGCTCATGAGGGCGCGGAATCTACAGCGAAGTGGGCCGGCGTCGATGCTCGGGATCGCCGGACGGATCGCCACACAGCCAGGCCGCCTCCGGCAGCGGCGGCCCGTGCAGCGCAGCCTCGCGCGCTCCGTCGCGCCTCCGGTGCC
>JAFLCL010000052.1 GCA_017303575.1 Deltaproteobacteria bacterium
CGGGGTCGGTGGTGGGCGCGATCGCCGCGACGGCCGTGGCCGTGGGCGGCACGGGGGTGGGCACCACGGCGGGCACCACCGCGGCGACCGCAGGGATCGCGACCGCAGGGCTCAGCGCGACATCGAGCGCGACCACGCCGTTCTCGGTGACCGTCACGGGGCGCGTCACGTCGGTGAAGCCGGGCTGGCTGAGCACCAGCACGTGCTCGCCTGCGAGCACGCCCTCGATGCGGATGGGCGCGTGCCCGCGCGGCTGGCCATCGAGCGAGACCTGCGCCGTCGCGGCCTCCACGGGGACCGCGCGCACCTCGATCGTGCCGAGGCCCGGGCCACGCAGGAAGAACCAGTAGCCTCCGAAGAGACCGACGCCGAGCATGCCCAGCGCGGCGACAGCGAAGAACCCGATCAGGCCGCGACGCGAGCTTCGTTCGGGCGCGGGCCCGACGCCGGGCTGCGCGAAATTCGCGGGCGGCGCCTGCAGCTGCATCGTGTCGGTGCGCTGCGGGACGGCCGGCGGTGGCGGTGCCCCGAAGGGCTGCTGCATGCCGGGCTGCTGCATGCCGGGCTGCTGCATGCCGGGCTGCTGCATCATCGGCTGCTGCATGCCGGGCTGCATCGGCTGCATGCCCATCGGCTGCTGCTGCTGCATGCCTGGATGCATCATCGGCTGCTGCTGCGCGATGGGCTGCATGCCCATGGGCGGCTGCATCATCGGCTGCTGCTGCTGGATCGGCGGCGGATAGCCGCTCATCCCCGCGACCTGCACGCTCGGCCCCATCGACGGCGCGGGTGCGGTGGCCGGTGGCCCACCGACCGAGACCATCGGCTGCGGACGCATCCCGCCCGGCGGCGGCAGGCCGACCGGTCGCGGCGCCTGCTGCACCACGGCCTGACCCCCTCCGATGCCCCCTCCGATACGGGGCGCGGGCGCAGGTCCTGCGGGCGCGGCGGCCATGGTCGGTCGAACGGGATCGACCTCCTGCACCTCGTCGGCGGAGAAGAAGATCTGCGTCGCTTGCTCGAGGATCTCGTCGTGGCCGTGCCCGTGACCACCCCCGCCGCCGTCCTCTTCGAACGGCGACGCTGTCATCATGGTGGCCTCGCCCGCGAGCTCCTCGGGCTCGTCGTCCTCGCTCGGCGGCGGCTTCACCGCCACCACCGGACGCTGCGGCACCGACGGCGGCGGCGCCGCCGGCGGACCGATCTTCGCGAACGAGTCGAGGCGCTGCTTCTCCTTCGCCATCTCGGGCGCGAAGGCCGTGCGCATCCACGCCGCGAGCTTCGAGGTGCCGAACGGCGGGCGCTCGCGCGCGATGAAGCGCTGCAAGGCCTCCTGCATCTCGGCCGCGCTCTGCCAGCGGTTCTCGACGTCCCGCGCGAGCGCCTTCATGACGATGTCCTCGAGCTCCTTCGGGATGTCGGGGACCTGCAAGGAGAGCGCGGGCACCTGCGCGTTGCGCACCTTCTCCAGCGTGGAGAAGTCGCTCTCGCCCACGAAGAGACGCTCGGTCGTGAGCATCTCGTAGAGGCACGTGCCCACCGCGAAGATGTCCGAGCGGTGATCGACCGGCAGACCCCGCACCTGCTCGGGGCTCATGTAGCCGAACTTGCCCTTCAGCACGCCGGCCTGCGTCTTGGTGTTGCGCGACGCGGCCTTGGCGATGCCGAAGTCGATCATCTTCACCTGGCCCTCGTAGGACACCAGGCAGTTCTGCGGGCTCACGTCGCGGTGGATGATCCCGAGCGGGCGGCCGCTGCGGTCTTTCTTGCGATGCGCGTAGTCGAGGCCCTCGCACATCTTCGCCCCGATCCACGCGCCCATCGAGGCAGGCATCTGTTTCCGCATCTTGCGGAAGCGATTCATGATCTGGAGCAGATCCTTGCCCCAGACGTACTCCATCGCGATGTAGTGCGAGTCGCCGATCTTCCCCAGCTCGTAGATCGGGACGACGTTCGCGTGGGTCAGCTGCCCCGCGATCTTCGCCTCGTCGATGAACATCTGGATGAAGTCTTCATCCTCGGCCATCGTCGGCAGGATTCGTTTGATCGCGAGGATCTTCTCGAAGCCCTCCACGCCGAACGACTTGGCCGTGTAGACCTCGGCCATGCCGCCGACCGCGATGCGGTCGACGAGCAGGTACTTGCCGAACGGGATGACGCGCTCACCACCCCGACCCGGCGGTCCGCCAGGTCCGGGCGGACCCTGTAGTCTGCCGCCCCCGTTTCCAAGCTGTTCGTTCATCGAAGACGTCTCCAGGCGCGATGTTGCAGCGCCTCGGAGGCCCAGATCAACCGGATCCTTGGTTGGCGTGTGTGAAAACTTCGTACGTGGGGGCTGAGAGCCGCGGCCTGAAAACCCCACGGTACGGGATCACACGAGACGCTTGCGACCCTTCCAGCTCGCGCCTGCGTCGAGGCCCTGCTGCTCGAGGCCCGGCACCACCGCGTGCTCCATCGTGCCGTAGAAGACCTCGCGCGCGAGGGCGAAGTCGTCGCCGCCCAGGGCCTTCGCTTCGTCCGAGAGCTCGGCGAAGGGCGGCTTCGGCGCGAGCTCCTCTTCGATCACCGCGAACGCGTGCACGAGGAAGCGCTCGATCGAGGCGCGCTCGACGTCGTGCGCCGCGAGCCACTCGCGCTGCGACGCGAGGTAGTGGAAGCCGAACTGGCCGTGCAGCACCTCGTCGGCGAGGAGGCGTCGCATCGCGTCGCGGAGGAACGGATCGGTCGTGCGATCGAGCGTCGCGACGAAGCGGGCGCACGCGACCATCTCGCTCATGCACGTCGTGTAGATCACGTTGCGGAGCGCGCGCTCTTGGGGGCTCGCGTTGCCGTGGCGCGCGAGCGGCGCGACCTCGAGATCGACCTCCACGCTCGGCGATCCGCCGCTCGGATCGAGTGCCTCGATCACGGCGGCGCACGTGCCTGTGTGCCTGAGCTCGTCGCTCGCCATGCGCAGCATCACGATCTTGGCGTCGAGGCTCGCGTTCGCCTCGTAGAGCTGCTGCGCGAGCTGCGAGAAGACCATCGAGGAGCGGTGCTCGAAGGCCATGCGGTAGCGCCACTGCGCGGCGACTGTGCGCACGGCCTCGGGTGAGTAGAGGCTCGCGTCGAAGACGTGCTGGCTCGGCGCGATGCGATCGAGCGCGCGATCGAAGCTGCGCGACTCGTCCGCGAGCGGGGTGCTCGAGAGCGTGGCGCGGAGCGAGGCCGGCAGGCTCACACAGCCCTCAGACGACGAGGTCGGGCGGGTAGAGCGGCCCGATCACGGCGCAGCAGACGAAGCCGCCGGGGGTCGTCTCGCACGCGGGCAGGCCCGCGTCGGTGCCGGCATCCTCGGCGAGGAAGCCCGCGCACATGCACGTGGCGCAGACGTCGAAGGCGTCGTCGGCCACGGGGCCCGCGTCGTTCGGCGCGACGTAGGCGTCGTCGGTGCTCGCGACGTAGGCGTCCTCACCGGGCGTGACGTACGCGTCGTCGGTGCTCGAGGTCGGCGCGTCGCTGCCTGCGTCGATCAGCGCGCCGGGCGCATCGATCGCCAGGGTGGGCGCGTCGGCCACGAACGCATCGGCGCTCGGCGGTGTGAAGGCGTCGTCGGGCGTGTTGGTGGTGCCGCCGCAGGCAGCCAGCGAGGCACCGCCCAAGAGCGCGAGGGAACGGGCGAACCGAAGGTAGTGGGGCGTCGTCATGGTCACACCGCGAGGTCGGGGGGAGAGAGCGGGCCGACGGCTGCGCAGCAGACCTCGGAGCCGGGCACCGTGTAGCAATCGGGGCGACCTGCGTCCTCGCCCCCACCTCCGCCACCCGCGCCGATGCACACGCACGCGGCGCACATGTCGTAGGCGTCGGTAGGCGCTGCGCCGGTGTCCTCGGCGGTCACGATGGGCGCGTCGTTCGCGGCGACGAAGGCATCGTCGCTCGGCGACACGTACGCGTCGTTCGAGGCCGTGAACGCGTCGGGCGTGGGCGGAGTGAACGCGTCGTCGGGCGTGTTCGTGCTGGCGCCGCAGCCTGCGCCGAGGGCACCCAGGCCGCCGAGGAGGGCGAGGGAGCGGGCGAAGCGGACGTAGTGGGGCGTGGTGGTCACGGGGCCTCGGGGAGCGAAAGGAAGGAGGGCTCTGGCCTGATGGTGCCCGCAGATCGCGCGATCCGTCACGGATCCTGCCGACCCGCCTTCTCGCGCCGCAGGCTGTACGTGCGCTCGCAGTACTCCGCGTCGTCCAGCCACAGCTTCTTCGCGCGCGCCTCGACCAGCGGGCGGAGCAGCCTGCCCGCGGCGGGGAGCCACGAGATCACGCTGCCGCGCTCGCTCGTCGCCAGCGTGGCCTCGATGATCGCGGTGCGCCCGTCCGAGATCGGCGTGGCGTGGGTCTCGACGATCGATCCGATGCCCTCGCCGGCCACGATCGTCATCACGATCGTGCGCGGCTCGGGCGAGTCGAAGCGCGCGTCGACCTCCATGCCCACGCCGGAGGCGATGCGATACACGACGCGGGCCGTGATGTGATCGAGCCCGCGATCGACGATGCGCAGGTTCGCGAAGCTGTGGGGGTGGAAGTGCGCGCCGTGCCAGGGATCGAGGCGGTTCGCGATCACGTCGCGCGGCTCGCAGCGGGCCTCGACGCGGATCGTCGCGTCGAGGAAGCGCCGTGGTCGCTCGGGCAGGTAGGGACGATCGGTCAGCGCCTCGCCGTGGCTCACGAGCTCGGGCACGCGCACCCAGCTGAGCACTCCGTCGTCGAAGGTGACGAGCGGGCGGAAGGTGCCCTTGGGTGTCTCCCCCGACAGCGCCCAGCCGTGCCACGGACAGACGATCCTTCCCTCGCGATCGACCGAGCCCTTGCTGAGCTCCGCGCCCATGTGAGGGCAGTGATCGGGGCCCACGCGCGTGCCCTCGTGGCCAGGCTTCTTGCACCACCACGCCACGAGCTCGCGTCCGTTCACCACGTACTTGCGCGGGCCCTTCTGGATCGCGCGCGTGGCGTCGAGCACCACCCAGCCACCGGACGGACGCGCGAGCGCGCGCCCCAGCGCTTGGCTGATCTCGCGCGGATCGCAGGCCTGCCAGTCCGGGATCGACGGCTCGGGGGGCTCGGCTGGAGCGGAGGTTGCGGTCGTCGGCTTGCGGCCGAGGAGAAAGAGGCGCTCGCGCATCGGTCGGCTCCGTACTTAGCCCGAACTGCGCGCACGGCATGTCGGGCATCCCCTTCCGTGAGGCGAGGCTCTAAGCTCGCCCCTCGAATGCCCGAGCTGGCGAGCCGAGGAGGAACGCCCGCCGATCCGAGCGACACCAGCTCGGCGCGGCGCAAGACGCCGTTCGGCCTCTCGATGACGGTGGCGGGTCGCTACCGCCGCGGCGCCTGCATCGCCAAGGGCGGCTCGAGCACGGTGCACCGCGCGATCGACACCACGACGGGCGCCGAGGTCGCGCTCAAGTCGTTCCACGTCCACCGCGCGTTCGACCCCACGCTCTTGCCGACCCTCGAGCGGGGCCGCGCGATCGCCGAGCGCGTGGGCCCCGACGTGATGGTGCCGATCCTCGATCTCGGCGCCGACGACGACGGCACGCCCTTCGTGATCATGCCGCTCGTGCCGGGCGAGACGCTGGGCGCCCGCCTCGAGCGCGGCGAGCGAGTGACAGACCTCGAGGCCCTCTCCCTCGCGTCGCGCCTTCTCGTGTCGCTCGATGCGCTGCACGCCTGTGGGGTGACGCACGGCGATCTCTCGCCCGACAACGTGTTGGTCCGCGACGGGCACGCCGTGCTGATGGACCACGAGGGCATCGACGCGATCGGCGCGCCTCGCGCGAGCCGGGTGACCGAGGGCTACGGTCGCGAGGGCGGCGTCCGCGAGACCGCCGACGATCACCGCGCGCTCGTGTCGATCCTGCGCGCGATTACGGGCCGCACGATCACGCCGGAGCCGACTGACGAGGAGCTCGTGCGCATCGTCTCCGCGCTCCGTACCAGGGAGTCTCAGGAGCTCGTGCGAGCGCTCGACTGGACGCTGGCGCCCCGCGCGCGCCCAACTCCCGTCCTCGGATGGATCATTGGGGTCGGCCTCGTGCTGCTCGCGGCGGTCGCCGTGTGGTTCGTCCTCCAGCTGCGCTGACACGTCTGGGCCTGACGCGGTCTGCCTTTCGCGAAGCTCGACCCTCGCGGCGGGCTCAGCTGCGCTGACACGGGGCCAGCTGCGCTGACACGGGGTCAGCTGCGCTGACACGGGGTGGGTCAGCTGCGCTGATACTGGGTCACTACAAGGGGGGTCCAAACCATCGAGAAAACAGGGGCTTTGGGCGGTGCTTTGACGCGACGCTGAATTTGTTGGGTTTTCGACCCCTCGTGGCAGGGGGGTCCGCTGACACGGGGTCACTGCAAGGGGGTCCAACGCATCGAGAACACTGGGCCTTTTGGGGGTGCTTTGACGCGATGCTGAATTCGTTGGGTTTTCGCCCCCCTCATGGTCGGCTCACGGGGTCACTACAAGGGGGTCCAACTCATCGAGAACACTGGGCCTTTTGGGGGTGCTTTGACGCGATGCTGAATTTGTTGGGTTTTCGCCCCGCCTCCTCGTGTGCGAGGGGACGTCCTCGACGACGCCGTCGGAGCCCGTCGCCTCTACACCGCTCGACGACACCTCCGCCTCGAACGACTGGCGCACCGAGATGGCGATCGGCCGCTCGAACGATCCGATGAGGACCGCGCCTGCGCCGCTGGTCTCGGACGAGCCGGATCTGCGCGTCGTCTCGATGACGTGGGAGCACGACTGGCTCGGCAACATGCAGTCATGGGACGACGACAACGCCGTCTTCTACGAGCGCTCGCTGGGCGAGATCGTGAACGGCGCCGACCTCCCGAGTGAAGCGCCCTCGCGTCGCACGGGCGCGCTCTACGTCGCCTCGAACCTCCCCTCGACGCCCGTCACCGCCGACGACGGGGGCGAGAGACCGAGAAAGGGCTGTTTCTCGGGATCGAGTGTCGTACGGGGTTTGGGGGCAGCGCCCCCAACTCGCGGCGCCTGCGCCGCGGACCACGGGGTCGAAGTGCGCTACGGCGAGGACGGCAACGCCCTCGCCGTCACGGTGCACGGCCGCTGCGGCGATCCGGACGAGAACGAGATCCCGCTCGACTGCCGCTCCGGCGGCGGCCTCGGCGGCCTCGGCGGCCTCGGAGACGAGGAGAAGGGCGGGGGCACCGACGACCCCGAGGAGGCCGTGGACCTCTCGTGCGCGTACTCGTGCGCGACCGAGCAGCACTTCACGTACGCTTGGGATGAAGTGAACCGCATCGCCCACGCCCGCCGCCTCGACCGCGAAGACGGCGGCGACTGGGAGCTCGCCGTGGAGCAGCGCTACCTCTACGACGCGAGCAACCAGCGCACGGTGAAGACGACGACCTTCCGCGGCATCGAGAGCGGCACCGAGCGCTCAGCCCTCTACGTGTACCCCGGAGACTTCGAGCGCCGCGGCCTCGTGAAGAGCAGGAGCGGCACCACCTACGAGGCAGTCGCAGGAGACACGGAGACCCAATACGGCGTCGGAGGCGCCCGCATCGTGTGGCGCACGTCCGACCGCGACGAGACGCTGGACCGCGACCAGCGCATCACGCTCTCCCTGACGGACCTCATCCAGTCGACGACGGCAGTGATCGACCTGGCGACAGGCGAGCTCGTGGAAGCCGGGAGCTACTACGCGAACGGCGCTAGGGAGACCTACCGGAGCAACGAGACGGAGACGGTCACCCCGGAAGTGAGCGGGTTCACCGGGAAGGAAGCCGATGAGGAAGTTGGACTGACCTACTTTGGACATCGGTATCTCATGGCCCATCTCGGCAGGTGGACGTCACCGGATCCGCTACAGACTCACCAGGTTGATGGCGGGGAAGCGCTCAACGGCTATCACTACGTGTCAGGGAACCTACTGCAGGCGCGTGACCCGCTCGGGCTGAAGAGCGCTTCGTCAGGCCCCATCACCAGTACGGGCTCAAAACAGATTGCACAGGCGCAGCAGGGAAACGTTGAAGCTCGCCTGGCGGCTGATGCCCGATTTGCCGCATTGCCGCGAGATGGGACAGTACGGGCTGCCGTTCTCCAACGAGCCCACCAAGGCGCCGACCTCGAGGAAATCCTGGCCGCGGCCACCTGGCGACCTGCTGGACCCCAATCCGGAGTGCGCATCACTCTTGCACGAGCCGATGACCTCCTGACGGTGGTTCAAACGGCAATGGTCCTCGACCCGAATTTCCACGCCGCAGTCGTCGCGCAGGACGCAAACGGTGCGAACCCGATACAAATGGCGGTTCCAGACGGTGCGCCTCGCGTCGCCGTAGACTCAGCGAGGGCGCTCGCGGGCGGCGCGCGGCAACGCGACTGGGGCTACCATACCGTCGACATTCGCGACGTTATGGCGTTTGACTCGGCCACGGATCCAAATCGCGCCCGACCGAACGGGACCAGTCGCGAGCAGAACGTCGTACATTTCATGATCGAGGCGATAGCTGAGGTCCAAATCACGGGCGGCGGTCGACCCCCAAGGGGCACTCAGGCACAACAGGATGCCGCCCAGGCTATCTTTGACAGAGCTCACGCGGAAGGGATACGCGTCGAGAACATATTTAGGCGAGCTGTGGGCCAGCAGGGCGACCTCCTGCAGCGAATTTTCCCGAGGTCGCCCGGATGCGGCCAGGACGGCTTCTGCTCACGCACCGGTCGGCTCGTCTATGAGGGATTCAGGGAAACTTGGCACCTCACAACCGGGGGTGATTTCAGGAGCGTAAATTGATGCGAATACTCCGAACAACACTGCTGCTCCTAGCGATTGCGGTGGCGAGCGCGCCGGCGGCGGCTGACGACGACGGCCGTCGCAGTGTCGTTGCGACGCTCCTTACCGTGCCCGCATATCTCGAGTGCGGCGGGACGCTGGGGTCCCATCGCGGTCTCGTTCACGCCCGGATCGAGTCTGGTGACGGTGCAGCGAGCACTGAGGTGCTGCTCTCATTCTTCTGCCCAACGACTCCGACCCGTGATAGCTCGATTGAGCAACAACGGCCGCGTCCGCGCCGCTACGCCGGTCTATGGCCGGGCGATCGCCTGAGGGCTCAGATCAGCCCCTGCACAAGAGCGCGGTCGACCTTCGGTTCGCGGAGCCTTCCCACAGGTCTCGTCGTGATGTGCGTCGACGATTTCGAGCGGATCCAGCAGTAGCCGACCGCGCAAGTCTCTGAGCGCTTCGCGCATGGGATCACTCCACGGAGGTGCAACCCGTGGAGAACACTAGCGCTTCTGGGGGGTGGTGCTTTGACGCGATGCTGAGTTCGTTGGGATTTCCCGCGCTCGCCTCATGGTGCTTGGGCCACACAACCTCGCGCACGTAGGCGCGATGCTGACGAAGACGAACGCGGCGAGCCGGACGTGGACGTACTCGCCGACGCCGTCAGAGTCCGTCTCGTCTACGCCGCTCGGCAACGTGACGATCTCGGCACGCACGGCCTGCGGTCTTCCGGGCGCGACGACGCTGCCCGGTGGCGCGACGACGGGCGTCACGCATGACGGCCTCGCGCGGGCCGACGAGAGCTCGCGGTTCCTGCTGACCCGCACCGATGGGTCAGGCCGTTCCCAGCGTTGACACGGCTCGATCGAACGATCAACGAGGGCGATCCGCAGTGGGCCGCGCCAGAGCTCACGGAGACGTCCTCGTGTCGGGGCTTTGGGCGCACCCCCACTTGGGAAGGCGCGAGGCTCACGTGCGCAGCTCGGTCGTGTCGACGAGACGGTCGTCGTGCTCGCGGCGGGGGACGAGCCCCCGCCGTACACCCACACGGAGACTCACGGCGTTTGCATCGCCGACGTCGGGACGGTCCTGCGTCGATGCCTCGTGGTGTTCCCTTCGCTCACGGGGTCATTACAAGGGGTCCAACCCAGCGAGAACACGGGCCTTCTGGGAGTGCTTCACGCGTTCGCCGACCTCGGGACGGTCCTGCGTCGTTGCATTGTCGTGTTCCCCACGAAAACGAAGCGATCGTGGATGTCGCGCGATCGGCGTTGCCTCTCGGGCTGCGAAGAGCCGACCAACGTGGGCGCTTCGCGATATCGAACGATCGAGGACCGTCCCCTTTTCGCGCGGACGCGGGTCGACGAGACGCTCGTCGTGCTCGCGGCGGGGGACGAGCCCCCGCCCTACAGCCACACGGAGAGTCACGTCGCTCGGCATCGCCGACCTCGGGACGGTCCTGCGTCGTTGCATCGTGGTGCTCCCCCACGAGAACGAGGCGATCGTGGGTGTCGCGCGATCGGAGTTGCCTCTCGGGCTGCGAAGAGCCGACAAACGTGGGCGTATCGCGATATCGAACTATCGAGGACCGTCCCCTTTTCGGGCGCGTCAGCGTTCGCCCCGTCCGTCCCGAGGTGACCGTCTCGAGGAGCTCCGACCTGGCATCTGGGGACCGAGCGCGGCGCCTCTTCTCGGGAGGTAGGGTTCTCCGGCCCTCCGTTTTCGTGGATCGCAGCGGCTTCCATCGCGTACCGTCCGCCCGGGGTTTCGTGGACCAGTCGTCGATCAAGCCCGAGCAGCCGCACAGTCGGCTCGACGTGTTTCGCCCGACGGCGACGCAGGCCGGCATGGTCGTCAATGCGCTGCGCGATCCCTCGCGCGGCGTGGAGCTCGAGCAGCTGGTGGTGGAGCTCGACACGCCGCTCGCGTTCGCGCGGGTGACCGAGGCGTTCGCGTTGGTGCACGCGCGCCACACCGTGCTCCACAGCCGGTTCCGCTGGGAGGGCGCGGACGCAGACGGGGCGCTGTTGCAGGAGATCGTGCGCGACGTCCCGCTCGAGGCCCGCTTCGACGCGCTCTCCGCCGAGCTCTCGCTCGCCCGCTGGCTCGAGATCGATCGGGCGCGAGGCTTCGATGCGGCGAGGCCACCGCTGCACCGCGTGGCGCTGCTCGCGCGCGGCACCTGCGAGCCCGAGCACGGCGACGTGATCGTCTGGAGCTTCCACCACGCCCTCCTCGATGGCCGTTCGTACCGGCGCGTGCTCGAGGAGGTGCTCGATCGGCTCGACGGGGTCGAGACGCGCACGCCCGAGGGGCCATCGTTCGGCGACTACTGTCGGGTGATCGCTTCGACCGATCGCGCCGCGAGCCATGCCTACTTCGCGAAGAAGCTCGAGGGCGCCGCGAGCACGCCGCTGCCGATCGCGCGCGACACGGGGGCCGCGCGCACGCCCACCGAGACCACGCTGCACCTTGAGGACCTCGGTGCCGCGATCGCAGGCGCAGAGCGTACGGGCGTGTCAGTCGCCAATGTCATCCAGGCCGCGTGGGCCTGGGTGCTCGCGCGTCGTGCCCGCGTGGGCGATGTCGTCTTCGCGACGACACGCTCGGGGCGGCTGCCCTCGATCGATCGTGTCGAGGAGATCATCGGCTGCCTCGTCGACACGCTGCCGCTGCGCATCCGCGTCGAGCAGCGTGAAGGCGCCGCGAGCCTGCTGTCGCACGTGTTCGCCGAGAACCGCGCGCTGCGCGCCCACGATCACACGCCGCTCACCGACGTGATCGCGAGCGCGGGCGTGACGCTCGGCTCGCTCGTCGTCATCGAGCGCTACGACCTCGAGGCGAGCATGCGGGCACGGAGCCCGCGCGACGCGACGCGACGCTTCACGCTGCACGAGCGCAGCGACTTCCCGCTCGTGCTCGCCGCCTACCAAGACGGTGTGGGCCTGCGCTTGGTGCTCGAGCACGACGCGCACGCGCTCTCTGCGCCCGACGCGCGCTTGGTGCTCGAGCACGTCGCCGCAGCGATCGAGGTGCTCGGACGCGCCGCGCGCGACGACGATCGGCGTCCGCTCGCGGAGCTCGCGATCCTCGCGCCGGGAGAGGCGGAGCGTGTGGCGGGCTGGGCGCGCGGCCCCTTCGCCGATCGCGACGCGCTGCCCGAGACGGGCTCGATCGTCGAGCGCTTCACGTCGATCGGGCGCGGCCGTCGCGACGAGATCGCGCTGCGTGATGGCCGAGGCACCGAGATCGGACGACGTGAGCTGCTCGAGCGCGCGCGCCGTCTCGCGGCGGCGATCCAGGGTGCGGGCGCGCACGAGCAAGAGATCGTCTTCGTCCTCCTTCCGCGCTCGATCCACTGGGTGGCCGCGCTGTGGGGGAGTTGGATCGCAGAGGGCGTGTACGTGCCGCTCGATCCGAGCTGGCCCGAGGAGCGCCTCCGAGCAGTGCACGACGACGTGCTCGAGAGCGGCGCCGCGCGTCAGCCCGTGGTCATCACCGATCACGGCACGCGCGAGCTCGCACGCCGCGCGCTCCTCCGCGCGAAGGTGATCGACGTCGACGAGGCGTGGGATCATCCGCTGCCGCTCGGGAGCTCCGAGAGCGCGACGCTCGAGCTCGAGGCCGCGGGCGTGCCGCGTGAGCCGCTCGCGTACCTCCTCTACACGTCGGGCACGACCGGCCGTCCCAAGGGCGCGCGCCTCACGCACCGCGCGCTCGCGGCGCACGTGGAGGGAGCGATCGCGCACTACGGCCTGCTCGCCAGCGATCGCGTGCTGCAGTTCACGTCGCTCGGCTTCGACGTGTCGATCGAGGAGGTCGTACCCACGCTGGTCGCGGGTGCGCGCGTGGTGCTTCGCTCCGACGAGATCGCGCACGACCTCGACGCGTTCGTGCGCGAGATCGCGCACGCCGGCGTGACGGTGCTCAACCTTCCGTCGGCGTTCCTCCACGAGCTGCTCGTTCACCTCGAGCGACGCGGCGTCGATCTGCCGCACACCGTGCGGCTCGTGATCGTCGGCGGGGAGCGTCCTTCGCCCGAGAGCTGGGCGCGCCTCTGGTCGTCCGTCGAGCGCGCGGAGGGACGCGGCCGTGCGCCGCTCCGCTTCGTGAATGGCTACGGGCCGACGGAGGTCACGATCACCTCCGTGGTGTGCGACGTGCGCGCGGCGGGTGTCCCGCCCGATGGCCGAACCGAGCTGCCGATCGGTCGCCCCTTCGGCAGCTGTCGCGCGTACGTCGTGCGCTCGCTCGATGCGCCGACGCGTGTACGCAAGCCGGAGGGCGATGCGCCCATCACGCCCGCGCTCGCCTCGATCGAAGAGCCGGGAGAGCTGTGGCTCGCGGGCCCGCAGGTCGCGAGCGGCTACCTCGCGCGGCCCGAGGCGACGGCGGCGGCGTTCGTGCCCGATCCCTTCGCACACCCGAGCGACGTGCACCGCATCGCCTACCGAACGGGCGATCTCGTGAAGCTCGGTCGACGCGGCGAGCTGGTGTTCCTCGGCCGCATCGATCGACAGATCAAGCTCCGCGGTCATCGCATCGAGCCAGCGGAGATCGAGAGCGCGATCCTCGCGCAGCGCAGCGTGCGCGATGCGGTGGTGGTGCTCGCAGGCGAGGCCGAGGCGCGGGCCCTCGTGGCGTTCGTGACCTCGGTCGGCCCGCCGATCGATCTCGACGCGCTCCGCAGCGCCGTCGCCAAGCGGCTCACGGCGGTGATGGTCCCCTCGCGCTTCGTCGCGCTCGCCGAGCTACCGCTCGCGCCCACGGGCAAGATCGATCGAGACGAGCTCGTCGTGCGCGCCGACCGTGTGCTCCGCGAGGTCACGCCACGCTCGGCCGACGAGCCGCGCAACGATCTCGAGGCGTGGCTGAGGCCCGTGTTCGCGCAGGTGCTCGGCCGCGACGACGTCGACCTCGAGCAGAGCTTCTTCGAGATGGGTGGCCACTCGCTCCTCGCGATCCGCTTGCTCGCGCGGCTCACGAGCGAGCGTCCCGATCTCTCGCTCTCGCTCGCCACGCTGTTCACGCACCCGAGCGTCCGCGGCCTCGCGGAGGCCTTGTCGAGCGCGAGCGCCGAGGCACCGACGCTCGTGCGCCTCAACCCGCGTCGCGCCGAGGTCGAGGGCGAGGTGCCGCTCTTCTGCGTGTGCGGCGTGCAGCTCTACGGGCCCTTGGCGCGCGCCATGGAGAGCGACCGACCCGTGTACGGCGCGTTCCTCCCGATCGAGACCGAGGCGATGCGTGGTGACGGCCCAGTGCTCGACGTCGTCACGATGGCGCGCGAGTACGTCGCGCTGATCCGGCGTGCACAGCCGCGTGGCCCCTACCTGCTCGGCGGCGTCTCGTTCGGCGGCATCCTCGCGTACGAGATGGCGCAGGCGCTCACCGCGCGCGGCGAAGAGGTGCGCATGCTCGCGCTCTTCGACACGATCCTCCCGCGCGGGCTCGAGCAGCGCGCGTGGACCGATCGTGCGCGCGCGGGCCTGGGCAAGCTGCGTCAGGGATCGGACGCGCTGCTCTCGGTGGTGCGCAAGCGTGCGGCGAAGATCGAGGCGCAGGTGCGACGCCTGACGGGCGAGCATGCGAGCGTCGAGGAAGGCGGAGACGTCGTCGCGCTGCGCGATGGCGTGCTCAAGGCGGCCGCCGAGGCGTACGACGCCGTCATCGCTCCCTATCCCGGTCGCGTCGTGATCTTCCGTGCGCGCGAGGGGCTCGGCGACGGCGGCGAGCGTGTGCGCTGGGACATGGGGTGGACAGGCCTCGTGCGCGCCGACACGCCCGTGCACGGCGTCTCGGGCGATCACCTCGGCATCCTGCGCGAGCCGGGCGTGGGTGAGATCGCACGCACGCTGCGGAGCGCGCTCGCACGCGAGACGTCGCGCTGAACCGAGAGACGCGATCGAGCGTGGGGCCCGAGCGATGCGCGAGGCCGCGCGCGCGCCTCCGATCGCAGCGAACCAGCTAGCATCGCGCAGTGATGAACCTCGACCCGCGGATCGGCGCGCTCTTCCTCTCTGGCTCGCTCGTGGCCTGCTCCCTCGCGGGGTGCAGCGGCGCGGAGGACCCGATCGAAGCGCCCCCCGCGACGACGACCTCACCTCCGGAGACCTCGACGCCACCGCCGGAGGCGCCACCGCCGGAGACTACAGCGCCCGCGACGACGACAGATCCCGGTGAAGGTGATCCGCTCGCCGATCTCGCGGCGCCGGTGCACGAGGACGAGGTGGTGGACGCGCATCCCTCGGCGATCGCGAGCCCGACGCTCGCGCGCGGCACGTGCCAAGAGGTGGCCGAGGCGCCGGTCCGTGTCCTGCCTCGTGCGAGCGCGTTCTCGATCGTCGCAGCGCGCGATCGCTTCTACCTCGCGGCGTACGAGGGCCTCGACGCGGGCGCGGAGCAGGTCTCGATCGTCGAGCTCGTCGCGGGACAGGCGCCGCGCCTGGTGGTCTCGATCCCGATCGCGTCGCCGGCCGCGCGTCGCACCGTCGCGCCTGCGATCGCGCTCGTGGGCGCGGCAGGCAGCGAGGCCTCCGAGCTCGGCGTCTCGTGGATCGATGGGATGGGCGCTGTGCGCGCGGCGTTCTTCGATCCTGCACGTCCCGTCGCGCGTGCGATCGAGCTCGGCCTCGTCGACGCGGACCTGCGCTTCGCGCCCGCACTCGCGCGCATCGGCGCGCAGCGCGTGGTCGCCGCGACGATCGCGATCCCCGAGAACGGGCCCGCCGATCAGCCCACGCGTACGGCGATGCGCATGCACCTCGTGCGTGTCGATGCGCAGGGCGAGGTCGTCGGCACCCACGACGTGTCGCCGCGCGCAGGCATGGGCTCGCATCCGCTCTTCGCGCCCGGCCCGAGCGGCGCGAGCGAGCTCTTCTTCATCGACGCGCGCGTCGCGCTCTCGGTCATCCACCGCGTGGGCTTCGACGAGGACGTGATGCCGGGGGACGCGGCCGTGGCGCGTCCGGTGAACCTCTCCGCCGAGCCGCCGAGCTTCGCCATCGCGCGCGTTTCGGGTCGTGAGCTCGCGATCTATGCAGCGGTCGGAAACCTCGCGACGCGCGCTGTGGGTGTCGTCGAGCTCGGCGGCACCGACGCGCCCGACGGTGTCGTGCCGGGCCTCGGCTACGGGCAGCCGCTCACCGTGCGCGCGATCTCGCGCACCACCGACGCCGTGGTCGCGAGCGAAGCACCCTCGGCTGCGCCCGCCGATGCGCCGCACGAGGTGCGTGTGAGGACGATCGCCGTGGGTGAGTCCGGCGCGCGTGTGCTGGGCGAGCCGCTCGTGCTCGCGGGCGCGACACGACCCGCGCTCGCGATCGACGCGAGCGGCGTGATCGCGATCGCGCTCGAAGGTGGCCTCGTGCGCTTCGTCCGCTGCGGCTGAGCACGGTCAGACGAGCGACACGGGGACGGTTCGGGGTTTCCCCCGATTGAGAAAAGGGGCCGCGTCGAGGAGCTTCGGCTCATGTCTTCGCCCGCCCGTCTCCTTCTTCCTCTCGCGGCCGCCGGTCTCCTCGCGGCTGGCTGCGAATCCAATCCTCCTCCGGTGACGGACGCCGCGCTCGCGCCCGACGCGTTCGACCCGATGGCGCCCGATGCGTTCACCGTGCCCGACGCGTTCGTCGCGCCCGACGCGTTCGTGACGCCCGATGCGTTCGTCGTGCCCGACGCGGACCAAGACGCGTTCAGCCCCTTCGATGCGTGGGAGCCCGACGCGTTCGTGGTGCCCGATGCGTTCGTGCCGCCCGACGCGTTCGTGCCCGCGTGCATGCCGCTCGCGACCGACTACCCCGCGAGTGTCGACTACGCGTGCCCTGCCGTCTCGGGCTCTGCCACGTATCCGCGCATCGGCACGAGCATCAGCTCGATCGCGCGTATGGAGCAGTTCGAGGCGATGGCGAACCTGCTGTTCGATCCCACGACGGATCCGAGCACCACGGACTTCATGGACGCGCGCGCGCAGTACGCCACGGCCGAGGGCATCGGCTCCCGCGTCGGTCGTCGCTACGACCTCCACTTCCCGGTCGCGACGGCGATGGGCAGCGGCCGCATCTGTCAGAGCGAGGCGAGCTGGCGTGCCGATCCGCTCTTCTGCGCGGGCCCCGCGGCGCTCAACCCGATCGTGCTCGACATGCTGCAGCGCGGCGCCACGGGCGATGCGTCCGAGCCCTCGCGCCTCTACGCCGCGCGCATCGAGGCGGCCCTCCTCTGGTTCACGCACATCTCCATCTACAAGGAGACGAACACCTGCGCGTTCCTCTACCCCGGCAGCGATGGCAACCGCGTCGACTGCGACTCGGGCTGGGCGTACTTCACCGGCGGTCGCGAGCGCGCGGCCACGCTCGACATGGAGATCGGGCTCGCGCGCGAGATCCGCTCGATCGACGAGGACGCCCACGATCGCATCCTCGACGGCATCTTCGCCGTGCGCTGCTGGCGTGACATCGACACCAGCGGCACGCCGCCTCCGCTGCCGGCGTACGACATGCCAGACCTGCTCTCGCACCGCGCGCTCTACGAGCGTGCGCACGAGCAGCTCGACGACGCGCTCGACTACGGCTTCGCGCAGCTGATCATCGACCGCCTCGAGCAGCTGCGCACCAGCACGGGCGACACGCAGCGCTACCACCTCGCGTTCCTCCGCACGATCCTCGCGCCGCTTCCGGCGCGCACGATCACCGACGCGGGCGGGATGTCGATCTCGTACCCCGCGCGCGAGTCGCTCTACGACCGCACGCTCCGCGAGCACAGCGCCGCGGACGCGGACTTCGTGCTGGCCCAGATCGCGATGGATCCCGCAACGATGGACGTCGCTGGCATCATCTCGCGCCTGAATGCAGCGTTCCCGTGCCCGTGAGGACGTGAGCGACTCGCTCGCTCGCGTGGCGGCGCTCGTGCTCCTCGTGAGCACGGGCGCCGTGCCGCTTCGTGCGCTCGCGCAGGACGCGGGCGTCGAGGTGCCGACGAGCGTCGAGGAAGAGCGCGCCGACTTCGACGTCGCCTCGAGCGACGAAGAGCTGCCGAGCTTCGGTGCCACGGCCCGCGTCGAGCGTGCGCGCGAGGACGACGACGGTCGCGCGAGCACCACGGTGACGCGCGACGAGATCGACGAGCGCCTCTCGCGCAGCGCGCCCGAGGCCCTGCGATGGATCCCCGGCGTGAGCGTGCAGCAGACCACGCACGGCCAAGCCAGCCCCTACGTGCGCGGCGTGACGGGGCAGCAGGTGCTCATCGCGTTCGATGGCATCCGCCTCAACAACGGCACCTACCGACAAGGGCCCAACCAGTACTTCTTCACCGTCGACCTCGCGACGCTCGATCGCATCGAGGTGCAGCGCGGCAGCGCCTCCACGCGCTGGGGCGCGGACGCGCTCGGAGGCGTGGTGCTCGCGATGCCCTCGGAGCCCACGCTCGATCCCCGGCGTGAGGGCTTCTCGATCCGAGGTCGCGCGATCGGTCGCGTGGGCACGCAGGCGCTCGACGCGCTCGGGAACGCGCGGCCGCTCGATCAGCAGCTCGTCGCGGGTCTCGACGCGAGCGGTCGCCTCGAGCTCGACGCGCAGCTCGGTCGCGACGTCGCGGTGCTGATCGGCGGCAGCTACCGCGGTGCCGAGCCCCTGCAGGCCTCGGGCACGCTCTTCAGTCCGCTGAACGGTCAGCCCGCGCTGGTGCCGCTGATCGAGCCCCTCGATGGAAGGACGCAGCGCGGCACCGGATTTCGGTACGGCGCGTTCGATGCGCGCCTCGTCGCGCGGATCGGCCCGGAATTGCGGCTGATCGGGGCCGTCTACGGGTTCCGTCAGTACGACACGCCGCGCGCCGATCTGTGTCCACCGCCCATCGGCTTCGAGCGCGACTGCACGATCTTCACGGAGCAGTTCCGCACGCTCGGCTACGTCGCGCTGCGCGGCAGCGCGGGGCCCGAGCTGCGAGAGGTCGACGTCACCGTCAGCTACCAACGGCAGCACGAGGTGCGCGAGCTGCGCGAGCCGTCGCTGTTCGCCACCAACCAGTTCCGCGACGACCTCGACACCGTCGGTCTGGCTGCGCGCCTGGGATCACGCCGCTACGCGATCGGCAACGAGGCGGGCTTTCGTGTGCGCGGCGGGGGCGACCTCGCGATCGACGTGGTGCGCTCGAGCGCCTACCTGATCGACAGCCTCATCGGCACCACGCGAGAGCTCTCGCGCGGCCTCTACGCCGATCACGGTCGCTTCTACACAGGCGGCCTCTTCGTCGAGCTCGACGTCGATCTCCTTCGTTTCCTCCGCGTGCGATCGGGCGGGCGTGTCGCGTTCGCGGGCGTTCGTGCGCCTGCGGATCTGGCCTCGGGCACCCAGCGTGTGGAGGCCGATCACGAGGCGATCGTGGGGCGCGTGGGCCTCGAGCTCCGCGCGACCGACGAGCTCTCGCTGATCCTCGACGTCGATCAGGGCCTTCGCACGCCGAACCTCGACGACCTCACCTCGCGGCAGATCATCGGGCCCGGCTTCCAGTTCGAGAACCCCGCGCTCGCACCCGAGCGGTCGGTCACCTACGAGCTCGGCGCGCGCCTGCGGGTGCCGCGTCTGATCGACGGTGAGGGCGCGCTCTCGATGGATGCGTGGATCTACGCGATGGAGATCGACGGCGCGATGACACGCGCGCCGCGCGGCATCGCGGACTGCCCCACCGCCGCGCCGGAGTGCCGCAACGCGTTCGCGCGCTTCCAGCTGGTGAACGTCTCGGGCCTCTCGTGGGTGCTGGGCGCCGAGCTCGCGCTGCGCCTCGCGCTCCCGCTCGGCTTCGGTCTCAGCACCACGTTCGCGTATGCGTGGGGTGAAGGACCGACGCCGCTGCTCTCACCGCCGCCGGGCCAAGAGCGCGTGCCGCTCTCGCGCGTCATGCCGGTGAACGGCAACGTCGAGCTGCGCTGGGCGCACGAGGACACGCGCCTCGTGATCGGCGCTGCGATGCGCTGGGCCGGCGCGCAGGATCGCCTCGCGATCTCGGATCAGAGCGACGCGCGCATTCCGCTCGGCGGCACGCCTGCGTACGCAGCGTTCGATCTCCGCGCAGGCTGGCGCTTCGAGCGACCCCCGGGCGAGCCGAGCCTGCAGATGTCGCTCGTGGTCGAGAACGTCTTCGATCAGGTCTACCGAGTGCACGGCTCGGGCATCAACGGCGCAGGCCGCGGGGTGATCCTCCAGCTCGAGGGATCGATCTGAGCGGGCTCGGTCTACGCTCGCGCCCATGGTGTCGAGCAAGGAAACGAGCGTCTCTGCCTACCTCGCGTCTCTTCCCCCGGAGCGTCGCGACGACGTGGCCGCGCTGCGTGCGCGCGTGAACCGCGCGCTGCCGAAGGGCTTCGAGGAGACGATGCAGTACGGGATGATCTCGTGGATCGTCCCGCTCGCGCGCTTCGCGACGACGTACAACGGCCAGCCGCTCGCGATCGCGAGCCTCGCCGCGCAGAAGAGCCACAACGCGCTCTATCTCTTCGGCGCGTATGCAGTGCCCGCTGACGCAGAGAAGCTCGCGGCGGGGTTTGCGCGCGCGGGCAAGAAGCTCGACATGGGCAAGTCGTGCCTTCGTTGGAAGACGCTCGACGATCTCGCGCTCGAGGCGATCGACGATGCGCTCCGCGCAGTGAGCGTCGAGCAGCTGATCGCGCTCCACGACGCAGCGCACGGCGCGAAGAAGGCCGTCGCGAAGAAGGCAGTGGCGAAGAAGGCTGTCGCGAAGAAGGCAGTGGCGAAGAGGGCAGTGGCGAAGAGGGCAGTGGCGAAGAGGGCAGTGGCGAAGAAGCCAGCCCCCAAGAAGCCAGCAGCGAAGAAGCGCTGATCGTCAGCGACGCTCGAGGATCACGGGCATGCCGTGCGAGGGCGCGATCGTGACGCCGCGTCGCTCCGGCGTGATGTCGATGCCGCGCATCGGGTGCACGCGGAAGCGCGCGAGGATCGAGGCGATCACGATGCGCATCTCGTAGTGCGCGAAGGCCAGGCCGATGCAGCGGCGCGCGCCGCCGCCGAACGGGAGGTACGCGTAAGGGCTCGGCGGCTGCGCGCCGAGGAAGCGGCCCGGATCGAACGCTCGCGGCTCGGGCCAGCTCTCGGGCTCGTGGTGTGCGAGGTAGATCGAGGGCGACACCAGCGTGCCCTTCGGCACCCCGAGCCCACCGATCGTGAACGGCTGGGTGAGGATGCGGCCGATGCCCGCGATCACGGGTCGGCGTCGCATCGTCTCCTTCACCACCGCGTCGACGTAGTCGAGCTTCTGGAACGCCGAAGGGTCGGGGCGGCTGGCGTCACCGAGCGCCGCGCGCGCTTCGTCGGCCGCGCGCGCCTGGGCCTCGGGGTGGGTCGCGAGGAAGTGAAACGCCCACGGCAAGACTGTCGCGCTCGTCTCGTGGCCCGCGGCGAGCAGCGTCATCAGCTCGTCGCGGATCGCGGTCTCGCTCATCGCGGCACCGTCGTCGTAGCGGGCCGCGAGCAGCATCGAGAGGATGTCGGTGTGCGCCTCGCCTCGCTCGAGCGCGCGCCGGCGCTCGGCGATCTGCGCGTAGAGGAGCGCATCCACACGATCGCGGGCTCGCACGAAGCGACCCCACGGCGAGCGCGGGCCGAGATCCTTCTGGAGCCAGGGCACCATCGCGATCGCGGTGAAGCCGTTGGTGAGCTCCATGATCGCGGCGCGCAGCGCGGCGAAGCGCTCGCCCTCTTCCACGCCGAAGACGGTGCGGAGGATCACGTCGAGCGTGATCGCCTGCATCGGTGTGTGGAGCTCGAGGCGCTTGCCGATCGGGAAGCGCGCGATCGCGTCGCTCGTGATGTCTCGGATCGCGGCGCCGTAGGCCTGCATGCGCGCGCCGTGGAACGGCGGCAGGAGGAGCTTTCGCTCACGGAGGTGCTTGGGCCCGTCGAGGAGCAGGAGCGAGTGGGTCCCCACGATCGGGCCGAGGTTCTCGTTGGCCTTGCCCGCGTACATCACGTCCGTCGGCGCCGTGAAGATCTCGCGGATCTCGTCGGGGCGGGTGAACGCGACGATCGTCAGGCGCGGAAAGCGCAGCGAGAAGATCGGCCCGTAGCGCGCGCGGCAGCGCGTGAGGAACGGAAACGGGCGGTAGAGCCAGCTCGTGAGCTGCACCACCTCGGGCAAGCGCGGCCCCGGAGGAAGGCCATCGCTCGATCGCGCGCGGCGCAGGCGCGAGGCTCGTTCGCGGATCCCATCGACGACCTGCATGGGGCCCAGCGTGCCACCGCTCGCTCCGTCACGGAACGGGCCGCCCACGGTCTCTCTATCCAGCGCCCGGCGGGCGCCGCATGCTCGCGGCGTGGAGCCCGTGTGAACCACCGCGCGTTGCTCGTGCTCGCGCTCGTCGCGGCGCTCGTCTTCGTGATGGGCGCGTACCTCGATCTCCACGCGCTCCGCATGCTGAGCAAGCCGTGGCCGGTGCTGCTGCTCGCTGCGTGGGTGTGGCGGTCCTCGCCCCGAGATCGGTTCCGCACGGCGATGATCGCGGGCCTCGTGTGCTCCGTCGCGGGCGATCTCTTCCTCGAGGCCTCGCCGCGCACGCTGTTCCTGCCGGGCCTCGTCTCGTTCCTCGTCGCGCACGTCTGCTACGTGGTCGCGTACGTGAGCGACACGCGCGCGATCGAGCCGGTGCGCGCGATCCCCGCGTACGCCTACGGCGCGGGGCTGGTCGTGCTGCTCGCGCCGGGCCTGGGGCCGATGACGATCCCCGTCGCGATCTACGCGCTCGTGATCTGCACGATGCTGTGGCGCGCGGGTGCCTGCGTCGGCCACGCGACGCCCACGAGCGCGGCCCTCGCGCTGCTCGGGGCGATCACGTTCGCGGCGAGCGACTCGCTCATCGCGGTCGGCCGCTTCGGTGGGCACCTCGTCGAGGAGGCTCTGCGTACGAGCACGCCGTGGCGGCTCGCGATCATGGCGAGCTACTGGCTCGGTCAGTGGGCGATCGCTGCGTCCGCGACGACACGATCGCCCGCGCGCTGAAGGCGGATCAGCGACGACGACGACGCGCTGCGAGCGCGAGAGACGCGAGCACGAAGAGCGCGCCCGCGCCTGCATCACCGCGCATCGATCGGGCCGCGCAGAGACCGCTGCTCGTCTCGGCGGGAGGCGGCGCGGCAGCCGGTGGAGCCTCCGTCGGAGGTGCCGCTTCGGGCTCCGTGGTGGGAGCAGGGCCCGGCGCGTCGGTGCTCGCGTCGCGGCCCACGAGGCCGAGGTCGGGGGCCGGTGTGTAGACGACGCTCTCGAGCGCGATCGGTGCGCGCGTCTCGCCCTCGGCGATGGGCGGCGCGTGCGCGGGTGCGACCGATGGAACCGCGATGCCGGTGCCCATGCCTGCACCGATCCCGAACGCCTGATCGTCCTGGCCGCCGGGTCGACCACCCCAGCGACCGCGCGTCGGGTGCTCGCACGCGATCTCGCCTTCCCACGCGTGACGGATCGCGTAGCGCGACTGGAAATTGTTCTCGGGGGCCGGGCTCGCGCCCTCCTCGAGCGCGCCTTGGTCGTTCTGCACCTCGCGACCCCCGATCACCGCGGGTGCGGCGCGGAAGACGAGATCTTCGCCGAGGCCCCCGCGCTCGTAGCGGTAGTGGAGGCGCGTCGCCACGAACTCGGTCTCGCTCGCGCTCGGCGCCGTGGGCGGCGCGCTCGAGTCGGTGGACGGAGCGCCCGTCGGCCCGCGGCAGACCACCTGCTGCGTCACGCGTGCCTCGTGGCCGTCCTCGGGCGCAGGGAAGGTCCAGCGTCGCACCGCCGACTGCATGCACGTGGACACCCGCGCGCTGACGGTGGCGAGCTCGTCCGCGGCCGCGCTCGCCTCGCTCACCGCGCCCGTCGGCGCGATCACGAAGCTCAGGTCGACACGTCCCGACGCCGAGGGGTTCTGCGCGAGATCCTGCTCGTAGCAAAAGCGCAGCTCGTTGATGTGACGACGCACGACGCGGTGCACCACCTCGGGCGACAGATCGCCGTCCACCGTCGCTGGCACCGTCAGGACCCGCGGCACCACGCCGCCCCCACGGAAGCCCCAGCCACCGCCAGGCTGCACGCCGTCGCGGAACAGCACGTCACCGCCGAGGCTGGTGAGCATCACGTTGTCGAGCGTCGCGTCGGGTGGGCACGGATCGCACGTCGTGGCCTGCCACGCGTACTCGGTCACCACCGCGCCCGGATGCCGCTCGAAGGTGCGCGTGAGCAGCGTCTCGTAGAACGCACCGAACTGATCGCGCACGTCGTCCGACACGTCGAGGTTGGTGGGCATGAACGCGTTGGGATAGTTCGCGACCTCGAAGCGCTGCTGTCGCGCGAGCACCACGACGACGAGATCCTGCGCGCCCGACGAGTTGAGGAGGCCCAGGCGCACGGGCAGCGAGAGCTCGGGACTGTCGTAGTGCACACGGAGCGGCGAGAGCACGGCGCGGCCACGCTCGAAGCGCACGCGATCGACGTCGACACGCGCGACGAAGAACTTCATGCCCGCCTCGACGTACGGTCGCAGCGCCTCCGCGGCGCCCTCGGGGATGTGGTAGCGGTGCGCGCGCAGCCACGTGTCGAGCGCGCTCGAGTCGTTCGTGCCGAGCACGACGATGTCGTACTCACCGACCGCGAATTGCGCCTCGACGCGCACGAACGAGCCTCCGCCGGCGCCCGAGCCGTACCCCGATCCCGAGCCGCCGCCGCCGAAGCCGATCGTGCCGAGACCACCGAGGCCGATGTTCGGATCGACACACGGATCCTGCTCCCAGTACTCCACGAGGCGTGGGCCGGTGAGCCGCTCGATGCGCTCGAAGAGCGAACGGTCGAGCGTGCGCACGTCGGTGCGCTGGAGCACCACGGGCACCGGCACGACCATCGCGAAGTCCTCCGGCGGGCCGGCGTAGTCGTTCTGCATCGAGAGCACCGTGCGGTTGCCCTCGCGCATCAAGACCACGGTGGTCGCGTGGTTGTGCAGCGTGGTCTCCGAGCCAGCGACGTAGAAGCCGCAGAACGCGGCCACGCGACTGGGCGCCAGCGAGACGAGCGCGAGCGCCGCGAGCAGCGACACGAGGCGGGCAGAGACACGCATGGATCCTCCGAGGTCGACGACGGTACCGCGAGCGATGAAGCGATCGTGAGCGACGAAGGACCGCGCGCGCGCGCAGCGGTTCCGAGATCGCGACACCGACGCGTTGCGTCACTGGATCTCTCTTGTGCGTTCCGTCACCATGGTCCTTTCGTGTGCGGTCCACTCCAGGCCGTCGCCCCCTTCGTTCCTCGGAGCCTTCATGCATCACCACCTCTCCGCGCTGCGACCGACCTTCACCGGCGGGCTCCTGCTCGCCGCGCTGGCCGTGTCGTTCGGCACCTCCCGCGCCTCTGCCCAGGCGTGCACCGAGAACGTCGCCCAGCGTCGCTACTGCGGGACCACGCTCGTCACCGGCCTCGACGGACCCGCCGACTATGGCGAGAGCGGACAGTGCCTGGGCCCCAACGACGACGGCAGCTCGCGCGCGATCGACATCACGAGCGCCTTCCCCGACGGCCTCAATTTCTTCGGCACGACGTATCGGACCGTCTACCTCAACACGAACGGCAACATCACGTTCAACGGCTCGCTCGGCACCTACACGCCGAACCCGTTCCCCGTCGCCGAGCAGCCGATGATCGCGGCGTACTGGGGCGACGTCGACATCCGCGGCTCCGCGTGCAGCGGCTTCTGCTCGGACTGCCTGACGAGCTGCGCGAACCCGACCGACAACGGCGTCTGGTACGACCTCTCTCCGGGCCGCGCCGTCTTCACGTGGGACAACACCGGTTACTACAGCTGCTCGAACGACCGTCTCATGAGCTTCCAGATCGTGCTGACGAGCGCGCCTGGCTGCGGCAGCGGGATGAGCACGTCGAGCGACTTCTCGGTCGAGTTCCGCTTCAACAAGTGTGAGTGGGACACAGGCCGCGCCTCGGGCGGCACCGCGGGCTTCTCCACGCTCATGACGCCGCGCACGACCTGCACGACGGACGCCGAGTGCGATCCGAGCGGCTTCTCGAACACCCACTGCGAGGTCGCCGAGGGCGTCTGCTACACGGGCGTGCCCGCGCAGTCCGGCTTCGACGCGGGCAACGAGCGCGACTTCGTGATGATCCCGGGCTCGCGCACGAACGACATCGCGCGGATCCTCTGCGAGGAGACGAACGTCGATGGTGGCGAGGACGGCATCTGGCGCTTCCTCGTGCGCGGCGGCGTGGTCATGTGCCCCGACGCGGGCGAGGAGTGCACGGTGGAAGGCGAGGTCGGCGTGTGCGCGATCGGTCGCACCTCGTGCGTCGGCGGCGGCACCATCTGCTCGCCCTCGCTCGAGTCCGGCCCCGAGCGCTGCGACAACCTCGACAACGACTGCGACGGCGCCGTCGACGACGGCGACGCGCTCTGCCCCGACCCGCAGGTGTGCGCGAGCGGCCTCTGCGTCGAGCGCTGCTTCGAGGGCGGCTGCCTCGAGGGACAGACCTGCACAGCGCGCGGCGTCTGCGAAGAGACGGCGTGCGTCGGCGTGGAGTGCCCGCCCGGTCAGCGCTGCGAGGGCGGCTCCTGCGTCGCCGGCTGCGACGGCGTCACGTGCCCCATCGGACAGACCTGCCTCGCGGGTCGCTGCGTCGATGGCTGCGCGACGATCTCGTGCGACCCCGAGTGCGAGGCGTGTGACTCCGGCACCTGCGTCGCGCGCTGCACCGCGACGAGCTGCGCCGCGGGTCAGACCTGCAACGCGGACGGCGTGTGTCGCTCCTCCGCGTGCGACGGCGGCTGCCCCGCAGGCCAGCTGTGCGGCGCGAGCGGTTGCGTCGACGCATGCACCGGCGTGGTGTGCCCCGGCGGTGAGATCTGCGAGGGCGGCATGTGCGTCACGGCCCCCGTGGTGATTCCCGACGCGGGCGTGCCGATGTCGATGGACGACTCGGGCCTGCCGCCGCCCGACGCGTTCGTCGTCGACTTCCTCGCCGACAGCGGTGGACCGGACGCAGCGACCGGCCGCGGCCCTCGCCGCACCGGCTGTGACTGCGAGATCCCCGCCCGCTCGGATCGCCCGACACCGCTGGCGTTCCTCGCGATCGCGGGCCTCGCGCTCGCCCTCGCGCGCCGCAAGCGCTGAGTGTGTGCCGCGGGCGAGGTGGTTTCCATTCGCGGAAACCATCTCGCCCGTCGTCGTTCCGTCACCTGGGCGCGAGTCGCTCGCAGAGCGCGCGCGTCGCGTCGTCGAGCGGGAACAAGCTCTCGATGCGGAGCTCGTCCACCGACACCTGCCGTGGTGTCGAGAACGTGGTCACCGCGAGCAGGAACGCTGCACGCGTGTCCTCGCGCGCGAGCCGCACGGTGAGCGCAGGCTCGTCGCGCGTCGCGAAGTCGGGATGTCGCCATGCGGGCGGCACGTCGGGATGGGCGAGCGCGCGATGGATGAGCCGCTCGAGCCGCGCATCGCCACCCACGAGCAAGCTCTCGCGCGCGAGGCGAGCGAGCGTCGCGCGCGCGAGGGACTCCCATCCGACGATCGCGTCACGCAGGAGACGCGGATCGAAGAGCAGCGAGATCATGTCGAGCGGATCGGGGAGGGCGTGTGGGTCGGCGAGGAACGCGCCGAAGAGGCGCCGCGCTCCCTCGGACGCGCGCAGCACCACGAGCTCGGGGTCGAGCACCACCATCGGGAACGGCTCGTGCTGTGCGATCATCTGCGCGATCACGCGCTCCACCGACGCGGGCGCCGTGTGAGAGTCGCCTTCGGAGAACCGCGCTGGCAGGCCCGCGGCGCGCAGCGCCTCGTTCTGATCGCGCAGCGGCACGCTCAGCACCGAGAGCAGCCGCAGCACCATCTCCTCGCTCGGTCGCGAGCGACCCGACTCGAGGAAACTGACGTGCCGCGCCGACACCTCGGCCTCGAGCGCGAGCTCGAGCTGCGTGAGCCCGCGTCGGCCTCGCCAGTAGCGTAGGAGCGCAGGGAACAAGCGCGTCGTCACCGCACGAACCTACGCCAACCCGCCGCGCACGCACTTACCTCTCGAGGTCATCGAGGCTCCGCATCGCCCGAGACAGTCTCGATGGATGCAACGCTCCACCTTCCTCACGGTCACCGCCGTCATCCCGCTCGCCGTCTCGGCCTTCGCCCTGCTCGCGCCCGCTGCGCTCCTCGAGAGCAAGGGTGTGGTGCCCTCGCCTGCGACGATCGTCTGGGTGCGAGAGGTCGGTGTGCTCCTCTTCGCGCTCGGCACCATGAACTTCGTCGTTCGTCACGAGCCGAGCTCGCGCGCGATGGTCGGCATCCTGATCGGCAACGCGCTGGTGCAGGTGGGCCTCTGTCCGATCGAGGCCATCGCCTACGCGGAGGGCGAGCTCGGCGAGCTCGGCGGCGTGGTGCCCAACACGCTGCTTCACGTCGTGCTCGCCATCGCGTTCACGCGCTACGCATGGCTCGCACGTGCGTCCGATCAGCCGAGCGCGAGCGCGAGGCACCAGCCGAGCTGAACGAGGCCGAGCGCGCCCGCGGTGGCGAGCACGAACCGGAGGCACGCGTCGCGCTGCGCCGCATCGCCGTGCGCGAGCCAGCGTGTCGAGATCGCGAGCGAGATCAGAGGCGCGATCACGACGAGCGCTGCGTGCGTCCAGGTCTGACGCGCGGCGATCACGATCGCGAAGCCCACGAGGATCGCGCTCAGCGACGCGATCACGTGGCCGCGTGCGGCGCGCTCCCCGACACGCACGGGCCACGTTCGTTTGTGCGCGCGCGCATCGCTCGGGGCGTCGGGGAGGGCCGTGATCACGTTGCCGATCGTGTGGAGGAGCACGACCGGCGCGAGCGCGATCCAAGGGAAACGATCGAGCGATCCGACCTGCGCGTAGAAGCCCCAGAGCGGCAGCACGGCGCCGAGACCGAGGCCTTGGAGGATCTCTCCGCCACCGCGGTACGAGAGCCGCATCGGAGGGTGGCTGTAGGCGAGCAAGAGCCCGATCGCCGCGAGCGCGAACAGCGGCGCGAGCGGCCGCGCGAGCAAGAGCGCGGCGACGATCGTCAGCACCAAGAGCGCCGCGCCCGCGATCCACGCGCCTCGCGCCAGCGCCTCGAGCGTGAGCAGGCCCTCGGGCACCACGCGCGAGCCGCCCGACACCAGCGTGTGCGTGGTGTTGTCGCGATCGGTCTCGTGATCGGCGAGGTCGTTCGCGAGCACGATGAACGCGTGATCGATCACGCCGAACACGTGCGCGAGCAGGAAGCCCACCGCGCTCACCTCGTGGCCCTCGTGGAGCGCGAGCGCCTGACCGAGCAGGATCGGCGGCGCGAGGTTGCCGTGCGCGAGCGGCCGCAGCGCGCGCACCCACGCGCGCAGCGAGCCCGGTCGAGCAGACGACGTCATCGGCGCGAGGGTAGCCGCGCGAGACGGGGTAGGGTGCTGCCGTGACGACGGCCCTCGACCGACCGCGCGCGCGCTTCACGGACGTGAGCTCGTCGCTGCGCGACTTCGTGATCACGACGTACGACGTGGCGTGCGACACGCTCGCGTCGTTCCTCCCGCCGGGCCTCGAGATCGAGCGCGTGAGGATCGACGGTCGCGCGCGCGCGCTCGTCTCGGCCGTGTCGTTCCTCAACACGCGCTTCTTCGTGCACTTCGCGCCGTTCGTGAAGCTCGAGTGCGGACAGACGAACTACCGCGCCTACGTGCGTCGCGCGGACGGCTCACGCGCCGTGTGGTTCTTCGGCACGAGCCTCGGATCACCGTTCGTGCTCCTGCCGCGGCACGCCTGGCGGCTGCCGTGGCATCGCATGCACGTCACGCGCTCGAGCCGGTGGCGGGGCGACACGCTCGAGACGCTCTCGTGGCACGCGCGCGCCGACGGCGCCGAGGAGCGCCTCGAGCTCCGAGGCACGGGGCGATCGCTCGCGGTGCTGCCGGGCTTCACGAGCCCCGAGGACACGCACGCGATCCTCACGCACCCGCTCACCGGCTACCTGCGTCGACGCGATCGCGCGCTCGTCACCTACGGCGTGTGGCACGCGCCGCTCGTGATGGAGGAGGCCGAGGTGCGCGAGGCTCGCTTCGAGCTCTTCGAGCGGCTCGAGCTCGTCTCGCGCGAGCAGGCCCCGCACTCGGTGCTCGTGCAGCGCGCGACGGACTTCCTCGTGCGTCTTCCGCCGCGCCGCGCGGACTACCTCGAGGCCGCGCCCCAGAAGGCCTGACCGGGCCGTGTCGTGAGCAAGGACGCGTTGCCCGTCGCGAGATCGATCTGCGTCAGCTCGCCGTTGCACGTCAGGCCATAGAGCGAGGGACCGAGCGGCGCGAGCGCCCACACGCAGTCGAACCCCATCATGCCCACGATGCGGCTGCGGCCGAGCGTGGGCTCGATCTCGACGAGACGATCGCTGGTGTCGGTCAGCGAGGCGTACGCCGAGGCATAGAGGCGTCCGTCCACGAACGCGAGATCGCCGCTCGAGAACAGACCCGCGGGAAAGCGCGCGACCTCTCGTGCGGCGCCCGCTGCGACGTCGAACGCGTACACGATGTCGTCCGCCGCGCCGTAGAGGGTTCCGTCGGGCGCGACGTCGAGCGCGTTGAACGAGCCGCCCACCGGCGCGACGATCTCGTAGCTCACCGTGCGGTAGTCCACGCGCACCAGCGCAGCGACGTCCGTCGAGGCGCCGTAGAAGGTTCCGTCGGGCGCGAGCGCGATGTCGTTCAGGCTGATGGGGAACTCGCCCAGGCGCGCGAGCTCGCCGGAGGGCAGGTCCATCTCGAACAGCGTCGTCGAGTCGTGCACGAGCGCGCGCGCGAGGCAGCCGCGCGTGAGATCGCAGCGGAAGCTGAGCGGGCAGAGGTCGTCGTCGGGGATCGCGATGCATCGATCGGAGTCGGGCGCGCACGCGTCCTCCGTGCACGGCACACCGTCGTCGCAGGTGCGGCCGGGCGAGACGCAGCCCACGCCCGGCACGCACTGCTCGAGACCGTTGCAGAAGGTGCCGTCGTTGCAGCGATCACCCAGGTAGGTGTGCTGACAGCGGCCCTCGATGCAGCGATCGTCGCTGCACGAGAGGCCATCGTCGCAGCGCGCGTCGTCGCGACACTCGGGCTCGGCGTCCGGCGGCACGAAGGCATCGGCCATGGTGAACGCGTCGGGACGACCCGCATCGAATTCGGGTCGCTCGAGCCCCGACTTCGCGCCGCAGCCGATCGACGCCACGCACGCGGCGAGGAGCACAGCCTTCAGTCGTCCTCGTCGCACTCGTACTCCAGTCGATGCTCGCGCACCGGCGTCGGCAGGCGCGGTGTCGCGCCCGTCGCCGCAGGGTCGTAGATCTCGGGCGACTCGCCCAGCGTGGCCGACGCGCCCGTGGTGTCGCCGAGCCCACTGCCCGCGGTGCCTCCCGAGAACGCGCTGGTCGTGCGCGTCTGATCGTCCGAGAGGCGGCGCGCCTGCTCGGCCTGCGTGACCTCCTGCTGCTCTCGCACCGAGACCGTGAACTCGGCGTCGGCCGTGACTCGGTACCCGCGCGCGCCGCAGTGCGCACGGATCTGTCGCTCTGCGTCCTCGCGCGCGGCGCCGTGGTCGCCCTCGAGCGCGTAGAGGCCGCCGGTCGCGTCGCGCGTCACGAGGCGCGCCGATCCGCCGCAGCCCATCACGACGCTGCTCGCGATCACGACGGCCGCGAACGGCACCCGAGGCGTGGGTCGTTCAGGTCCCACCGGGGTAGCGGTTCAGGTCGACGTTGCCGCCGGAGTTGTCGATGTCGGTCACGAGCTCCATCAGGTGGTCGAGCTCTGCGGCGTCGATCGTGCCGTCGTCGCGACGCGCCGCCTCGAAGCGGTTGTTGAGCACGCCGAAGGTCAGAAAGCTGACGTTGGGCCGCATCGCGTCGAAGCGCCCGAGCTCCGTCTCGTACTCTGCGGCGCGCGGATGCCCCGGCGTCGCTGCGTGCAGCGAGGCGGAGATCACCTGCAGCTGCGTGTCTTGTCCCGCGTCCATCAGGCCACCGCAGGCGAACGCGAAGATGCCGAAGCCGCAGCAGCTCAAGAGGGCCACCACGCCTCCCACGATCGCGCAGCCCTTCACCCAGTTGTTGCTCGAGCTCGACTCGGTCATCGCTGCCTCGCTGTGAGCCCGTCACGCGACGAGCGGCGCGATCATCGGTGGGATCGCGTGGAGAGTCGAGGCCCTACGCGCTCTCGCGAGGGAGCCAGCCGGAGCGGATGCCGATGAGGCGCACGCGCTCGGCCACGACCGTCGCGTCGAAGGGCTTGGGGAGGAAGTGCTGCACGCCCAGAACCGAGAAGCGATCGCGCTGCTCGACGGCGAGCTCGTCGCTCGCCACGAGCACGCGGACGTCGGCGCCGCGCGCGACCTCGTGGATGCGCGAGAGCACTTCCACGCCGTCCATGTCCGGCAGATCGAAGTCGAGCACCACGAGACGAGGCAGCTCGTGCGTCGCCTTGTCCACGGCCTCGGCGCCCGTGGTGGCGCGCACCACGCGGACCGCGACGTTGCCGAACGCGAGCCGCACGCCGCGCATGGCGACGCGGGCCGAGCTCACGTCGTCGTCGACCACCAAGACGCGAAGGCCCTCGGGCGCGCTGTCGTAGTCCGCCGTGCGCGAGAGATCGACCGGCGGCACCGCCGGCATCGGCAGCGTGTTCATCACCTCGCGCAGGGCCGCGGCGAACGCCACGCACGTCGGATAACGCCGGCCTGGCGACACCGACATCGCGCGCTCGATCACCGAGTCGATCGGCGCGAGCTCGGCACGGAACGCCGACACCAGGGGTCGAGGGCTGCTCTGGTGCTGCTTGGCGTACTCGAGCTGGTTGAGCGCGTAGTAGGGCAGCTCACCGGTGAGGAGCTCGAACGTCATCGCCGCGAGCGCGTACTGATCGGCGGGCGGTCCCACCACCTCGCCGGGGCTCGAGGCCTCGGGCGCCATGTACGCAGGCGATCCCTGCACCACCGAGATGCGTCGCAGCGCGTCGATCGCGAGCCCGAAGTCGACGATCACCGGTCGACCGGTGCCCGCCTCGACCAGCACGTTCGCTGGCTTCACGTCGTTGTGCACCACGCCCGCGGCGTGCGCTGCGCCGAGGCCCTCGGCGACCTGCGCGACGATGCGGACGGCCGCGTGCGCGGGCATCTTGGCGTTCGCGCTCCGATGGTCCTCGACGATCTCGCGCAGCGAGCGGCCCTCGACGAACTCCATCACGAACATGGGATGGCGGTTCGCGGTGCCGAACGCGTGGATGCGCACGACGTTGGGGTGATCGATCGACGCGATGGACGCCGCCTCCGCGGTGAACGCCTGCTCGACGCCGGGCGTCGCGATCTTGATGGCGACACGACGACCGAGGTGCACGTCGCGCGCGGAGTAGACGAGGCCCATCGCGCCCTCGCCGAGCTCGCCATCGATGCGATAGCGCCCGTCCACGAGCGCGCCGCGATGGGGCAGCGAGTCGTCGTGATCCGAGAGCCCACACAGCTTGCAGTGCGTCGCCATCGCTCGGGGCTCGGATGGTTCGCGAGGTCGCCCGCGATGTCGAGAGGATCCGGGCCCGTGGTAGCACCCCCGAATGCAGACGGACGCCGATCTGATCGTCGTGGGTGCCGGACCTGCGGGTCTCGAAGCCGCCTTGATCGCAGCGCGCGCGCGCCTTCGTGTTCGCGTGATCGATGCTCCCGCTTCGCGTCGCAATGCCTCGGCTTCGTGGGTCCACGGCACGATCGGCCTCGATCACCTGAGCCCCGACGCGCTCCGCGCGCGAGGCCAGGAGAGCCTCGCGCGCTGTGGGGTGGTGGTCGAATCGGGATGCGTCGCCAACGTGGGGCAAGACGAGCACGGCCTCGTGGTCGTCCTCCGCGATCACGCGTCGTCCTCTCTGCGTGCGCGTCGTGTGCTGCTCGCGACCGGCCTCCACGACGTGCTGCCCGAGCTCGCGGGCCTCGCGGAGACGTGGGGCGCGACGAGCTTCTCGTGCCCGTACTGTCACGGCCTCGAGATCTCGCGCGAAGGCGAGGCGCGCTGGGGCGTGCTGGCCCACGAGGTCGCAGCGCTGAAGATGGCGCCGCTCTACACGCGCTGGGCGCGTCGTGTCGTCCTCTTCACCGATGGCCGACAGCCGCCCAGCGAGCTCCGCGCAGCACACGAAGCGGCAGGGCTCGTCTACGAGACGGGGAGGGTTCGCGCCCTTCGCCACGAGGGGAGCGCGCTCCGCGCGGTGGTGCTCGAAGACGATCGCGAGATCGCCATCGACGCGCTCGTGCATCGGCCCACGCGCACGCTCGGCCCGCTCGTCGAGACGCTCGGCCTGATGCGCGACGAGCACGGCCTCGTGGTGGTGAACGGTCGCGGCGAGACCTCGAGGAAGGGGCTCCACGCGTGCGGCGATCTCACCACGACCCCGCACCAGATCGTGTTCGCCATGGCCGACGGAGCCCACGCGGCGATGGCGATCGTGTCTGCGATCGCGTTCGAGGACGTGCTGCTCCATCGCGCGTGATCAGGCGCACGGTCAACGCCCGACGATCGCCGACCACGCACGATCGCCGAGCGCTTCGCTCGCGCTCACCACCCGCGTCCGTCGACCCTGACGCACGAAGAGCTCGTCGTGCTCGCCCTCGCTCGCGCGGACCAGACCCTCGGGCGTGGTGATCGCGAAGCCGTTGCCCTCGACGCCGCCCACGTGCGCGAGCACCTCGCCGTGATCGCCGAGGAGATAGGCGCCGCTGCCGAGCGCGTAGGCCACCGTGCGCGCACCGAGCGTCGAGGTGCCCGTGGGCGACAGCAGCGGAGGCCCCGCCGTCACGAACGTGCCGTTCTCGAGGCACGAGAGGCGCGCCTCGAGCTCCCGTGACTGCACACACGCGCGCCCGCGCGCATCGAAGCCCGCCCACGCCGCGTCCACCGGCGGCAGCGTGAGCTCCGCGCCCGTCGATGCATCGAAGAGACGCGCGTGCGCCTCGCCGCGGCTCGACACGATCACCTGGGCTCCGTCGGCGCGCAGGCCGACGTGCTCCCCGGCCTGATCGCGCCGGAACCGGAGGGCGGGGCTCGGCCCCAGCGACCACACCTCGAGCGTGAAGGTGAAGGGCCCAGGCTCGAAGATCACCCGCGCCATCACCGACCCATCCGCGCTCGCGTGCTGCTCGGTGATCACGCCCACGTCGGGCCGCGGCGGCGCGGGTCCGAGCTCTCGGATCTCCGACGCTCCCACGAGGTGCACCCGCTCACCCACGATCAGCGCCAGACCGTCCGCCGGCACGATCGAGACGGCGAGCGCAGGGAGGCCGACGTCGGGCATCGCGCCTGCGCGCACCCGCACGAGCTCACGTCCGTCCGCGAGCTCGCGCACAGCGACGCTTCCGTCGGCGAGGCCCGCGACGATGCGCGAGCCCACGAAGCGAACGTCGGTGCGCACGTCGTCCATGCCGCGCACGCGTGTTCCCTCGCGCAGTCGCCAGATCGCGATCGGCCTCGGGCCTTCCGTCTCCTGGCCATGAGGCATGCCCTCGCCGGCGCCGACGATGGCCACGTGATCGGCTGAGAGCGCGACGACGTTCGCCCAGCCGGTGCCCACGCGGTGCACGCCGCGGAACGTTCCATCGAGCGACCACCTCTCCACCACCGAGGTCGTGCCCGCGAGCCAGATCTCGTCGCCGCGCGCCACGATCCCGTTCGCGTGCAGCGTGGAGAAGCCCGTGATCGCGCGGCCCGCCAGCGTTCGCACGCGCGCACCGGAGGCTCCCACGACGACGACGTGCTCGCCCCACAGCGCCGCACGCGTCGTGCCGCCGCACTCCTCGACATCGCCCGGCAGACCCGGGATCACGGCGATGCGCGCGAGCTCGCTCGGCGTGCACGCGCCCGAGACGAGCCCGCGTCGCGCACCGTCGCGCGCTCCCCAACGCACGATCGATCCGTCGCCGTAGACGGCGACGAGCTCGTCTGCGCCGTGGAAGAACAGCGAGACCGCGGACACCGCCGAGCCTGGATGCTGGCGCACGTCGCCTCGCGTGAGGCGTCGCTCACGCTCGGGTGGATCGCCATCGCGGTGCAGGCGGATCGAGCCGTCGCTCGCGCCGATCGCGACGAGCCCGCCAGCACTCGCGAGGCTCGTCACGTGCGCCGCGTCGTGCGTGTAGATCGTGTCGCACTCGCCGTCGGTGCGCATCGCGTGGATCGTCGTGGGCGCGCTGCCGGGGACGGGCAGGCGCGCGATCACGACGCCGTCGGGCCCCGCGACCTCCACGTGGTTGCCCTCGCGCGAGCGCAACGCCCGCACGATTCGCCCACGATCGTCGATGGTTCCGTCGATCGTGTAGCCGGGAAGCGAGAGCAGCTCCGTCCCGTCCGCGGCCGAGAGCACGCGGCTCGTCTCCACGCCGAGCACGAGCACGCGCGTCCCATCGACGCTCGCGCGCACGCTCATCACGTTCTGGTCCGACAGCACGCGCCACACGAGGCCGAAGCGTCGATCGCGCACCTCGATCGCGAACGTCGTGCCCATCGGGTCGTAGCCCTCCTGCGCCGAGTCGAGGTGGGAGAGCAGCACCACCCGCTCGTCGTCGAGCGCCTCCATCGACCACACGCCTTCGTTCGCCGCGAGCGCCACGCGCCACGGTCTGCCGGGCTCCGCGATCTCGGGCTCCGCCTCGCTGTCGGTCGGAGCGGGGGCCGGCACCGGCTCGCCGAGCGGATCGTCGAGCGGATCCTCGACGCTCGCGGTCCGAGGTGCGCTCGTGGCGGCCGTCGGTGTGCTCGCCGGGGCTCCGCAGCCAGCCAGGCTGACGACCAGACCGAGGGCGATGGTTCGGTGGTGCATGGTCCTCGCGGGCGCGTTCGACGCCGCTCTTCCCTCGTGTCTTGGGCCGGATCTCGCCGCTCGTGGATTTCGAGCGCGCCTCCTATCATCGGCCCCGATGGCCCTGCGCTCCACGCCCCGCACTCTCTGCCTGCTCGCGTCGCTCCTCGCGCTCGGAGGCTGCGACCAGATCGCCACTCAGCTCGGTGTCGGTCCTTCGTTCCTCGTCGTCGACGACGCGCACGGCATCCAGATCGGCAATCCGGTGCGCGTGCACGGCGTGACGGTGGGCCGCGTGACGGAGGTCGGTCTCGTGCCCGAAGGCGCGCGCATCGCGTTCGAGCTCGCGAACCGCGAGGTGCTGCACGCCGACGCGTGTGGTCAGGTGCGACGCGAGGGCCTCGACGGCGATGCCTACGTGCACCTCGACACGGGTCGATCCGAGGAGCCGTGGCAGGGCTCGTTCACCGAGTGTGAGTCGGCGTCGATGGACGAGGCGATGATCGAGGCGGCCGGGCTGCTCGAGGATCTCCGCCGCTACGTCGGTGCGCTCGAGCGTGGTGACCGCACGCTCTGCGCGCTCGAGGCACCGACGCCCGCCTCCACGCCGACCGTCGAGCCCGCTCCCGACGCCATCGCGCCGCCCGCGCCCGCCCCCACGGCCGAGCCGAGCGACCCGGCCCCCACGCCCGCGGCGCCGAGCGAGTAGTCGTGTCGCATCACGCGCCGCCCATCGTGCGCGCGAGCGCTGTCTTCCTCGTCATGGTCACGGGCTGCGTGACGGAGATCGGCGCTCGCACCGACGCTGCGGGTGCGAGCGTGGACGCACATGATCTCGAGCGCGACGCGCGCGCGGTCGATGCGGGGAGCAGCGACGCAGGCGTCCCGTTCGATGCGTTCTCGCCCGACGCATTCTCGCTCGACGGGGGCGGCGACGCAGGGTCGCCCGACGCCGGCCCTCGTGGCCCGACGCTCTATCCCTACGAGACGCGACACTCGCCGATCGATCGCACGATCGCCGACGATCTGCGGGCGATCGCGACGTCGCACCCCGATCGCGCCGACGACGTCTTCGCCAAGGTCGGTGACTCGATCACTGTGTCGACAGCGTTCCTCGCCTGCTTCACCGGCGGCACCGTCGATCTCGACGGGCGCGAGGCCCTCCGACCGACGATCGATCACTTCCGTGTCGGAGACGCGGGCGGCTCCGATCCGTTCCGTCGCGTGTCGCTCGCCGCGGGCACGGGCTGGTCTGCGTCGCGTGTGCTGATGGGGACGCCCTCGCCCCTCACGCAAGAGCTCGACGCGCTCGCGCCCCGCTTCGCGTCGCTGATGTACGGGACCAACGACGTGGGCTTCGTCGACGTCGACAGCTTCGGTCGCAACATGACGGCGATCGTCGACGCGATGCTCGCGGTCGGCACGATCCCGATCCTCAGCTCGATCCCACCGCGGGACGACGACGCCGCGGCCGATCGTCGTGTGCCGCTCTTCAACGGGATCGTGCGCGCCCTCGCGCAGTCGCGCGGCCTCCCGTTCGTCGACTTCCACCGCGAGCTCGTCCCGCTCGCAGGCCATGGCCTCGCGGGCGATGGTGTGCATCCTCAGGCGTCGATGGGGGGATGCGTGCTCACGGACGCGGGCCTGCGCGCGGGCTCGAACGTGAGGAACCTGCTGGTGCTCGAGGCGCTCGATCGCCTACGGCGCGTGGTGATCGAAGGTGAAGACGCGATCGAGCCGAGCGCGCCGCACCTCGCGGGCTCGGGCACGATGGCCGATCCGTTCGTCGTCACGTCGCTGCCGTTCGCTGCGCACCTCGACACGCGCACGATGGGGGAGTCGCGTGTCGATCGTTGGGCGTGCGGCACGGCGGACGAAGGTGGCGCGGAGGTGCGCTTCCGCTTCCACCTCGCGTCGGGCGCGAGCGTGACGGCGCTCGTGTCGTCGGGGGCAGGAGCGGACCTCGACGTGCACCTCGCGCCCAGCGGCAGCACGAGCGCGTGCATCGCGCGCGACAACCGACAGCTCGATCTCGATCTCGCAGCAGGCGAATTCGATCTCGTGATCGACACGTACCGCGGCGCGAGCGGTCCCGAGGCGGGCGAGGGGCTCGTCGTCCTCGTCGCTCGTTGATCCGTCTGCCATGCTCGTGACCATGAAGACGCTCATGGTCGCGCTCGCGCTCGCGCTGTTCGCCCGCGCCTGTGGTGGTGAGGCTGATCCCGTCGCACCGACCGCTGCGGCACCGCCCGCGGCGCCCACGGCGACGCTCGCCGTGAACGCGATGCACGGCGGCTCGGTGATTCTCGTCGAGGATCAGTACGTCGAGGTGGTGCCCAAGTCCGACGGCGCGATCGAGGCGTACGTGCTCGCGCCCGCGGTGCCGAGCGCTGCCCCGCCTCCCACGCCGAGCAACGTGAGCGTGAAGATCACGGGCGACGACGGCAGAGAGCACGACGTCGCGCTCGTGTGGAGCCCGGCCACAGCGCGCTTCGAAGGCCGTCTCCTCGACGCGCGCCCTGCGCCCGGTCCCATCGAGGTCACCGTGATCGCACCCGGTCGCCCGCCGCGCCGCGCGCGCGCACCGCAGGTGATCGTCGTCACGGCCGCCCCGCCGCCCGCTTCGGCC
>JAFLCL010000520.1 GCA_017303575.1 Deltaproteobacteria bacterium
GCGCGGCGCGCAGGGCCTCGACCTCCTGCACCTCGCTCGCGGACCCGAGCTGCGCAGACGAGACGCTCTCGGGCTCGAGCGCCGCCACGCGATCGGTCAGCGCCACCAGCGGCGCGAGGCTCCACCGCGCGACCCAGCGCGCGGCCACAGCGCTCGTCAGGGTGGAGACGAGCACCGCCAGCGCGAGCGCCAAGACGAACGTGCCGCGCTGCTCCCGACGGAGCGCGCTCGCGCGCGCGGCGAGCGCGACCCACCGACCCGCGGCGACCTCGCAGACCCGCACCTGGCCCACGTCCGCGCACGCCGCGCCACGGGGACGGTGGATCGAGACATCGCCCGCGACGAACGTGGAGCCCTCGAAGATGGCGACCACGATGCCCGTGCCAGCGAGCTCCCGAGTCTCGTCGCCCGCGATCCACACGGGATCCGCGTGCGTCTCCGCCAGCTCGGCCGCCAGCGTGCTCGCAGCCTCGGTGAGGCGGGCGTCTTCGCGTGCGCCCGCGAGCACGTGATCGAGACCGAGCCCCACGAGGGCCACCGACACGCCTGCGAGGATGGCGGCAGCGATGGTCGCGAGCACCACGCGGCCCGACATGCTGCGCGTCGCGCTCACGGCCCGCCCATCGCATAGCCCTCGCCGCGCACGGTGCGGATCACGTCGTCGCCGAGCTTGCGCCGAATGCGCGCGATCAAGACCTCGAGGCTCGCGCGGTGCTGCTCGTCGTGATCGCCCCAGATGTCCTCGAGCAGGCTCGCGCGCGTCACGAGCCTGCCGTCGCGCGCGGCGAGCGCCTCGAGGATCGCCCACTCGCGAGGGGTCAGAGCGACGGTGGCGTCGGCACGGCTCGCACGTCGCGCGCCGAGATCGATCTCCACAGCGCCGATGCGGAGGAGGGGCGCGACGAAGGGAACCGCACGACGGCGACCGAGCGCACGCACGCGCGCGCGCAGCTCCGCGATGGCGAAGGGCTTCGCGAGGAAGTCGTCGGCGCCTGCGTCGAGCGCCTCGACGCGTCGCGCCACCTCCGAGCGTGCCGTGACCACGAGCACGGGGATGCTCTCCCGCTCCGCGCGCAACGTGCGACAGAGCTCGACACCCGAGCCGTCCGGCAGGCCGAGGTCGAGCACGATCACGTCCGTCTCACCCGCGCTCAGCGCCGCGCGGGCACCGACGAGGTCGCCCGCTGTGGCCACTGTGTGCCCGTCGCGCTGGAGCGCACGCTCGAGGACGGAGCACACATCGGGATCGTCATCGACGACGAGGACGCGCATCGGGCCAAGCTACCGCGCACCGCGCGAGACGCCGCAGCGCCGTTCAGCATCCGTTCAAGTGCGGCGGATAGGACTCGGCGGTGCGCGCTCAGTCCCTGTTCCCCGTCCTTCTCGTCTCGTGGTGGCTCACGAGCGGATGCGCGAGCTCGAGTCGCGATCGCGCGTGGCTCGACGCGCAGCTGAACGATCGCCTGGGCGGGACGACGGGGGGCGAAGACGCGCGTCGCGCGGTGCGCTGGCCCGAAGACGTCACGCTCGAGGATGGGCTCGACGAGCGCGAGGTCGTTGCGCTCGCGTTGACGCGCAGCCCCATGTTGCGCGCGGATCTGGCGCGCATCGACGCCGCGCGCGCGAGCCTCGACGAGGCGAACCGGCCCGCCAACCCGCAGCTGAGCTTGATGGGCCCCTTCGGTCCCGTCACCGCGGTGGCGACGCTGCTCGCGCCGCTCGAGTCCCTCTGGCAGATGCCCGACCGCGCCGCTGCCGCAGCGCGCGACGCCGATGCCGCGGGCGAGAGCGCGCTGATGTCGGCGCTCACAATCGCGCGCGATGCGCGCCTCCTCCACGTCGAGCTCGCGCTCGCGCAGGACCGCGCCGCGGTCCGCACCGCGCTGCGCATGGCGGCCGACGAGCTGGCGCGTGTCGGCGAGGTCCGCGCACGCCTCGGCGAGGCAACGCCACTCGAGGCCGAGCTGCTCGCCGTGGACGCGAGCAACGCCATCGACGCCGCGACCATCGCGGACAACGACGTGATCATGGCGCGCGCGCGCCTGTCTGCCGCCCTCGCCCTCGACGACGCGCAGACCTCGGGCGATTGGCGGGCCGTGTTCGAGGGCGAGACGGCCGTGGTCGATGTCGCGCTCGATCAGCTGCTCGCTGCCGCGCGAAGCCTGCGGCCCGACGCGCGCGCGGCAGAGATCGCGATCGATGCGGCGGCCTCGCGTGCGGGCTGGGAGCGCTCGCGCGTGATCGCCCTCGGCGCGCTGGTGGAGGGACAGTGGAGCGAGGCGATCGGCCCATCGCTCCGCGTCGGCGCGCGCCTCGATCTGCCGATCTTCGGGCTCAATCCCGGCGGCATCGGTCGCGCGGAGGCCGAGATCCTGCGTGCGACGGCGCTGCTCGACGTCACGATCCAGACGGTCGCCTCCGAGGTGCGCGTGGCGCACGCGCGCGCGCTCCAGGCCGAGCGCTCGCGACGGCTGTTCGATGCCGAGGTTCTTCCCTCACTCGAGGCGTCGCTGCGCATGGCCCAGGCGGGTTTTCTCGCGGGCGACGCGCCATCGCTGATCGTGCTCGATGTGCTCCGCCGCATCAGCGAGGCGCGGCTGCGTCGCGCGGATCTCGTCGCCGAGGCGCGGCGTGCGCGCGCCGAGCTGGAGCGAGCGATCGGCGGACGGCTCGCGCGCGTGACGAGACAGGAGACACCGTGAGGATCCACCACGTTCGACGCGCATCCGCGCGCGAGATCGTCTGCGCGTCGATGCTCGTGGTCGGTGCGTGCGGCTCACCGCCAGCGACGACGGCGCACACCCCCGCGGCGAGCGTCGAGCACGCGCAGCCCGAAGGCGATCTCCCCGTGGTCGTGCTCACGGACGAGGCCGTCGCGCGGCTCGGCATCGAGACCTCGACGGTCGAGGCGAGCGCTCTGCCCCGCACGCGCTTGGTGGGCGGTGAGGT
>JAFLCL010000521.1 GCA_017303575.1 Deltaproteobacteria bacterium
CCTCGGCGGAGATGCGCTCGCGCTGCTGCCGGAGCTGCGCTTCGTCGTGACGCTGGGCGTCCTCGCGACGCTGCTGCTCGGCGCGCGCGACCGCCTCCTGACGCTCGCGCTCGGGGCGCGCGATCTCTTCCTGGATCGTGCCCGTGAGCTGACGCATCCAGCCGTCCCACTGGCGGACACCACGATCCGATCCGAAGTCCACGCCGCTCGACTGCACGTAGGAGATCGAGACCTGCGTCGGCGAGTAGTCGATCGCGACGGCGATCGACACGCGCCGCGGGCTCCAGCGCGCCACGAGGCGCGTGCCCTCCTCCGACTCGATCACGTAGCGGCGCGCACCGAGCGCGCGCGCGATCGCCTCGCGAAGCGCGGCAGGGGTGGGGCTGCCGGTGACGACCATCGTGGTCGGCTGCGGTCCCACGGCACCGGCGATGTACGCGCTCTCGCCGCCCGCGCCGCCGGCGACGACGACGGTGTCGGTCTCGCGCGCACGACGGCGGCATCCCGTCGCGCTCGCGCCGAGGAGCGCGATCGGGATCACCGCGAGCGCGGCGCGTGATCCGCGGAGCAGGGAGAGGATCGAAGAGGAACGGGGCGGACACGAGAGGGTCGAGGACGACATGGCGAGAGAGCTCCTTCCGGACTCGGGTCGCCTTCGTGGCGCTCGATCCGGTCACCCCGAGGACGCGGCCGCGCCCCCGCCGTCGCGAACTTTCTTCGTCGCCGTCGCCGTTTCTTCGCAGAGCCCTGTTTTCACGGCGATTTCGGGCCTCGCCGCGCGCGCTCCGCGTGCGAGAGTGGGGACCGATGACCGACGAAGGCCTCGTCCCGATCGCCCCCCGGATCGAGCGTGCGCTCGACGAGGCGCGGGCGCGCTGGCCCGAGCTCCAGGTGGATCCGACGCACCTCACCGCGCGCGTGCTCCAGTGCGTGGGCGATCCGGCCTCCGAGGCCGAGCTCGAGGCGCTCGCCCTCGTCGATCTCGCGTGGAGCGTCGCGCTCGCGGCGGGTGACGCGGAGGCTGTCGCGCTCTTCGAGCGTGAGGTGCTGGCGAGCATCGGAGGTGCCGTCGCCCGCATCGACCGCGACGCGAGCTTCGCCGAGGTCGTGCGACAAGAGCTGCGCGTGAAGCTCCTCGTGAGCGACGGCCAGAACGGGCCCCGCATCGCGGCGTACGCGGGGCGCGGGCCGCTCAAGCACTGGGTGATCGTCGCGGCGATCCGCCTCGCCTACGACCTCAAGCGCAGGCGCGGTGACGACGCGGGCGCCGACGGCGAGATCGACGCGGCCATCTTCGACGACGCCGAGCGCGCGTACGTGCGCGCCGAGAGCCGCGCGCTCCTCAAGCAGTGGATGGAGGAGGGCCTGCGCGCGCTCGACGACAAGAGGCGCGGCGTCCTCCACCTCTACTTCGTCGAGGACGTCGCGAGCGAGGCCATCGCGCGCATGTACGGCGTGCACCGCGGGACTGTCGCGCGCTGGATCGAAGAGGCGCGAGAGAGCGTGCGCGTGCACGTACGGAGGCGCGCGCTCGCCACGCCCGGCATGGGGCCCGAGGGCGTCGACAGCCTGCTCCGCGCCGCCGACGGCCACCTCTCGCTCAGCCTCTCGCTCCTCCGGAGCTGAGCCTCCATGCCGGCCGCGCGCACGACGTCGAAGGCTCGTCGCACCAACCTCCGTGTGCCCGCGTCGTCGTTCGTGGGCCGCCGCGACGAGCTGCTCGCGATCGTCGATGCCTTCGAGGTCGCGCGGCTCGTCACGCTCGTGGGCCCTGGCGGCATGGGCAAGACGCGCCTCGCGATCGAGCACGCCCGCGCACGGCTCGACTCGCTGGCTCGACGGGGCCGCGGCGGCGTGTGGATCGTGGAGCTGGCCGAGGCGCGCTCGGCCGAGGACGCGATGGCCGAGGTCGCTCGCGTGCTCGAGGTGCCCCTCGCCGGTCGAGCCTCGGAGCGCGAGCGCTCGGAGGAGATCGCCCGCGCGATCGCGCGGCTCGGCCCGGTGCTCGTCGTGCTCGACGACCTCGAGCGCATCGCCACACCCGCGGCGCGCCTGCTGGCGCACTGGCTCTCGCTCGCGCCGAGCGCTCGCTTCCTCGTGACCTCGCGCATCGCGCTCGGACTCCCCGAAGAGCGCACCCTGACGGTGGGCTCTCTCGGACCGAGCGATGCACGCACGCTCTTCCTCGATCGTGCGGCACAGGTGCGCGTGATGGCGACGAGCGAGAGCGAGCCCGGGTTGGTCGAGCGCATCGTCGACGCCATCGACCGCATGCCGCTCGCCATCGAGCTCGCCGCCTCGCGCACGCGCGTGCTCTCGACGAAGGAGCTGAGCGCGCGTCTCGATCGTCCGCTCGCGCTGCTCTCCGGTGGCGTGGTGCGCGAGCGACACGCGTCGGTCCGAGGCGCGGTGCTCGATTCGCTCGCGTTGCTCGATCCGCCCGCACGTCGTGCGTTCGCGTTGCTCGCGTCGGTCGACGACGGCTTCGCGCTCGACACCGCCGAGGCCGTCCTGTCTCCTCTCTGCACGGGAGACGTCACGCCGCTCGAGACGCTCGAGGCGCTGGTTCGCACGTCGCTCGTGCGCGTCGAAGCCGGCACGGATCCCACTCGCTACGCGCTCTTCGCGACGATTCGCGAGGTCGCCGAGGGCTTGTTCGACGAGGAGCCTCTGCGCCACCAGGCGTGCATCGCGCACGCGGAGCACCACCTGCGCCTCGTGCGCGCCGCGCGCGCGGGGGGTGTGGCCGAAGAGGCGCGGATCGCCCGGGATCTCGAGCACTTCCTCCGGGCGCGCACGACCGCGATCTCGCTGGGGCGTGCCCACGATGCGGTGGAGCTCACGCTGGCCGTCGAGCCCGTGCTCGCCCGACGAGGCCTCTCGTCGCAGCGCGCGAGCCTCGTGGACGAGGCGCTCACGTCGATCGCGCCCTCCGACGAC
>JAFLCL010000522.1 GCA_017303575.1 Deltaproteobacteria bacterium
TGCGCGACGGCGACCTCCGCTTCGGCCGCCGCGAGCTGCGCCTCCTCGGTCGCCGACTCGATCGACACCAAGAGCGCGCCCGCCTCGACGCTCTGCCCTTCGACCACGTGCACCGTCGCGATGCGACCGGGCACGCCCGCAGACAGGCGCAGCTCGGGGTCACGAGGCTCGATCACACCGAGCCCGCCCACGAAGTCACCCTCCGGTCGATCGAGCCGGGTGTCCACCGCTTGGCCCGGCGGGACCTCTTCGCGCGCCGCGGCGACGCGATCGACCTCGCGTGGGGAGGTCTGCGGTCCGGCGAGCGCTGTGCGCGTGATGACCACCCCGAGCGTGACGACCACGAGCAAGAGGACGATCGTGCCTGCGTACTTCTTGAGAGAGGACATGGATGCTCCGTTGGACCCCGTCTCAGACCGGGTGATCGACGATGTGGCCGTCTTCGATGTGAACGATGCGATCGGCGAGGTGAAAGATGCGGTTGTCGTGCGTGACGACGACCACGGTGTGCCCAGCCTCGCGCGCCAGCTCTTTGAGCAGGTTCGTGACGGTCGCGCCGGTCTCGGCGTCGAGGCTCGCGGTGGGCTCGTCGGCGAGGACGATGGGCGGCGAGCCCGCGAGCGCGCGCGCGATGGCCACGCGCTGACGCTGTCCACCCGAGAGCTCCTTGGACTGTCGATCGATCTTGTCCGACAGGCCGACGCGCTCGAGCAGGCGCTCCGCCTCGCGGTTGGCCTCGCGCACGCCGTAACCTCGCATCCGCATCGGCAGCGCGACGTTGTCGCGCGCGTCGAGCGACGCGATCAGGTTGTGGCCCTGAAAGATGAAGCCGATGTACGCGAGGCGAAGGCGCGGTAACGCGCTCTCCTTGCGGCCCGAGATCGTCTCGCCGAAGAGCTGGACCTCGCCGCTCGTGGGCGTGAGCACGCAGCCCAGGATCGAGAGCAGCGTCGTCTTGCCGCTGCCCGACGGCCCGTTGAGCATGACGAACTCGCCCGCCCGCGCTTCGAAGTCCACGCCGCGCAGCGCTTGGTACGCGACTGCGCCCGAGCCGTAGGTCTTGGTGACGCCGCGCGCGAGGATCGTGACCTCGGGGCTGGCGTCGATCGCCGCGCTCATCGGAACACCATGCCTGGCTCGACCGACCGCACGCGGAGCAGCGCGAGCGACGACGCGACGATGCAGAGCAGCACCATGAACCCGAAGGTGCCGGCGAACATCCACCACGGCAGCACGAGCACGAGGTTCGCGCTGCGGATGCCCTCGGCCATGCGCGTCACGAGGAAGAGGCCGAAGGCACAGCCGATGGACGCATACGCGACCGCCTGGACGAAGAGGAGCTTCGCGAGATCGAACGTCGTCGCGCCCATCGCCTTGAGAGTCCCGAACTCGCGGATGTTGTCGACGACCGCCGAGAACATGGACAACGCCACGATCACGAAGCCGACGATCACGCCGAAGAACGTGGAGGTCGCGAACGAGATGCCGAGCTGATCGCGCAGGAGCGCGCGCACGATCGTGCTCGAGTACTCCTCGCGGGTCATGACGCGGGTGTCGGGCAGAAGGAGCTGGAGACGACGCGCGACGTCGGTCGCCCGCGCGTCACCGCGCACACCGACGAGGACGAAGTCCGTCTCGTCGGGCCCCACGCGGAGGATCTCGCGCGCGGTGTCGAACTCGGCGAACGCGTAGGGCGGCCCGAACGGACCGAGGCCCCAGGTGAAGCCGCCCGCGATGACGCGGTGCCCACCGAGCTCGCGCACCGAGCCGAGGTTCACGCCGCCCAGGTCACGCCGCTGCGAGTCCTCGAAGATGAGGGTGTCGGCCTGCGTGATCGATCGCGCATCGCCCGCCACCAAGTTCCACGGACCGCCCGCGAAGCGCGGAGCGCGCGTGCCCACGAGCGTCACGGCCTCACCACCACCCGAGGGCAGACGCATCGTCGATCCGCCCACGAGCAGCGGCTCGGCCCACGCCACTCCGTCCATCACGCGAGCCTGCTGCAGCGTGTAGATCGAGATGCGGGCGCCGGGCTGGAACTGCTCCGTGGACGGCGGACAGATCCACACGTCCGCCGCGGCGTTGTCCACGAACATCGTGTTCTTCTGGAGCAGGCCCATCAGCACGCCGAGCTGCTGGTTCACGAGCACGGCGGCGAAGATCACGCCGAGCAGCGTGCCGATCAGCTTCGCGCGGTCGTGGAACATCATCCGCCAACCGAGCAGCGCCATGAGGCGCATGCGTCCGCCGCTCCCGCGGAGCGCGCTCCTGCTCACGCGTCTCACCGGCTCGCTCATCGGCCACCTCCGTCGATCGATCCCGTGGTGCGCACGAGGTACGCGAGCCGAGCGACCGCGAGGTCGCCCTCCGCTTGGATGCGCGATCCTTCCGCAGAGACGAGGTCTCGCTCCGCAGTCAGCACGTCGAGCTGCGTGCCGAGCTGGCTCTCGAGGCGCGACACCGAGACGTCGCGCGCCCGAAGTGCCGAGCTCTCCTGAGCCCGCGCGGCCCTCACCCGCGCCAGCGCGCCGACGAGACGAGCGCGCGCCTCGATCGCGCGGGTCCGCACGGTGTCCGCAGCACGTTCCGCGCGGAGCTCCGCGAGCTCGAGCTGACGCTCGCGTGTGCCCAACTGCGCAGGTCGCAGAAAGTCGAGGGTGAACGACGCCTGCACGCCCACCGCCCAGATCGCGCCAGGTCCGAAGCCCGATGCGTTGGTGATCCGTTCGCGCGCGAACGCGCTGACCCGCGGCACGAACGCGGCCCACGCCGCGTCGCGTGACACGCGGGCGGCGTGCGTGTCGGCCTCCACGGCGCGCAGATCCGCGAGGGGGGGGTGGCCGAACGTAGTGAAGTCGGGGGTGAGTCCTAACCGCCTATAACTCCGTATAAAAGCATATGAGACATAAATACGACACAGCC